>QHBY01000214.1:0-4864 GCA_003244245.1 Pseudonocardiales bacterium
GCGAGATGTGCGGAACGTCAGTCCTGAGCCACGCCGAAGACAAAGGCGAGGTTCGACGCGGTGTGGCCAGACGGGAACGACGATGTGACCGGAGTGATTCGGCCCTCGCCTGCGTCGTGGCGCCGGTTGACGAGGGGCTTGATAACGATGTTGGCGATGAAGGCAGCGACGAGGTAACAGACGCTGCCTCGCAGGGCCGCTTGCTGACCCGTTGCCCCACCCTTAACGGCGAGCGCCGTGGCAACGCCGCCCCAAATCGGCGGCTGCTCAGCGATCCAGGCAGCACGGGCCTAGGCCAACTGTGCGAGCAGCTGTGCCGAATACGTGCCGAGGTTCCGGGCGAAACACGTCGGCGCAGCGCGGCCTCACGGGGCCGGTCGCGGTGCGCGGCGAGGGTCACCATCCGGACCGGGGTCGGGTTGTTTGGCTGGGACCCACTAGATCGACTCGTTCCGGGCCGCGAGCAGCACCTGACCGCACTGTGTGGTGGCTGGTCTGACGGGGGTTGCGTTCCGGGCAGGTGACCCGGTGGCCTGGACGCTGTACTTGGCCAGCACCAACACACGCGCCTCCCTCTTCCTCCACCCGCGACCGCCGCTGTCAATCACAGCGCGCCGTACAACGCCTGTTCGAGGCTGACGTACATGTTCAGCGCTTCCGGTGGGCATGAATGGGAGCACCTGGGAATAGGTAGAGCCGGTGATACCGGAGTTCCGGTCCTGGCTCGCCGGTGAATGCAGAACATGTTCGCTGCGGCGCGTCGATCACGGCTGCGGGCTCACCGGCCTGGAGTGCCGGTCAATCCGGTCGTAACGTTCGCTTTGATCACGTTGGAAACCAGTTCTCGAGGCTCTTCGAAGTAGTCCATCACGATAATTCCGATGCGCCCTGGTGGGGATTCGGCAAGATAGTCGTTGAGACGCGGATTTATTTTCTTTGAGTAACCTCGTGCGGTCAGTCCAACAGCGCTGGAAAACGTAATGTATAACTCATCTAAATCGCCGCTCCTGGCTTTCTCTATGTGCCCAACGACGTAATCGAACTTGTCATCATCTCCAGGATTTTGATAGCGATCCTCGACACCATAGAATGGAGGTGTTGCACTTCTGAAACACTGGTTTTCTGGCCAGTAAGAAAGGTCGAATCCAACGTCTTGACCACCTTCGAATCTGCGTAATAAAATGATCTTACCGCGAACGTCTCCCAACGTTGTTTCGGATGTGAATGCAGGACTGGTGACTGCAGAATTGTCCCCAGGGGTAACGGCGATGAAATTGTAGAATAGTGGAATGTTCTCGATGCACTCCCATGTTTTTGCATTAAATGTGTCTTCGAACGAGCGGGTGTTTTTGTCAGGGTTCGCCGTGTCCGCCATGGGTAATTTGCAGATAATTTGAGAAGGCGCGAACTTACCGAGCGCGTCATCGAAGCGACTCTCGTCATCTACTGACATCAAAATAGTCTCAGAAGGGTGCTGTCTAAGGAAGTTGAAGCAAATGGTCAGGACATCCACGTAGCTCTTTTCCGTGCATATAACATCGTGGTGCACGCAAAGGTTGTCCTGGTAATGCGTAAACCTGATGTCAAGAAAGCGTATCCCCGCGTTCAACTGGTCGGGCAGATCCAGCTCCTGAGCCTTTCCGAGTCCGAGTAATCCGTGGACGCAGCAAGAGTTATGTGTCCCGGGAATGCTCAAAGTCATCACCGAAGCGTCATCGGGAACGTAACGCATCCAACAAGTGTGAGTAATGAACTCGTCCATCATACCCTTTCCGGTCATCACCACCGGGCACCCCGGCGAATGAATACTCTCGGTCCCCGTAGTCACCTCGATCAAAGGTCGGGACAGTCCGCGTCAAGCGCAACGCGCACCGATCCACCTGCCGCCCGCGTGCTGCTGTCGAGCAGCGACGGCCACCTTGCGGCCATCCAGCACCCCCTGTAGCAACGATGTAGCAACCGACCACGACGTGGCTCACGAGGGCTGGGCCGACCCAGACTGCACGGCGCACTGGATGCCGCACTTTGCGGTGGTGCCACCAACATCAACCGACATCTTCGCAGACCCATCGTCCCAACCGCCGAAGCCCTCAGAGCGGGCAGATCTCCGGGATGGCCGTCCATAAATACGGGCGCGGCGTGAGGGCAGGGCGTGGCATCCCGTCGACCTCCCCAGGGTTACTACACGGCGACCCGGGGGGCAGAGTTATACGAGGCCGTTGCCGGTCGCGTCGAGGGCTGCCCCCGCGTTGCCGTTGCGTAACGTGACCAGCAGCGACGCTCTGCGCCGGTCGATACAGCCAGGCCCACCGATCCTGAACAAGTCACGCAAACGCGGTCTAGAGGCCGTAGCAGCTCGGCACGATGAAGATCCTTTCAGTCGAGATGCAGACCCTGCTCCAGGTATCTGACCGGTACGGCCAAACGGGTAGACCGCGGCAGGCTGAGAAGATGTGGGCATGACCACAACCTCTGATCCTCTCCAATGGATGCCGCTGGCGTGTGAAAAGTGCGGCTGCGAACGAGAGGTGCAGCTACCTCGCGAGGACAGCACCTTCATGACGGCCGAGAAGTACATGGCCTTGCACAAGGTAACCGACATGGTGTTGCTCTGCGAGGACTGTGCACCCATCGGATCACTCAGACTTGGAGAGTGACCCCTGGCAATTCTCGGATCCGCCCGGGTATCGACCGCCGGCCGCCTCTGATTTGACAGGGTGGTGGTCGGCCCACGGACCCGGCGCCCGTCGGGCCCGTCGGGCCCGGCGGGGCAGAGCGATACTGCGACCGGTCGGCTTCCGCCGGCCAGGTCGTCGGCCCAGTCGGAGGCTTGGTAGACCAATAGGCACTCCGACGGCGTGGCTTGATCTAGGGCGTTGCGGACCGCGGGACCGACCCCGATCAGCCGCATCCAACCCTGGCGGTCGGTGAGGACCTGGCGGTCCGAGTCAGCACGTCAAACAATCGATAATCGCAGCTGGTCACCCCAGCCGAATTCACCACCAGGTACCGAGTATCGGCGTCGACCAGCACCTGCAACTGTCCACGCAGCTGCGTCAACCCCGTCTCGTCGAGTCGCCCGGTCACCGACAGCAAGCCCACCTGCCCAGCGCTGATCGTCACTTCCGTTGCGTCGGTCAACGCGGTCAGTGCGTCGGTCAAGCACGGGTAAGTATCGAACTGCTCCGCAGTCCAGGACACAGGTCGAGCTGGTCGATCAACTCGACCGTGGCCCTTCGGCCCCCTATGTGAAACTCATCGACCGGCGCAAGCTGGCCGGGATCCAGGTGAATCTTGCGTCCCAGCTCGCCCCGTGAGTAGTGATCCGCAATGGCCTATTCGCTCACCACGATCCCCAACCTCCACTCGATCGGTTCGACCCTACCGATCAGGACATCTTGACGAGGGGTTGCGGCGCTGGCAGGTCCCGGACAAGTGTAGGTAATGGGAAACGGCAGCTCAGGTCCAACCGCCAGGGCTCGCCGAAACAGTGGGCCACCCGACCCGATAGAGATAGATAACACGATGACGTAGCGGCGCCTCCGGGAGCCATCGATGAGGCGCCATTCCAAGGGGGGCGGGGGCTGTGCGTTCGTAGCGAGCGCACAGCCCCCGACTTGGACCGGGACACCTACGCAACGGGCACAGAGTGCCACGACTGCGCGGCAAACCCGCCACTGGCTTTCACCACTGCCAGCGTTGAGCCACTCGTCTGCGACCTAACCGGTGGGGCATGCCCATTCCGCGAGCGCGCGTGGCAGGCGGTTGCCGCGCTCATACGCCAGACCGCTTCCGGTGTCATCCAGGGAGTGCGCCGGGCCCTTACGCTGGCTGGCGATCAGCGGCTGTGGGGCATCCACCGGCTGAGCATTAGCAGCATCGTGGAGATCCCGACACAGCTGTTCGAAGATTGGTGTGGCTGACATCATTGCGGTCCTTCCCTCGTCTTGAGCGAGGGTCGTGACGGAGAGGCTCGCTGTCAACACCTGATCATCCGCCCGTGGGCAACCAGACGGTGAGCGGTACCCTGGAAGCGATCAACGGTCGTCCCACGTGACGTCCCTTGCAGGGCCGGGAACCCATCCACAGCGGGGGTAATGTCGACACAGTCCGGTCCAATCTGAGGAGGAGGTCGCGTGGGCGCGCTGATCTCGGTGGTGATACTCGTGCTGCTGATCGGCGGTGGTTCGGTGTACTACCTTCGACACCGGCAAGCCACCCAGCAGCGTGATCTTGAAGACTCGAAGGCCGAGGCGCGCCGCTGGGTGGAGCGGCTCGGCGGCCAGGTGCTCAACCTGATTGGCACCGACGAACCCTCCAAGCAAGCACTGGCTGATGCCGCGGAGCGCTATACCGCGGCCAGCGCCCAGGTGGATTCTGCGCGTACCGCCGCGCAAAGCCGCCTGGTGACCCAAACAGCCCTGGAAGGGCTGTACTACGTGCGGGCCGCCCGCACCGCGATGGGAATGGACCCCGGTCCGGACTTGCCGCCCGTGGCAGGCCAGGGTGGCGCCGGTTCGGTCACCGAGGATCGAGACGTCAACGTCGAGGGGCGCGAATACACAGCGTCGCCGAACCCCAGCGACCGCACCCCGCACTATTACCCGGGCGGCCGGATAGCTGGACGTGCCGTGCCCCAGGGCTGGTACAGCGAGCCTTGGTGGAAACCGGCGTTGATCGGTGGTGCCTGGGGTTTGGGCTCGGCGCTGCTGTTCAGCTCGATGTTCTCGGGAATGGGCGGGATCGCGTCGGCGGGGGCTTGGGAACAGGGCTATGGCGCCGGCCAGGACAACGCCTTCGGCGGTGGAGACTACGGCGCCGGTGGCGACTACGGCGGCGGTGGTGGCGACTACGGCGGCGGGGG
>QHBY01000214.1:4962-9513 GCA_003244245.1 Pseudonocardiales bacterium
CGGCGGTGGCGACTACGGCGGTGGCGGCGACTGGGGCGGTGGCGGCGACTTCGGTGGCGGCGACTTCTAGACCGCTGGGCGTCGCTGGCACCGGGGGCACCAGTACAGCTTGCGCGCCGCGTGTCGCGTGGTGACGATCGCCGTGCCACACACCAGGCACGGCGCCCCGGTGCGGCGGTAGACGTAGACCTCACCGCCGTGGCGGTCCTGCCGCGGAGCGCGTCCCATCCGAATCGGGTCGTGCTCAGGTCGCACGGTGTCGATCCGACCGCGACGCACCCCGTCAGCCATCAGATCGGCGAGATCTGTCCATAGCGCTGCCCACTGATCAGCTGGTAGCTGGCGACCCGGCAGCAGCGGATCCAACTGGTGGCGGAACAATAGCTCCGCGCGATAGACATTCCCGACTCCGGGTTGGTGGGGGTAGGGCGAGCGCGGTGAGCAGGCAGTCGGCCAGTTGCTGGGCCCAGGGCCAGGTCTCGGGGATGCGGATCTTGCGTTTGCGTTTGCGTTTGCGTTTGCGTTTGCGTTTGCGTTGGCCGCGGACGATGCGGGCGGCGGTGTGCAGCAGCCGGTAGCGCAGGGTCTTGGGTTCGACCTTGGCCAGTGGTCCGTCCAGGCAGAGCAGACATAGCCAGCAGAGCAGGCGTAGCCAGCACAGCAGGTCACAGGCGATGGTGGCGGCCACAAACCAGGCCCGATTGATCTCGATCGAGGTCGAGGGCAGATGGCCCAGCCCGGTGTCCTTGCCGGTGCGGATGCAGTCCTCGACCCGGGCGTGTGGTCGGTGGCGTGCCTCCAGGAACTGAGCGGTCTTGCCGGGGGTGTTGGTGGCCACGAGCTGGTAGCGCCAGCCGGCGATGGTTTCGAACAGGGACAGCTGCGCGCCGGGGTGGGGCTTTTCGCGGCGGCAGATGATGCGCATGTCTGGGGGCCAGCGCGCCAGCTAGTCACCGCCCGGTCCGTCCCGCAGCAGGGCGGTGAGCTCGATGACACCCGCCTCGCCGGGGTCCCGCGGCTGGCCCTGCCCATCGAGGACCGCGCCCCAGGCGGATGCGGGGACGCGGCCCGGTTCGTCCGCGGATAGTGCTCTGAGAGTGTCAGGGGAGGCCTCGGGGTGAACGTAGACCAAGAACATCTCTCAGTTCCGCTGACGGGAGTCTGGTATTGCAGAGTTGCCCCCGCGACCGCGCATGGGGTGCAGCGGCCACCGTGGATCGCCGGGAATAACCCCGGCGATCGTCGACGTCACGAATCGGCCCGACAGCGCTTCGTGGAGGGTCCTGTCCTCAGTCGCGGCGTCGACTCCATCAACGCAACAACGCCCGATCGCCCGAGTACACGTATCTCGGCTGGCCGCGGACAGGCGTTTGCCTCAGTTGGTCACCCGGTGGCGCAGTGAGCGCAGTGGTATCTGGGCCCACGAGGGGCGGTAGCGGGTCTCGTACACGGTCTCGTAAACGGCTTTGTCCAGCTCGTAGGCGCGCAGCAGCACGTGGGAGTTGCGTGGGTCGGCGCCGGCCACGTTGACGTAGCCGTCGCAAAACGCCTCGCGGTTGCGCCCCGCCCACTCTCGGGCGCGGTACTGCAGCTGTCCGCTGGAATCTTTTGCGTCGTGTTGCCATTCGGCGAGCTGGTGGTAGGCGGCGTAGTCGAACGAGCGCAGCATTCCGGCGATGTCGCGCAGCGGCGAGTGGGGTGCGCTCCGCTGCGCTAGGGGTTTGGCGGGTTCGCCCTCGAAGTCGATGAGCAGCCACCCGGTGGGGGTCCGCAGCGCCTGGCCGAGGTGCAGATCGCCGTGCACCCGCTGCACGCTCACCCCGGGCGGCACGGCTGCTACCGCGCGGAAGGCCGAGCGCAGCGCGGGCTCCAGCTCGGCCAGCTCCGGCACCACCGACAGCGCCTCCTCCAGCCGGCGGGTCATCCCGTCAGACACCGCGGCCAGGCCCTGGGAGTCCAGTGTGGACATCCCCAGCGCGGTGGCGAGGTCCGCGTGCACCGCGGCTACCACCTCACCGAGCCGGCGGGCCTCGCTGGCGAAGTCGCCGCCGACCTCGTCGGCCCGCAGGTCGGCCTCCGCCAGCAGGTCGCGGACGCTGACCAGCGCCATTGTCCAGCCCTCGACGCAGTTCCCGGCGTGCTCCTGCAGGATCCCGAACGAGGCAGGCTCGCCGTGTAGGGAGCCCTCGATGGCGCCCAGCAACTGAGCGACGTGGGTGCATCCCAGCTCGCGCAGCGCCCGGTGCAGCTCGAGGTCGGGGTTGAGGCCGGGCGTCACCCGGCGGAACAGCTTGAGGATGGCCTGCTCCCCGTAGACCACGCAGCTGTTCGACTGCTCGGCCGTCACCATCCGGGACGCCACGTCGTGCGGCAGCTGCGCTCCGGGCTCCAGCACAAACCGCAGCGGACCGACCTGCTGTTCCCGGGCGAGCAGGTCGAGCACGACCTGGGTCAGCTGTGGATCCCACAGCCCGTCGTAGCCGACGTCTCCATCCACCGTTCCGATCACAGCGTGCTGCAGCTCCGGCGGCAGCACGCCGCGGCGGCCGAGCAGCAGCTGGTAGTGCTGCGGTGATCCCCCGTCGGCGAACTCCACCCGCAGCACAATGTGCTCGGCCCGCGGCTGCGCGCCGGCGAGCGTCACCGACTGGGCGACGTGCACGCCCGCAATCGCACGCCCTTTCGCGGCGAACCAGCGTTGCGCCGGCAGCCAGTCGGCCAGCCGGTCGGGAACTGCGCTCACGGGCTGTTCTTGGGCCGGGATGGCGAACCAGTAGAAGCCGTGACCGGGCAGCGTGAGCAGGTAGGGCAGCTCACCGATCGGCGGGAAGGGTGTGCCTCCGGTCAGCTCCACCGGCGCGCAGCCGCGCCAGGACCCCAGATCCAGCTCCACCGGCTGCGGTAACCGGGAGAGGTTGTTAACACATAACACGACGTCGCGGCTGCCGTCGGGCTCGTGGTGCTCCCGGACGTAGGCCAGCACGCTCGGGTTGGAGGCGCCGAGCTCGTGGAAAGCTCCCAGGCCGAACGTGGCGTGCTGCTTGCGGATTTCGATCATCCGCCGGTTCCAGTGCAGCAGCGAGTTGATGCCCTTAATCTGCGCCTCGACGTTTACCGCCTGGTGGCCATAGAGCGGATCCATGATGATCGGAAGGTACAAGCGACCGGGATCACACAGGGAGAACCCGGCGTTGCGATCCGGCGTCCACTGCATGGGGCCGCGGACAGCGTCGCGGTCGCCCAACCAGATGTTGTCGCCCATGCCGATCTCGTCGCCGTAGTAGAGCACCGGTGAACCTGGCAGCGAGAGCAGCAGCGCGGTGAATAGCTCAAGCTGGTTGCGGTCATTTTCCAGCAGCGGGGCGAGCCGGCGGCGGATCCCAATGTTCGCCTTCATCCGGGGATCCTTGGCGTACTCGACGTACATGTAGTCACGCTCCTCGTCGGACACCATCTCGAGAGTGAGCTCGTCGTGGTTGCGCAGGAAGATCCCCCACTGGCAGCCGCTCGGGATCGGTGGGGTCTGGGCGAGGATCTCCGAGATCGGGAAGCGCGACTCCCGACGGACCGCCATGAAGATCCGCGACATCAGCGGGAAGTGGAAGGCCATGTGGCACTCGTCGCCGCCCACGCCCGAGTCACCGAAATACTCCACAACCTCGGTGGGCCACTGATCGGCCTCGACGAGCAGGACCCGGCCGGGATACTCATCGTCGACGACCCTGCGACAGCGGCGCAGGAATGCGTGCGTCTCGGGCAGGTTCTCGCAGTTCGTGCCCTCCCTCTCGAACAGGTAGGACACCGCGTCGAGCCGGAAGCCATCGATGCCCAAATCCAGCCAGAACCGCAGCACATCGATCATCGCGTCGGCGACCGCCGGGTTGGCGTAGTTAAGGTCGGGCTGGTGGGAAAAGAAGCGGTGCCAGTAGAATTGGCCGCGCACCGGACAGTAAGTCCAGTTCGAGCTCTCGGTGTCCACGAAGATAACCCGGGCGCCGGGATAGCGAGTGCTGTCATCGCTCCAGACGTAGAAGTCGCCGTAAGGGCCCCCCGGGTTGCGCCTCGAGTCCTGGAACCACGGGTGGGTGTCAGAGGTGTGGTTCATGACCAGGTCGGTGATGACGCGGATCCCGCGCTGGTGCGCCTGGTCAAGGAAGTGCACGAAATCCTCAACGGTACCGAACTCCGCTAGCACCACCCGGAAGTCGCGGATGTCATAGCCCCCATCACGCAGCGGCGAGTCGCACAACGACGGCAACAGCAAACAGTCAACGCCCAACCACTCAAGGTAGTCCAGCTTCTCCGTCAGCCCGCGCAGATCTCCGGAACCGTCGCGGTCGGAATCGGAGAACGCACGCACGAGCACCTCGTAGAACACCGCGCGCTTGAACCAATCGGGCCCGACGCGCCGCTCACGGACCTGCCCCAAGGACTCTGCGCCCGCCTCAGACACCACGCCGGGCGCAACTCGCTCGCTCATCGTCCTTCACACTAGTGCCGCCACCCACAACCTTCGCACCAGAAGGCATGGGCTTCCCCTCGTAACGTAGA
>QHBY01000215.1:0-6282 GCA_003244245.1 Pseudonocardiales bacterium
TACGACCGGCTGAGCCCAAGGCCCGCTCGGCGGGCGCGCCTATGCTCGCCATCCGGTGGCGTGTGTGTGACTTCGCAGCCTCCCGCTTTCCCGGCGGTGATGGTCCCGTCGATGAGTGAATCAGGTTTGCGGCCGGGAGATGACCAGCTATCGGGTGAAGATGACGCGGGGTGTCTCTCTGTGGCTTGCGCTATATCCTGCGGGATGTGAACAGTCTCGTGGATCTTCAGATGGCCGAACACGGTCCAGATGCGCGCGTCGTCACCGTGACCGGTGAGGTGGATGCGCTGACCGCGCCGCAACTGGCCGACTTTCTGACCACACAGCTGGCCGTTGCCCGACTCGTGGTGGTGAACCTTGACGGTGTGCGGTTCCTGGCATCTACCGGGCTGCGCGTGTTGTTGGAGGTCGATGAAATCGCCACCCAACAAGACCGCCACCTGCGATTGGTGTGCAACTCCCCGACCGCCAACCTGAGCCTGGAGACCACCGGACTGCGGGAGCACTTCACCTTCGCCGACACCGTGCCAGACGCCCTGAACAGGTCCCTCTGAGCGGTCGATGATCAACCGGCGGTGCGGAAGCCCCACTGCGCGACGTTGTACGGCGGGGCGTCCAGCGAGGAGTTGTTGCGCACATTGGCGATGTTGTCGTATAGCGCGATGAACGTCGGTTTCTGGTACAGCGGCAGCACGTAGGCGTCTTTGGTCAGCCGGTGGTCCGCCGCATTGAGCGTTTCCTTGGCGAGCGATTCGTCGGTCTGGCTAGCGGCCGCGGCGATCAGGCGGTCGACGTCCGGGTTGCTGTAGTGACCGAAGTTGTTGCCCTGCCCGGTGCCCCAGATCTGCACGGCGTTGGCGTAAGGGAACGGAGAGGCGACCCAGGCGAATACGATGATGTCGTAGTCGCCTCGCGACGTCGTAGCGCCAAGGTCGTCGGTCGGCGTCACCTGCACGGTGATCCCCAGCGGCTTGACCATCTGGGCGAAAAGCTCGCACTCGACCTGGCGGACCTGGTTGCCGATGGTGTACCGCATCCGCATCGGCGGCACCGTCAGCCCGATGGGTGTCTTGAGTTGGCCACCGTCGAGCCGGTATCCGGCGGTGGCGAGGATTTGTCTGGCCTTCGCCAGGTTGCCGGAGCCCTGACCGGTCTCGCTGATCACGTCCTCGTAGCCGTTCTCCTGTGGTACGAAGTTGTGGCTGTTCAGCGGATTTACTTTGGTGGCGAACTGGCCCACGGTCTTGCTGATGATGGCCTGCCGATCGACCGCGGTGAACATGGCGGTGCGCAGCGCCGGGTCATTGAGGTAGCCGCTCTGCAGGTTGAAGTCGAAGTGCTCCCACGTCAAGCCGAGCCCGACGAACGACGAGACGCCCGGGATCCTGCGTACCTGCTGCACGAGGTCGACCTGCGGCTGCGGGTAGATCACCTGGACTTCACGGTTCTGCAGCGCCGTGGGCTCCTGGTTGCCATCGGTGATGATCCGGTAGATCAGCCGGTCGAGCTTCGGGCGCGTCCCGTACCACTTGGGGTTGGGCACCAGGGTGACCGACTCGTTGTTCTTGAAATTGTCGATCTGGTACGGGCCACCGGAGTAGGTCGGCACGTTAGTCCCGAACCAGCTGAACGACGTGGCCAGCCCCTGTGGGGTCTTGGTATCCCCGTGCTGGGCGGCGATGTGCGCCGGGTAGATCGGCGAGCCACCGCTCCACAGCTGCTTCCAGCCGGTGAACGGCTTGGTCAGGGTCACCGTCACCGTCTTGCCGTTGTCCGAGCCGATGACCGATCGAATCTGGTCGTAGCCGGCGGTGGATGCCACCGGGCAGCCCGGGCAGTCGCGCCCATTCTCCAGCTTCCAGTTGTAGACGAAGTCGTCCGCGGTGATCGGCGTCCCGTCCGACCACACCGCGTTCGTTTTGATCTTGTAGACGATCGTCTCGGGGCTGGAGTTGGTCACCTTCGCCGAGTCGAGCAGATCGTTGTTCATCGCCACTGTGAGGTCCGGCTGGGTGACGAAGGTGTAGGGCAACACGGCCTTGAGGACCTCGTTGTTGTCGAACACGTTGCCCTCGTTGGACAGCAGGTTCCAGTTCGCGATGTTCTTCTCGATGACGTAGGTGAGCTGGCCACCTTGCCGCAGCTGATCGGGCGCTGCCGAGTTGCAGGTGTTCGGGTTCGCCTCGCACGCCGCGAAGGCGGACCCGGTCTGGCGCTGACCGCCAGGCCCCGTTGCACCGCCGCCGCCACAGGCCGCCAGCGCCACCGTGGCGCCTGCGACGAGCGCGACCACGCGCCGCATCTTTGATCGCCTCATGGACCCCATGGGCTGGTGACAGTACGCCCACCGGCTGCCCCGCTGCGTCATCGGATAACCCTTCTTCACCGGCCGCCGTGTACGGTGCGCGGACCTGAAGGAATGACACGATGGGCTCGCAATGACCGGCTTTTTGGCGCGTCGTCTCGCCAACTACGTCCTGCTGTGCCTGGTGGCGACGTTCCTGGCGTTCGCGCTCGGGTCGCTGACGTTCTCGCCGCTGGGCCAGCTGCAGGGCCGTAACCCGGCGCCGCCCGCGTCAGTGATCGCCGCCAAGCGCGCGGAGCTGCATCTCGACGAACCCATCCCGGCCCGCTTCGTGGCCTGGATGGGCGGCGTCGTGCACGGCGACTTCGGTTCGACGATCACCGGTCAACCCATCACCGACGAGCTCGGCGCCCGCATCGGCGTGAGCCTTCGGCTGTTCGTGCTGGGCACCGTGCTGGGCATCGCGGTCGGGGTGCTGGTCGGGGTGACCAGCGCCATCCGGCAGTACCGAGCCTTCGACTACGCCGCGACCCTGGTCTCCTTCCTGGTGCTGTCCACCCCGGTGTTCCTGATCGGCACGCTGCTGAAGTTCGGCGGATTGCAGCTCAACGGAGCCGCCGACAGCACCGTGCTGTACTACACCGGTGAGTTCTCCCCCGGCTTTCAGGGTAGTTGGTGGGCCGCGCTGGCCGACCGGCTGTCGCACCTGGTACTGCCGACACTGACCATCGCGCTGGTCCAGATCGCTCTCTACAGCCGCTACCAACGCAGCGCCATGCTCGACGTGCTGGGCAGTGACTTCTTGCGCACCGCCCAGGCCAAGGGGCTGACCCGGCGCCGGGCCCTGTTCAAGCACGGGCTGCGTACCGCCTTGATTCCGATGGCCACGCTATTCGCCTTCGGGTTCGGGCTGCTGATCACCGGTGGAGTGTTCACCGAGCGGATCTTCGGCTGGTACGGCATGGGGGACTGGTTCGTCTACGGCGTGCAGCAGAACGACACCAACATCGTCGCGACGGTGAGCCTGTTCGTGGCGGTCCTGGTGCTGTTCTCTGGCTGGCTGTCCGACGTGCTCTACGCCGCGCTCGATCCCCGGATAAGGCTCTGAGAGGAGGTGGCCGGTGTCTGCGTTGATCACTAATCCGCACAGCGCTACGGCGTCGCCCGGTTCCCCGGTAGAGCCGCTGATCGGGCCCTCAGGCCGGGGCCGGATGGTATTGCGCCGTTTCCTGCGCCACCGGCTGTCGGTGATCGGGCTGGGGTGCATCGTGGCCCTGTACGCGCTGGCGTTCCTGGGACCACTGCTGACGCCGTGGGGGTACGCCGAGCAGGATCCCACCGCCTACCTGGCGCCCCCGTCGGCGCAGCACTGGTTCGGCACCACCCAGATCGGTGAGGACGTGTTCGCCCAGACCGTGCGGGGCTTGCAGAAGTCGCTGACGATCGGGCTGCTAGTCGGGATCATCTCCACCACGATCGCCGCGGTGGTCGGAACCGCCGCTGGATATTTCGGGGGCTGGGTGGACCGGGTCCTGATGTGGGGCGTTGACCTGCTGCTGGTGATCCCGTCGTTTCTCATCATCGCGATCCTGTCGCCCGCCTTCAGGGGCAAGACCTGGCTGATCCTGGTCGTCCTGCTGGCGGCGTTCTCCTGGATGATCACCGCCCGGATCGTGCGGGGTCTGACCCTGTCGCTGCGCGAGCGCGAGTTCGTGCTGGCGGCCCGCTTCGTGGGGGTACCACCATGGCGGATCATCGCCCGGCACATCGTGCCGCACATGGCCTCGATACTGATCATCGATGCGACCATCACAGTCGGGGCGGCGATCCTGACCGAGACGGGGCTGAGTTATTTCGGCTTCGGGGTGCAACCGCCCGACATCTCGCTCGGCACGCTGATCGGCGCCGGCACGAACTCCGCCTTGACCTTTCCCTGGTTGTTCCTGTTCTCCGGGGGGCTACTGGTGCTGACCGTGGTCTCGGTGAACTTCGTCGGCGACGGGCTGCGCGACGCGCTCGACCCGACCTCCACCCGCGGAAAGCGGAGGCGCTCAGGTGGGTGATCAGGTGGTGGGGTCTCACGTTGCTGGGCCGGTGCTTTCGATCGACGACCTGACGGTGTCGTTTCCCTCCGAGCAGGGCCGGGTCACCGCGGTGCGCGGGCTGAGCTACCAGGTCAGCGCCGGTGAGGTGCTGGGGATCGTGGGCGAGTCCGGCTCCGGCAAGTCGGTGTCCTCAATGGCGGTGATGGGTCTGCTGCCACCGCAGGCCAAGGTCACCGGATCAATCCGCTTCCAGGGTGGTGAGCTGCTCGGGCGCTCGGACACCGAACTGTCCCAGATCCGCGGCCGGCGCATCTCCATGATCTTCCAGGATCCGCTGTCGGCGCTGACCCCCGTCTACACCGTGGGCGACCAGGTGGCCGAGGCGCTGCGGGTGCACAGTGCGCAGTCGCGGCGGGCGGCCAGCGCTCGGGCCGTCGAGTTGCTCGACCTGGTGGGCATCCCCGACGCCACGCGGCGAGCTCAGGCGTTCCCGCACGAGTTCTCCGGGGGGATGCGGCAACGAGTGGTGATCGCGATGGCGATCGCCAACGATCCGGATCTGATCATCGCCGACGAGCCGACCACCGCACTGGACGTCACGGTGCAGGCTCAGGTGCTGGCTGTACTGGCCACCGCCCGTGAGGTCACCGGCGCCGGGATCGTGTTGATCACCCACGATCTCGGGGTGGTCGCCGGGTTCGCCGACCGGGTGCAGGTGATGTACGCCGGGCGCACCGTGGAGACCGGACCGGTGGACGAGATCTTCTACCACCCCCGGATGCCCTACACCCGCGGACTGCTCGCCGCCATCCCCCGGGTGGACAACGGACCGCGCCAGCCACTGATCCCGATCGAGGGCCAGCCGCCGTCGCTGGTCGACCTGCCGCCCGGCTGCCCGTTCGCCCCACGATGTCCCCTGGTGATCGAGCGCTGCCGCACCACCGAACCCGACCTCATGCCGGTCTCCGATAATCATCAGTGCGCCTGTCATCGCAGCGATGCGGCGCCTCCGGCGCCACCCGTGAGTGGCGATACGACCCATGACTCGCATCGCCACTCACGGGTGGTGTTGCGGGTCGAGCATCTGGTGCGGCATTACCCGGTGCGCAAAGGCGCGATTCTGCGTCGCCAGGTGGGCACGGTGCGCGCCGTGGACGATATCTCCTTCGAGCTGCGGGAGCAGGAGACCCTCGGGCTGGTGGGCGAGTCCGGATGTGGCAAGTCCAGCACCCTGATGGAGATCCTCAAGCTCGCGGCACCTTCCCAGGGCCGGATCGAGGTGCTCGGCACTGACGTGGCCGCGCTGGATCGGCGGCGGCGGATGCAACTGCGGCGGGATCTGCAGGTGGTGTTCCAGGATCCGATCGCCTCGCTGGACCCCCGGCTACCGGTGTTCGACGTGCTCGCCGAGCCGCTCAGGGCCCACGGTGTCGCCACTACGGAGATCCGACGGCAGGTCCCCGAGTTGCTGAAGATGGTGGGTCTGCGTCCCGAACACGCCGGCCGCTACCCGGCCGAGTTCTCCGGCGGGCAACGCCAGCGCATCGGGATCGCCCGAGCGCTGGCTCTGGAGCCCAAGGTGCTCGTGCTCGACGAACCGGTCTCCGCGCTGGACGTGTCGATCCAGGCCGGGGTGCTCAACCTGCTCTCCGAGCTGCAGGTCAGGCTGGGCCTGGCGCTGCTGTTCGTCGCGCACGACCTCGCCGTGGTGCGGCACATCGCCGACCGGGTCGCGGTGATGTATCTGGGCAGGATCGTGGAGATCGGGCCCATCGACACCGTGTACACAGCGCCGCAGCATCCATACACTCAGGCGCTGCTCTCGGCGATCCCGATCCCCGACCCGGCCAAGGAGCGCGCTCGGGAACGGATCCTGCTGACCGGGGACCTGCCCAGCCCGGCCGCCGTGCCGTCGGGCTGCCGGTTCCGGAC
>QHBY01000215.1:6343-12095 GCA_003244245.1 Pseudonocardiales bacterium
GAGCACGAGTCCGCCTGCCATTACGCGACGGCGCACGCGGTGCTGTGAGAAGCCCAGACACGACCACGGAAAGGTTTGGCGAATGCGGCAACGGCTGCTGGGGGGACTGATCGCGACCCTCGCCCTGGTATTGGTCAGCTGCGGCGGGAGTAACGGCTCGGGCGGGCCCCCCTCGAAAANNTCGACATCGGTGCGATGCCGGCGCAGGCGCTACGCGACGGCGGCACCTTCCGGTGGACGCTTGACTACCTTCCACCCAACTTCAACGGCAACCAGGTCGATGGGGCGGACAGAAACACAGCTGACGTGCTCGGCAGTGTGCTCCCGACTCTCTTCCATGCCCAGCCCGACGGCACGGTGAGAATCAATGAGGACTATCTCAAGTCCGCCGAGCTGACCAGCACCACTCCGCAAGTGGTGACCTATACCTTGCGCGATGAGGCGAATTGGAGCGACGGTACCCCGATCAGCTGGCAAGACTTCCGCGCCCAGTGGCAGGCCCTCAACGGCAGCAACAAGGCCTTCCTCATCTCCTCCAGCACGGGGTACGCCAACATCGGGTCGGTGACGCGGGGCATTTCCGACAAACAGGCAGTGGTGACCTTTGCGACGCCTTTCTCCGACTGGCAGAGCGTGTTCAGTCCGCTGTATCCGACTTCCACCAATACGAATCCGACGGTCTTCAATACGGCCTGGACTCAGGGAATACCTGTTACGGCCGGTCCGTTTAAGGTGGCACAGCTCGACCGGACGGCCAACACCATCACGATGGTACGGGACGAGAAATGGTGGGGACGTAAACCCCGACTGGACCGGATAATCTTCCGTGGCATCCCCACCCTGGCGCAGTTCGACGCGGTTGCCAATAACGAGACCGATTTCGTGGATATCGGCCCCGATCTCAACTCCTTCGCGAGGGCGCAAAGCACTGCTGGGGTAACCGTACGGAAAGCACTCGCGCCGAACTACAGGCACATCACCTTCAATGGTAAACCCGGTACTATCCTGGCTGACCAGCAGTTGCGCATCGCGATCCAGAAGGGAATCAACCGCCAGGCCATCACGCAAGCGCTGATCGGCCGGATCGTGCCGGGCGTCACGCCGCTGGGCGACCACATCTTCATGCAAGGTCAGCACGGCTATCAGGATAATTCCCAGGCCACAGCCTACGATCCGGCGGCGGCATCCAGGATGCTCGATCAGCTCGGCTGGACCCGTCAGGGCCAGGGAGTCCGAAGCAAGGGCGGCAAGCAGCTGGAAATCCGAGATGTGATTCCGACCCAGACCCCGGTCTCCGACCAGGAGGCGCGCCAGGTGCAACAATTCCTCGCCCAGATCGGCGTGAAGGTCGATATCACCCCGGTGCCCTTGAGCGATTTCTTCGACAAACACCTCATCCCTGGGAACTTCGACATCACCCATTTTTCCTGGATCGGGACAGATTTCCCGGTTTCTTCGAGCGGTTCGATCTACGGCACCCGGGGTGACACTCAGCAGAACTTCGGCGGCATCGGCGACGATACCATCAACAACCTGTACGCCGAAGCGAACCGGGAATTCGACCCCGCCCGCAAGATTGCGCTGGCCAACCAGATCGACCAGGAAATCTGGAAGACCGGGCACTCGCTGCTGCTTTACCAGCGCCCTAACGTCGTCGCTGTCCGCAACGGGGTGGCCAACTTCGGGGCATTCGGCTTCGCAGACACAATCTACACCGACATCGGGTTCACCCGGTGACCGTCCGCACCCGCCCCGGCTCCTATCGAGGAGGCCGCCAGATTGCCGGTTACGTACCCGCTGCTTCCGCCACGCGCGCGCTGGCGGTGCTGTGAGCCGCCCCACAGATAGTCATCGAAGGGGCGGGCGAATGAGGCAGTGGCGTCTGGAAGGGTTGCCTGCGGTGCTGGTCGCCGCGCTGGCTCTGGTGCTGGTGAGCTGCGGTGGGAGTCCGGGCGGCGGCGCAGCCGGCGCAGCCCCGAAGATCGGAACCATCGACATCGGCGCGACGCCTGCCGCGCAGCTGCGCGATGGTGGCACGTTCAGGTGGGCGCTCGACCTGATCCCGCCCAACTTCAACTACAACCAGGTCGACGGACCGAGTTCAACAACCTTCGCGTGATCAGCAGTGTTGTGCCGAACCTCTGGCTCGCACAGCCGGACGCCACGGTGAAACTTAATACCAACTACCTCACCTCAGCGACGCTGACCAGTACCAATCCGGAGGTGGTGACCTACACCGTCCGTGACGAGGCCACCTGGAGCGACGGTGTTCCGATGACCTGGCAGGACTTCCGCGCGCAGTGGCAGGCACTCAACGGCAGCAACAAGGCCTTCCTGATCGCATCCAACACGGGCTACAAGGACATCGCGTCGGTGGAGCGAGGTGCATCCGACAAGCAGGCGGTGGTGACCTTCGCGACACCCTTCTCCGACTGGCAGACTCTGTTCAGCCCGCTGTATCCAGCATCCACCAATACCAACCCGGTGGTGTTCAACACCGGGTGGACCCAGGGGTTCCCGGTGACGGCCGGAGCATTCAAGGTGGCCCAGATCGACCGGACAGCGCAGACGATCACGATGGTGCGCGATGAAAAGTGGTGGGGGCCGAAACCCCGGTTGGACCGGCTCATCTTCCGCTCCATCCCGCGGGTGGCGCAATTCGACGCGCTGGCCAACAACGAGATCGACTACGCGGATATCGGCACCGACATCAACACCTTCACCCGAGCACAAAGCGCACCTGGGGTGACGGTGCGCAAGGCGCTCGCACCGAACTGCCAGCACATCACGTTCAACGGTCACGCCGGCAGCATCCTGGCCGACCAGCAGCTGCGCATCGCAATCCAGAAGGGCATCAACCGCCAGGCCATCACGCAAGCCCTGATCGGCCGGATCGTGCCGGGCGCCGCGCCACTGGGCAACCACATCTACGTCCAAGGCGAGCAGGGCTACCAGGACAATTCCCAGATCGCCGCCTACAACCCGGCGGAGGCGTCCAGGATGCTCGATGGCCTGGGCTGGGTCAGGCAGGATCAGGGCATCCGGCACAAGAACGGCCGGGACTTGGTGATCCGCGACGTGATACCCACCGAGACGCCACGGGCCGATCAAGAATCGCGCCAGGTTCAGCAGTTCCTCTCCGAGATCGGTGTGAAGGTCGACATCACTCCAGTGCCAACGAGCGAGTTCTTCAACAAACACATCACTCCGGGTGATTTCGATATCACCCACTTCGCCTGGATCGCGGTTCCCTTCCCGGTCACCTCAAGCGGCTCAATCTATGGCACTCGAGGTGACACCCAGCAGAACTTCGGTGGCATCGGCAACGACACCATCAACAAGCTGTTCGAGCAGGCGAGCATCGAGTTCGATCCGGCCCGCAAGATCCAGCTGGCGAACCAGATCGACCAGGAGATCTGGAAGACCGGGCACTCCCTGCTGCTCTACCAGCGTCCGGACGTATGGGGCGTCCGCAATGGCATCGCGAACGTCGGAGCGTTCGGCATCTCCGATCCGATCTACTCCGATATCGGATTCACTCGGTGACCGTCCGGGCACGTCCGCTGTGGTCCTGCTGGTCTGCATAATCATTGCTGGCCTGTCCATCTGGACCCTGGGGATCGTCGGTAGTCGAGTCACCGGAGCTACCGCGCGGGCTCATGGCGAGATCATTCACTCCGCTGGCCGTAGAGTCGAAATTCGCTGGTCGGCGCCTGGAGGGCAGCGAATCGACACCGTCGCGTTGGCGGTAACGGCTCCGCCGGTGGGCACGCGCACCGAGGTCGCCTACGATCCCCGCGATTCCGCCACCGTGTTGATTCCCCGCAGCACCGAGCTGGCCACCGTGGACCGCGCCGCCTCCGGGGTGGCGTTCAGCGGGCTCGTCGCCGCGTTGATTCTGGTCACCGCCGGATGGCAGGTGACCAGTCGCCGCCGGTTGGGCGGCCGACCTGGGCGGCCCATGCAGCTGCGCAGAGTACAAGTGCAGTCC
Organism: Pseudonocardiales bacterium; assembly: GCA_003244245.1. Classification (GTDB taxonomy): domain Bacteria; phylum Actinomycetota; class Actinomycetes; order Mycobacteriales; family Pseudonocardiaceae. Next base: position 10,335 of record QHBY01000215.1, read on the forward strand.
GGGCTGCTCACTCGGTCCTGGCTTGAGCTGGACTCACCACCGCGCTGGATCCCGGTTCACTTCGACCCGGTGTTGGTGACGCTGCCGGCCCCCACCTCGGTGCAGTTACACGGCGATCCACAGCGCCGGGCACTCGTCGCAGCAGACGTCGATGGGACTTGGTTGTATCCCTCCGGCCCGGTCCGGATCAATGAACCCCGTGGCCAGCGCATCGACAGCCCAGCAAGCCCGGACACACTCCGCAGCGCCATTGCCTACGGGTGGCGCCGTCAGCTCCAAGCCGACGCCGGGTTACTCACCGTAGCTCCGATCGTCGGCCTACTGTGGGCCTTCCTCGACGGCGGCGGCGTGCTCACCTGGGCGTGCGCCACCGTCCTGACCGCCGCCCTGGCCCTGTGGTGGGCCGCTCTCCGCGGCAGCGATCCCAGCTGACCATGATCAGCGTCGTAGTGGGTTGGTGAGGGGTCGGCGATCCGGGTCGATGATTGCAGGTGGTCGGAATTCGACGCGTCCGCCGTGGATGGTGATGTCCCAGCCTTGAAGGTGCACTTGCTGGTGATGGGCCGGGCATAGTAGGCAGCAATTCGCGACAGAGGTTTCGCCAAGATCAACCCAATGTCGCGTGTGGTGGGCGGCGCAGAGTCCGGGTGGTCGGTCGCAGCCGGGGTAGCTGCACCCGCCGTCTCGGGCGATCAGGGCGCGGCGGATGCCCAGCGGGACGGTGCGCATCGCACGGCCGACGTCCAGCGGTTCGGAGTCGCTGCCCAGTATCACCGGGATCAGCTTGCAATCACAGGCCAGGCGGCGGGCGTCGCCGGCGCTGATCAGCTGCCCGTAGTCGAGCACGGCGGTACCGAGGCCGGTGCGTAGTGCGTCCCAGTTGATGGTCACGGTGACGTGCGGTGGTTCGCCTGCGGTGGTGGGGAACTCGTCGGTCGCGCGGGCCCGGTCGCACAGTTCGATGAGCGCATCAGCCTGGCGCTGTGGTGCAGTAGAGGTCTCCGGCTCGCCGTCGGTGGTGGGGCGGCGGGCGGCGAGTTGCTCGATCAGGGCGCGGACCATGCTGCCGTGCTCGGCATCTAGCCAGCCCTCCAATCCCACGCCACCGTCGCGTCGATCGCGCAGCCACAACTCCCCACGCAGCGGTGTCACCGCGGTGGGGTCCTCACCCGGTGAAGGCCCGTCGGGGTCGAGGTTGGCGACCAGCCGCTGGGCGATGATCCGCAGCCGGCGGGGATCGAAGTCGCGGGCGTAGCCGGCCAGGTCCGCCTCCGCGCGGTCCCGCGCGGGCTGGGGGATCGATGCGGGCAGCGCCGTGATGGTCTCGGTGATCACCCGCAGCTGCCCGGCGCCGATCGCTCCGGCGGCCAGCGCAGCGGCGGTCGCCGGCAGCCGCGGCGCCAATGTCTCCCCGGTGATCGTCCGCCGGGTGCCCACCATGACCGCCTGCTCCACCCGCGTGCGTGCCTCCGCTGCGGATAGTTGGAGCATCCCGGCCAGCAGTCGTTGGGTGTTGCGGAAACCGTGCTCGACGGCAATCCCCCGCGCGTCGGCCTCGGCGACCACTCCCAGCATCACCGCGTGCGTACGGCGGGACAGCGATTCGATATCCCGCAGCGTCTGAGCGATCCCTTTGTCATCGAGGCCACCCAGTGTTTCGCGCAGGCTATCCAGGCAGCTCGACATCGCCGCCACGGGTTCGCACACTGCCACGGTCACGAGTCGATTCTCGCACCCACCCCTGACAACCTCCGGCACCCG
>QHBY01000216.1:0-2385 GCA_003244245.1 Pseudonocardiales bacterium
GAAACACATCTATCTACACTAGTACCCCCTGCCAGTCCGGGTACGTCGCCGTTGGCCCTCGGCTACGACCCGCACCGCGACACCGCCGGGCGGGAAGCAGGCGATAAGTACCGCCAGGTACGGCGTCGACCGGTTACTCGGCGTGCACGAACTCCCTTAACGTGGTGCCAGGTGCGCGAGGGCAGCCTTACTCGTCGGGGATCGGTTCGCCGCCCGCGCGGGCCCGAAGCTCACCTTCCAACGCTCGCAACGCGGCATCTAGATCAGCGGCACTTGCGGACAGCTCCGGTCGTTCCGGTCGTTCCGTTCGGTTCGCTCCTAGCAACTTCGCTTGCGCCTCGCAGAGCCGGGTGGCTCGGTCGATGGCTGACAGGTTGCCGCAAAGCACTTTGGGCCACAGGACGTGGATCATCGCTTCGTACCGGTCGTTGAGGATGTCGCGGCAGGTGTCGATGTCCTCCCGGGGGTAGGCAGCCAGGACGGCCATGAATCGTTGATGAGCGTGGCCCGGACTGGAGTAGTGCAGCTCGTTTGCGATGGCGTGCCAGTGCATCCCAGACTTTCGGAGCTGAACGCACTTCAGGTCACGTTGGAGCCTGGCGATGCCCTCTGGGCTGGTGGGGGACTGTTTGCGGGTCGCGCCCTGGCCACCCCTACTTTTCTTTCGCTTGGTTACGTCGCTCATCGGCTCGGCAGTATGCCAGCCCCTCTGTTTGTGAGGCCACCTCGCCGCACTTCTGCCACGTCGGTCCGGCATGGCGGGCACCCGGAGCTAACGGCCGTCTCGGTACCGCGACTCAGCTGCCAAGGCGCTGATCCCGACCGTGCTGAGGCTGGTCGGCGACCGGCCGGGCCTCTCCGGAACCCACCGCTACCGGATCACCGATCAAACTCCCTAGGACCGACCCAGGAACTCCCGGGCTAGGCCCCGCCGGGGTTCAGACTTTCTTCTCTTGGTCAAGGCGGGCGCCTGGCGGCGCCGCTGCGGTCCCTATGTCTGACCGGCAGCCCAAGGGGGCGCGCGGAGCGTGCGGCCTAGCGGCCGGTCTCCGCGCGCGCCGGGCTGCCGGGAGGCGACCGCACTAGCGACGGAGCGGAGAACGCCGCCTCGCCGGGCGGAGGCTGGTCTCCGGGTGGCTGTCTACACGGACGGCTCGATTCGGGGTGGGGTGATGACCAGCACAACCATCAGTGGTGGCGGCCGGGACCAAACCGTGCTGATGTGGGAATTACCGACACACCGATAGCGGAGGATGGAGCGGACCCCGAAACCCACACCTCGCATGCTTCGAGGCAAGTGGCAGCGTCGCGAACCCGACAACAGTGTGACCAGCGATGCCGTCAGTCGACTGGACCGGAGCTGACACCGCATCCGCATTCGAACGAAGAGCGCCCTCGCCGGGCGGGCCGGTCTCCGAGATGGTCGGCCATGCAAACCAGCGCGGCCGCCGGGGAGGAAGCGGGTACGCGCCCTCTCGTCGACCTCCCGAAGGGCTATCACGCCGGATCCTGCGGATGGCGCTCCCCGGCGGCGCCGCGCGGAACCGGCGCCCGAGACCGTCGCGCTCAGCCCCGGACTACTGAAGGCGGCCTGAGCAGCGAGACCGCGTCTATGCGCCTCGCCTGCCTGCTGCCGTCATGGCCTCGCCCGCAGTCCAGATCGCGACCGCCAGAAGGGCCAGGTCCTTAGCCAGGAACTGCCCCGGCATCGGCGACAGGAACGGGATGCCGTAGCCCGGCTGCCACACGCCTGGGGTGCTCAGAACGAACGTCATGGTGATGGTGAAAAGCGCGACGGCCCCAAGGCTCCCCAGGGCGGACATCCGCGGGGCGAAGGGTCGGGTCGCGATCAGCAGCGCCAACGCGATCTCGAACGCCCCGAGCAGGCTCGACAGGGTCTGGACGCTCAGGAGGTCGTAGAGCCACGACAGCAGCGGGCTGTTCTCCACGAGCGGCTGGATGGCCATGGCTTCATAGGCGGTGAACTTCAAGGCGCCAACCCAGAGGAGGATCGTCACCAGACCATAGCGGAGAAGGAACCTTCCGACTCGCTCGATTTTCACGCTCGTGCGTCCCTCGAGGAGGGCCGCCTCCGTCTCTTGCATGTCCGATTCTCGTTTCCACTCGTAGGGGTGCGGAACATCGACGGGCCGGATCCTGGTTTGACGAGGTTCCCACCGGACAGGACGAGCGATCCCGTCGACCGGCAGTTGTCACCAACTCGTAACGGTTCGGAGTTGGGTGCGAACATTGTGGGGCCTCCTGCTATTTCCGTGGGTGAGTGTTCATGATCGTCGGGGTAGGGGTGGGCAGAGTCCGCCTCGGGTGAGGGTGGCCATGGCGATGAGTGCTTCGGCGCTGTGTAGCCGTAGGCGCGGCGGGTCA
>QHBY01000216.1:2568-4668 GCA_003244245.1 Pseudonocardiales bacterium
AAGACCTCGCGGAGTTGCTCTTTAAGCAGGTAAGCGCGGTAGAGCGGGTAGTTGGTCTTGGCGATCGTGGCCACGGTGGTGCGCTGGTCGCCGGTCAGTTCCGGCGGGTTTTTCAACAGTGCCCACCGGCTGTTCTTCAGCGCTTTGGCCTGGTCGGTCTTGGCGTCGCGGCGCAGTTGGTTCCAGGTGCCGCGGCGTAGCGCGTCCAGCGCGGCGGTGGCCCAGGCCACTACGTGAAAGGCGTCGAGGCACAGCACCGCTTGAGGCGCCCGCTCGGCGGCCACGGTATGGATCCACTCCGCGCCGTCGGCGGAGATATGGGTCAGCAAGGCGCTGCGGTCGGCGCCGAGGGCATCGAAGAACCGCCGCAAGGTCGCGGAGTCACGGCCCTTGGCGGCCCCCACCAACCGGCCAGTGTCATGATCGACCACGCAGAGCAGGTACCGGTGGCCCTTCGGTAGGAGATCTCGTCCACCCCGATCCGGCGCAGCCCGTCAACCGGTCGCTCTGCGCTGCCCGCTGGGTGACCACCCGGGTGATGACGGCGGCTACCGAGCGCCAGGTGATCCGCAGCAGTGGAAGTCCCGCGCCACGGTCTTGGGGGCCTTTGCGCAGCCACGCCTCTGTGAACTGTTCACGGAGCTGCTCGGGTGCCGCCGCAGCCAGGCTCACGACCACACATGCCAGCCGCTTGCCCCAATAGAACTCTTCGCAAAACGTTGGGTTCTCGGTGACAGCGGCGTGGATCTCGGCCTCGTCGACCTGATCCTTATGTGGTCATCATCGGGCACGGTGGCGAAGATCCTTCCACGCACCCGGAACGAAACCACGCCGTGGTAGTCCTGCTCCGTCGTTTCCGGCAGCGCGAGCGCCAGTGCCCGTGCTTCCTCCAGGGCGCTCATTCTCCGGACACTACAGCAGTTCAGCACTGGTAACGGGGCCTCTGTCACCCCACCGAATCGCGGTGCCAACGAGCGATAGGGCCCCACACAGATCAGTTCGTGTCCAGGTTGGGTGTCCGTATGCGGATCCTCCTGCGACGCAAAAGATTCGGAGTTGATGCCCTGGTCGCCAGGTCGTGAGTGCGCCGGCGCGCACGGTGCAGACTGGGCAGGTGACCGATGCCCAGTCTGCCGCCCAGCTGGCGGGCGCGCACGAGCCCGCCGAGCCGACCCCCGCGGCGGTGCGGGCCAGGGGTGGTGGCAACCCCGACCACCCGGCCGTGCACAGTGGGGGGCTGTTCGGGCTCGCGCTCGGGGCGTTGGGCATCGTGTTCGGTGACATCGGCACCAGCCCGCTCTATGCGGTGCAGACGGTGTTCTCGATCGACAACAACGCGGTCAGTCCCACTCCGGACGACGTCTACGGCGTCGTCTCGCTGATCTTCTGGTCAGTCACTCTCGTCGTCACACTCAAGTACGTGACGGTCATCCTGCGGGCGGACAACGACGGCGAGGGCGGCATCATGGCGCTCGCCGCGCTGGTCCGCGGGGTGTCGGGCACCACTGTGCGGCGTGCGACGGTCGCGCTGGCGCTGGGTGTGCTGGGCGCGTCGCTGTTCTACGGCGACTCCCTGATCACGCCGGCCATCTCCGTGCTCTCCGCCGTGGAGGGCCTCGAAGTGGCCCGGCCGGGCCTCGCCGGGGCCGTGCTGCCGATCGGCATCGTCATCCTCGCGCTGCTGTTCGCGGCGCAGCGTTGGGGCACCCACCGGGTCGGCCGGCTGTTCGGTCCCGTGATGGTGATCTGGTTCGTCACGCTCGCCGTGCTCGGCCTGCCGCACATCATCGCCCGCCCGGGTGTGCTGCTCGGGCTGTCACCGACCTACGTCGTCTCGTTCGTCGCCCACCACCCCTACACCGCGTTCATCGCGATGGGCGCGGTGGTGCTGGTGATCACCGGCGCCGAGGCGCTCTACGCCGACATGGGCCACTTCGGGCGGCGCCCGATCCGGGTGGCCTGGTTCGTCATGGTGTTCCCCGCACTGATCATCAACTACCTCGGGCAGGCGGCGCTGATCCTCGACGACCCCCGCGCCGTCAGCAACCCCTTCTACCTCCTCGCACCGAGCTGGGCGCAGCTTCCGCTCGTCGTGCTGGC
>QHBY01000217.1 GCA_003244245.1 Pseudonocardiales bacterium
CCCGGGGTGAGCTGTACCTGGTTTACCTGGTAGCGCAGCCCTTCGTGGTAGATCAGCGCACCTGGCCCGAACTCGTTGATCGCGATGAACCGGGGACGGTGGATGAACTCTGCGTCTCGGGGGACGCCGCGACGGCCCGGAACGTAGGCGCGCAATGGCAGTCGGGGGAACGAATAACCCGGAAGGAAGCCTTCGGAGGCGAGGTAGCGGTAGGAGTAGAAGTCAGTCTGCAGGTCCTCGGTATCCTCATTGCGCAGCAGGCGCAGCTGATTCTCAGCCTCGCGGCGCCGCCTGGTGGCGATATCGCGGGTCTTCTGGCTTCCGGAGTGGTCGAGGATGATCCGGTTCTGCTCGGCCTGCTCCTCCCACGCAGCGCGATAGAGCTCGCGCCAGCGCTGAAACGACCTGTCGAATTCATGGGGCGCGTCCTCGACCACGCGGGTGATCCACTCGTCATGCCACCACGAGGTGTCGCGAAGCTCAACCTCGGCGAGCTTGGCGAGAACTCGGCGGGCGCGGTGCGCGGCCCGCTCCCGGGCGCCAGGGTCGTTGCAGTCCCGCTGGATAGCGGCGGTGAGGGGATAGTTCTCCGCCGACACGTCGAGGACCCTGGCCACGGACCGGTCCAGTGCGATATCGGTCTCCGCCAACCACAGGGCGTGCAGGTGCGAGCGGAGCAAATCCTCATTGGTCAGGTCGAGACGGGGCGCGGTGACTGATCCGCCGACCATCTGGTCGCGGTGGCGGAAGTAGTACTGGTCGTGTGCGTTGCCCGTGGCGCAATAGGTCACGACCAGGGCGGGTTGCCCAGAGCGACCGGCACGACCGGCCCGCTGCGCGTAATTGGCCGGGGTGGGTGGGACATTGCGCAACGCGACGGCGTTGAGGCTCGCAATGTCGATGCCCAGTTCCATTGTTGGCGAGCAGTACAGCACGGGCAGGGTGCCTTTCCGGAACTCATCCTCGCGGCGGATCCGGTCCTCATTGGCCACCTGGGCGGTGTGCTCCCGCGAGTGCAGGCCGGCCAGCGTTGCAGCGACATCGGTGTAGAGCCGCTGAAAGAATGGGTTTATCCGAGGGCCGAGTTCCGAGGCGATCTCCATGCGCACCGGGTCCTCCGCGCCGGCCTTACCGTCGCCCGGACACCAGACGATGGAGGACGCCTTGAGCTGGTAACCGGGCGCTCCGCCCTCTTCAGCGGGGCGGGCGATGGTGAGCAAGCCGCATCGCTCCATGACCCGGAGCAGATCGCTGATGATCTTCTGGCTGTCCTCGCGGGTTAGCTTGCTCTTGCTCGCAGAGAACTGGCCTTCGCGCAGGAGGAACCGGCCGTAGGCGCCGTACCCACTCAGGTAGAGGTGTTCCCGGGCGCTGCCCTTGCCCCCGGCCCGGGCGAAAGCCATACCGGCCTGTGGTCGCTGCTCGCGTTCCGACAACGCCCACGGTTCCCGCAGGTGCTGGTCGCTCAGCTTCTGCAGCTGCTCGAAACCAACATCGGTGAAACAGTCGACGTCGATGGCCATAGCGCGGCGCATCTCATGCAGCAGCAGCCGCATGAGTTCGTCGCGGTGATCGGGTGCATCGTCCCGTAGCGCGAAATGGCGGTCTTTCCACAACGACTCGTCGGCCGCGATATCTGGGAGGTCGAGGTAGTCGATCCGGAGTAGGCCGGTCTGTTCAAGGTTGGGCATGGTGATCCGCCAACCCCGCTCCAGATCCAGGTAGAGGCGGTATCCCACCACTGCCCGCAGGGCCTGCCAGGCCTTACGCTCCACGCTGAACCTGGCTTCTGGGTTCTGCGCGAAGTCAGTCAGTGCTATGCCCAGCGCGTCCGTCACCCGTTGCTCGATCACCTCATGGCTCAGCCCCTCGGGCTTGGCCGCAAGAGCGCGGTACAGCGCACCGCGGAGCTGAGTGACCTGGATGAAGTCATTGAAATGCCCCGCTTGCAGGCTCGCGTCCTGGCGGTTGTCCGCGAACGCGAGCAGCTTTCGTGCTTCGGGGTGCAGATCGGGCTGCTCTCGTAGGCTCCGGACCACGCTCGCGCTGATCACGGATGTCGCGGAGCTTCGCCCCTCGGCGGCGAGCGATGCCAGTTTGGCGAAATCGCTTCCCCGCTGCTCGTAGGACACCCGACAGCGGAGGCAGAAGCTGAACGGAGTAGGAACGTAGGCAGCTAACACGCCCACTGGTTCGTCTACTTCCACCCCGTCGACATCGACGCGGACTACCTCGGGCAGCCGCTTGAGCCAACGGCTCGCCACGGTGACGTCCCCGTGGCGGCCGGTGATCAGCCAGGAGTCCGGAATCCGCTGCTCGCTGATCGCGACATCGAGCGAGCCCGGCCATGGCACCTCGGAGCTGATGAACAGGTAGCCGTTCACCGAGTCGCCCCCGCTGGCGTCGGCGTCCTGTCGTGACGTGTATCGGCGGCTCCCGGGCTCGTCGACGCGGCTGACGGCCAGGTACTCCTGCCCGCACTGCCGGCAGAACGTGGCGGGCACGAGGATCTTGTGAGTGTCCCGGAGCTGGGGGTCGGGAACGACAGTTTGGTATCGGCTGGTGATGTACCGGTCGGCCGCCGGTTCGAGGCTCAGGTAGACGTTGTCTCCCTTGGACAGGAATTGGTGCAGCCGGAATGCGAATACCGGACGTTGGGTCCGCGGGTCCAGCATGTCCGCCCCGGCCCGCAGCGTCGTCTGGATCGCCTTGGTGCACGCGGCTGTCGTCTCACCGGTGGGTTCCGCGAGTGCACGAGCGGCGCCCAGGATAGTGGATGGGCGGCGTGGCCGCGCCAAGCGTCCGTCTTCCGGTCGGCGGACGACTCCGAACTGCGATTCGACCCACGCGGCCAGCGGGTCGGCCGCCAGCTGTTCGTAGCCTCGAACCGCCGTGCCGGAACGGACCCGCGACGTGATCGCCATGATGTCGTCGGGGTCCCCCCTGGTGGCCCGCTGCAAGGTCTCCCCGATGACGTGCGGCGCCGTCACGGGTGCCCCGAACAGCCGAGTGGCCACCCTGGCCACGTCGCGACGCTGGTCAGCCGCACTGCCTTCGCTGGTCATCGTGGCCGAGGTGCCCACGCACTGCACGTGTTCGGCCGCGCAGGCGTCACACAGCCGGCGCACCAGCATCGCCACGTCCGCGCCCTGCCGACCTCGGTACGTGTGCAGCTCGTCCAGCACGAGAAACCGCAGGTCCTGAGCGGCGGTGATGAGGCGGTCCCGCTCTTCGGGTCTGGTCAGGAGGAGTTCCAACATCACGTAGTTGGTGAGCAGGATGTCTGGGGGGTTGTTGAGGATCTCGGCTCGATCGGCCTCCCGGTCCTGCCCGGTGTAGCGCCGGAAGGTGACGGGTTCGCCGCCGTCGGGATAGCCGTGCTTGAGGAACTTCGTGAGCTCGTGCCGCTGGCTATTGGCCAACGCGTTCATCGGATAGACGATGATCGCCTTCACCCCTGGCTCGTAGCTGTCTGTGGCACGCTGCCGCAGCACGCTGTCCACAATGGGCACGATGTAGCCCAGGCTCTTTCCTGACCCGGTTCCCGTGGTGAGCACGTAGCTCGCCCCGCCCCTGGCGATCTCGACTGCCTCCCGCTGATGCTGGTGCAGATCGATGACCTGACCCGGTGCTCCGTGGGGCTCCTGCTCCTTGCCGACGCGGAAGACCCGTTCGCACTCCGGATGCAGGATCTCCTGCTTGACCAGTTCGCTGATTGAGCCGCCCGAGGCGAAGTTGGGATTGAGCGACAGGTAGGCGTCCGGCCACTGATCCCCGTTGGCCACGCGCTGGTCGACGTGCTCCCGGATTCGAGGATCGTGGATCTTGGTGAAACCTGCCGTGAACGCCTCGTAGTCCGCGAGCAGTTGCTGGTGGACCTGGAAGACGTCCATACTTGAGCTACCCTTCGTGACCTCGCGCCTCCCGGAAGGCTACTGGCCGCCTGCACGGCAGTCCCGGGGTGCGCCTGCCCGTTCGGTCCGGGCCGAGTCACGGGGATTACCGCCGGGCGATCGCGCCGGGCATCGGGTGAACCTGGTAGGTGGCCAGTTCAGAGGTGATGGCGGGGTCGGCGTCGCCGAGGGCCCGGACGTCGGTTTCGGCGTCGGCTTCGACTACGGCGAGTCCCCAAATGCCGGCGGGATCGGCGACCGCCCCGAAGACCACCGCGGTGCCGTCGGCCGCCAGGGTGGTCCAATACCCGACATGGTCCTGCATGATCGTTGACTCGACCTCGGTCATGTCGACGGAGAAGGTAGCTCGGGGAGGCACGAGTTTGTAAAGGTAGTAGGTCATCGCAGCTCCTTGAACGCTGTGTGTGGCGGCGGCGCCCGGAGCGTAGCCGTCGGTAGCCGTCGCCGTGCTTGTAACCAGGACACAAATGGCGCCCGCGGACCTTGACTGCCCGCACTGCGGATACCCGCTACTCGCGAGTCAGGACACCGTTCGGGTGCCTGAGGTAGCGGCGGTGGAGCTCCTGCACCGGGAAGATCGAGCACCTCCGCGCGACGATCGCTCGGCTGCGAGGGGCTGGTTTTAACCGCCTCGCAGCGGGTCCCTGATGCCCATTCGACACCATCTCGATCGGGCCGGTGTTCCCCGAGCGGCGCCACGCGGGCCGGCCCACCCCCATCACGCTTGGCCGGCTACCCCGAAGACGTGGCAGTGGCGGTCGAGGCGATCAACATCGTGACCAAGGGCTATCGACGTACGATGGGGGCCGTACGTCTGCTACGGCAACCGCACGTCTGCTACGGCAACCGCTACGCCCGGCCGTCTTGGGAAGGACACTACGATTTTCTGTTCCCCGCGGTGCTCGACGCGAATGTGGATCAGCTCATCCTCGAATTCGGCCGCAAAGGCCGCGAGGGCCTGCGCGTGATCCAGCGGCTCGGGTGGGACCGCGCGCTCAGGCTAGGTGAGGTGGACGTCAAGACCGAGCAGATCGAATCCACGGAAGTGATCGCCCAGCGCATCCGTAAGGCGCTGGAAACGTTTCCGGCCGATAAGTTGATTATCAATCCGGACGGCGGGTTACGCCATCTTCCCGCCGATGTAGCGAGATCCAAGCTTGCAGCGATGGTAATAGGAACCGCAGCGATCCGCCGCACCCTGACTACTCAGCTCGGGCCCGACCAGCTGGTCGAACTTAATGAACTAACAGTGACCTCGCCGGTACCGACCGTCGAGCAAGGAGCGTGATCCAATGACCCAAATGGAGAGCATCGAGTACCTGTTCACCTCGGAGTCGGTGACCGAGGGCCACCCCGACAAGATGGC
>QHBY01000218.1 GCA_003244245.1 Pseudonocardiales bacterium
AACCAGGTACAGCTCACCCCGGGCGAGCAGGGCGGCAACGGTCTGGACACCAACGCGGCTCGGCACTGTGTTGGCTGCGGCTACCTGCACGGCCAGGAAGTGGGCATCGACGTCTGCGAGTCGTGCGATGGCCGGCTCGGCCGCACCATGCACCGTCTGCTGCGGTTGCAGACCGTCAAGGCTGCTCGCCGCGACCGCATCTCTTCCGACGAGGAGGAGCGGCGCCGCGCGGGATTCGATCTGGTGACCTCGTACCGGTTCAACGATCACGGGGCCCTGCCCGGCCGGATCGACGCGACGGTCGACTCCGGTCAGGGACCGGTGCTGCAACTCCGCTACGGCGACACGGCCACCGTTCGGGTCACCAATCTGGGTCGGCGGCGCCGCAAGGACTCCGGGGACAGCGCTGGGTACTGGATCAATGTGCAGACTGGCTATTGGCTGTCGGAGCGCCAGGCCCTCGACGCCACCCCCGACATGACGGAACTCCAGGAAGCCGGGGAGGTGCAACGCAAGCAGAAGGTCATCCCCTATGTCGAGGACCGCCGCAACATCTTGATCACTCGGTTCGCCCGCGGCCCGGTCGATGAGCAGACCGCGTTGAGCGTCATGCACGCGCTGGAACGCGGGATTGAGGCGGAATTCCAACTGGAGGACAGCGAGCTGTCCTGCGAGCTCTTGCCCGACGATGGTCAGCTCGGCCGGGCACTGTTCATCGAGAGCGCCGAGGGCGGCGCCGGTGTGCTGCGCCGCTTGGTCGATGCGCACGACAATGGCCTGGCCCGGGCGGCCCGCCGGGCGCTCGAGATCTGTCACTTCGACCAAGACACCGGCGAGGATCGGGGCGGGATCCTGGATCGGACCGGGGAGCGCTGCGCCCGCGCCTGCTACGACTGCCTGCTGTCCTACCGCAACCAGGGCAACCACCTGCGGATCGACCGGCATCTGGCTCGTGACCTGCTGCTGGCCTGCGCTACGGCGCAGACCACCCGCAGCGGTCCGCAACGCAACACTGAAGACGCTTGGGACTCCATCGACCTCATGCCGGACAGCCCGTGCACCGGCTTCGTGCGGTGGCTGGCGGAGATGGAGTACCGCTGCCCCGACGAGCTAGGCCCCGACATTGCTGGCCTTTCCGATCTGAGTGCCCGCCCCGACCTGGTGTACCGCACCCCGACCGGACCCGTCGGAGTCTTCGTGGACGGTTCGGACAATACTGACGAGCCCGGTCGCGACGAGGACGCCGAGGATGATCTTCGTGATGCGGGCTGGAGCGTAATACGGATTCCGTACGGCGCGATGTACTCGAAGATCGCTCAGAGGTACCCGAGCGTGTTCGGAATCAGTCGGAGGGTCGGTCAGTGAACCAAGTGGCCCCAGGGTCAATCGGCACGGGGTCAATGGGGGCAGCGTCCTTCGCAGCAGGGTCGTTGGTGCAGGCGCGTGGTCGCGAATGGGTCGTGCTGCCCAGTTCGGATCCCGAACTTCTGGTGGTGCGTCCGCTCGGCGGTGGGGACGACGAGATCGCCGGCATCCTCACCGCCATCGAGCAGGTCAACCACGCTGAGTTCCCCCCGCCGCAGTCGCAGGACGCCGGGAACGCCGTGAGCGCTGGACTGCTCCGCACGGCCCTGCAGATCGGCTTCCGCAGCACCGCCGGACCGTTCCGGTCGTTGGCCGGTCTCGCGGTGGAACCGCGGCCCTACCAGTTGGTGCCGCTGCTCATGGCACTGCGCCAGGAGACGGTCCGGCTGTTGATCGCCGACGACGTCGGCATCGGCAAGACGATCGAGGCTTCGCTCATCGCCACCGAGCTGCTGGCGCAGGGCAGCGCGAGCCGGCTCGCCGTGCTCTGCAGCCCGGCGCTGGCCGAACAGTGGCAGGGAGAGCTGGCCAGCAAGTTCCGGATCGACGCGGAACTGGTGCTCTCCAGTACCGTCAAGAAGCTGGAGCGGGGCCTGTTCGACGATGAGTGGATCTTCGACCGGTACCCGTACACGGTCGTCTCGACCGACTTCATCAAGTCCCCAAGGCACCGAGACCTGTTCATCCATGGCTGTCCCGACCTGGTCATCGTCGACGAGGCGCATGGCTGCGTGGCCGATGGGTCGAGTAGCCGCAGTCGCACGCTGCGCTATGAGCTGGTGTGCAAACTCGCCGCGGACACCCAGCGGCATCTGCTGCTGGTGACGGCCACTCCGCACAGCGGGAAGGAGGAGGGCTTCCGCAACTTGATTGGCCTCCTCGATCCCGAACTGGCCACCCTCGACCTCTCCGCGGCAAAGGGACGCGAGCGGCTGGCGCGGCACATGATCCAGCGCCGGCGCAGCCACATCCGCAAGTTCCTGGAGCAGGAGACCGCCTTCCCGTCCGACCGGCTGATCCAGGAGCAGCGCTACTACCTCACCGACGACTACCGGAAGCTCTTCGACTCGGTGCTCTCCTACGCGCGGGAGACCGTGCGGGACAGTTCAGGCGGGCAGCTCCGACAGCGGGTGCGGTACTGGTCGGCACTCGGACTGCTACGGGCACTCGCGTCGTCTCCGAGGGCGGCAGCGGCGACCCTGCGCACCCGGGCGCGGGCCGTCGACGCGCAGACCATGGAGGAGGCTGACAGCCTCGGCCGCGCCACGGTGCTCGACTTTGCGGAGGCTGAGGCCGCGGAGGTGCTCGACGTCGTGCCCGGCGCCGACGACGCCCCCGAAGGTACAAGCCCGGAACGGCGCCGGTTGCTGGAGTTGGCCCGGCGCGCCGACAAACTCGCGGGCGAGCCGGACGCGAAGCTGGCGATGCTGGACGGCGTCGTACAGGGGCTGCTGGCAGAGGGGGACGACCCGGTGGTCTTCTGCCGGTTCATCGACACGGCGGAGTACCTCGCCGAGCATCTGCGGATCTCGCTGGGCCGCAGCGCGACCGTCGAATGCGTGACCGGCGCGCTGCCGCCCACCGATCGGGAAGCCCGGATCGCCGACCTGACCGACACCAACGGCCGGCACGTGCTGATCGCCACGGACTGCCTTTCTGAAGGGGTCAACCTGCAGCAGCACTTCCAGGCCGTCGTCCACTACGACCTGGCCTGGAACCCCACCCGCCACGAGCAGCGTGAAGGCCGGGTCGACCGGTTCGGCCAGCCTCGGGACGTCGTGCGCGCCGTGACGATCGTCGGGGCGGACAATCAGATCGACGAGATCGTCATGCGGGTGCTGCTGCGCAAGCACGAGGCGATCCGCAAGCAGCTGGGCATCAGCGTGCCAGTGCCTGACTCAGCCAACCATGTGGTCGAAGCGGTGATGGAAGAGCTGCTCGCCAAGCCACAGGCCGATCAGCCGGTGCTGGAGGGGATGGACGAGTTGATCCGGACCCGGCGCGCCGACCTGCACCGGGAGTGGGACAGCCACGCCGAGCGGGAGAACGCCTCGCTCACCAAGTTCGCCCAGACCGGGATCAAGCCGGACGAGGTGGCCCGCGAGCTAGCCGAGATCCGCGCCAGCCTGGGCACCGGACCGCAGGTCGAGGAGTTCACCCGCGAAGCCCTGGATGCGCTCGGCTCCTCGCTCGCAGACCGCCC
Source organism: Pseudonocardiales bacterium (assembly GCA_003244245.1). Classification (GTDB taxonomy): domain Bacteria; phylum Actinomycetota; class Actinomycetes; order Mycobacteriales; family Pseudonocardiaceae. Next base: position 3,569 of record QHBY01000218.1, read on the forward strand.
GGGAGGCGTCGAGGCCGTCACCGCCACGCTGCCGCAGGGATTGCGCGGTGCGCTGCCGCCGGGGCACGCTCAGCCGCTGCCATTTCACCGCGAGCTGCCCGTGCCGCGCCGCCATGCCCATCTGGACCGCACCGACCCGAGTGTCCGCGCCGTCGCCCGGTACGTGCTGGAGAGCGCGCTCGACCCCAAGACACCCAGTCCACGTCCGGCCCGGCGGTGCGGGGTATTGCGGACCGACGCGGTGGCCCGGCGCACCACCCTGCTGCTGGTGCGGTTTCGCCTGCACCTGACCCTGCCGGGCCGGGAGGGTCCCCGTCCGATGGTTGCCGAGGAGGCTCGGGTGCTGGCCTATCGCGGCCGCGCAGGCGACCCCGACTGGCTCGGCCAGGACGAGGTGGAGGCCGTGCTGGCCGCGGAGCCGACCGGCAATGTGGCCCCGGAGCTGGCCCGCGACGACCTGGAACGGGTCATCAGCCAGCTCGGCCAGCTGCGGGCGCACATCGACGCCGAGGCCGCCGC
>QHBY01000219.1 GCA_003244245.1 Pseudonocardiales bacterium
GCCAGCGAACAGGTCGCCTACCACATCCACAGCCACCTGCTGGTGTTCGTCAACGGTCAACCGCGCAGCCTTCCCTACGGGATCGGCCTGGTGACGCCGGTGGTGCAGAAGGCCGGGCCGAACGCCTTCGCGAGCGCCAGTCGCTGCTACTACTGGCTGCACGTGCACGCCGGCGACGGGATCATCCACATCGAGTCCCCCACCCAGGAGACTTTCACGTTGGGTCAGTTCTTCGCGCTCTGGCGCCAACCACTGAACATGAATACGGTCGGCCCGGCCACCGGAGCGGTCACCGCCTACGTCAACGGCAAGCCGTTCACCGGCGACCCGGGCACGATCCCGCTCAAAGACCACGAGGCCATCCAGCTAGACGTCGGCACACCCACCCCGGCACCGGTGACCGTGGACTGGTCCCACGCACAGCTGTGAACGGCGGTTATCGGACCGAGAGGGTCACCGCGGCGGTGTGCAGGACGCCGGCGGTTTGGAACTGCAGGAACAGTCGCCAGTTGCCAGATTTGGGCAGCATCGCCTCGAAGGACAGCGTCGGGCCTCCGTGGTCTCCGTTGACCGTGCCGTGCGGATGCAGGTGGGCGAAGGCAAGGTCGTTGTCGTGAAAGGCAGTCAGGTGCGCGTAGGTGTCCAGGTAGGGCTGCAGGTCGGTGACCGGCTGGCCGTCCTTCGACACCGTGGCAGTCAACGGGTGTTCGGTGCCGGCCATGATCTGATCACCAGACAGGGTCACGGTATAGCCGTCGACCTGAGTTGTCGGCGACGCGGCCGGTAGCGGCATCACAATGGCGGTTCCCGGAACGGTGACCAGCTGGCTGAGTACCAGCGCCACCGCCTTACCGGAGGGGTCTTTGGTGATGAACGACGCGTACGCCCGGTAGGTCCCCGGTTGGGCCGGGGCCAAGGGGGCGGTCCAGGTCCCGTCGGTGCTCATGGTGGCATGGATGTGCTGGAAGCCGGTGAGGTCGGAGCGGATCAAATAGAAGTGCATCAGCTTCGTCTGGTCCAGCTCGAACGCGGTGACCGGTTTGCCATCGGCACCGAGGATGCGGAACTGGAACGAGGCGGGTTGACCGGCCGCCAGCGATGATGTGGCACCAGCGAAGTGGAAACCGGAGGCGTCAGTGGTCAAGCCGTCTCCGGTGGGCATGTCGGCCATGCCCGGCATGGCGTCGTGGTCGGGCGCGGTTGTCGAGCCGTGATCCGGCCCCGACAGACTGGTGGAACTACCGCAGCCGGTCACCACGAGCCCTGTGATGGCCGTCATCGCAATGACTCCCAGGGTGCGACGTAACCACGCGCGTGAATGAGTTGGTGTCGACATGGAAGGTGAGCCTTTCCGGACAGCACGCCGCGAGGCGCGCGAATGTGAACAGGGCGCGATGCGTTGACCAAGCCGTCGGCTCGGTCAGCGGGCGCCCGTCACGTCCGGGAGACGCACAGGTTCATCAGCAGGGCGGCGCCGGCAAGCGGCGGAGCACGAAGCCGCAGGTTCCTCGGGTGCGTCGCCGGCTGTGCGGAGCGCAGAACGCTGGCCAGCCCTACGGTGCCGATAGCCAGCAGCAGCGCCAGCAGTCCGGCCCATCCCGGTGGCGGCGGCGTCGACACACACACGGCGCCAGCCGCGGACTCCGCCGGCGAGCGACTCGCCGACACGGTCATGTCGGTGGCTGCCTTACCGGGATCGTCGGCGGCGGTGGCCACAGTCGCCGAGTGCGTCATCATGGGCGCAGACCCCCCAACGCCACCGGAACAGTGCTGTGCGGGCAGGCCGTGCATGAAGAACAAGCCGACGAGCACCGCGCACACGGCGATCAACCGGGCCGTGGCCCGCGCCGACAGTGCGCTGCCGCTCACCGTGTCCCCCGTCGAGTTGATCCGTGCATCGCTAGTTGAGAGCACTGCCCGCTTGCCATTGCGGCCACGCCAGCGTCCAGTCGCCGTAGGTGTCCCAGACCGGTAGTGGACGTCCGCCGGAGTTGGTGATCTCGACGACGTCGCCGAGACCGAAGTGGTCGTAGAACCATTGCGCGTTGGCCGGGCTGAGGTTCACACAGCCGTGTGAGACGTTGCTGTCGCCCTGCTGGCCGACCGACCACGGCGCCGAGTGGACGAACTCGCCGTCGCTGGAGATCCGCTCGTCGAGGTCGACCCGTTCCCGGTAGTAGCCGGGCTGACCCTTGCAGACACCGTAGGTGCAGGAGTCCATGATGATGCTGGGTTGTTTGTCCGAGATCACGTGCGGACCGTTGTGGGTGGGGTACCCGGGGGAGCCGAGGCTGATCGGCATGGTCTTGACCAGCTGACCGTTGTCGAATATCTGCATGGTCTTGGTGGCACCGTCGGCCTTGGCTATCCACGCGTCGTGCACGCGGAAGGTCTCGGTCCGATCGGTCTGGCCGTAGACACCGTCGCCGAGGTCGACGCCATAGAGCCGGGCATTGACTGTCACCGTGCTGCCGGGCTGCCAGTAGATCCGCGGCCGGTAGTGGACCTCGGTGTTCGACATCCAGAACCAGCTACCCGGTTGCTGCGGGTTCGCGGTGACCGCCAGCGCCTTCTCCGCAGCGGCCCGGTCGGTGACGGCGGTGTCGAAGCGGACCACGATCGGTTGGCCGACTCCGACCTCGGACTGGCCGGAAGCCGGGATCAGCGACGGGCAGGCCTGGGCCGTCGGGGACAGCGTCGTCAGAGTTTCGGTCCGCTGCACCGGCGCACCATTGCCACCCATCGCCGTCGCATCGATCCGGTAGCTCGAGCCGTAGCCGAGCGGTTCGGTCGAGGTCCACGTCGTGCGGTCCTGGGACCGCTCGCCGCGCACCAGGGTGCCGCTCGCGGCGTTGACCACGGTGACCGACTGCAGCGTGCCCAGCACGGCTCGAACGACGATCGGGGTCGTGGGGTTGATCGCCGCCGTGCCGGCCGGAAGGATCTGCACTGCGCGCTCCGGCGAGACGGCCGTGATGGTGGCACCGGATACACCGCCGCCCGCTGGGTGATCCGGGGCCAGCCCGGCTGGCCGGCCCAGCGCCATCACCAAGCCGACCCCCAGCGTGATGACCACCAGCACGGCGGCAGCGACCGGCACCCCGCGGCGCACCACGCTGCCGTTCACAGATCCCCCTTGACAGTGGTTACGGCGGTGGAGTCGGCGTCGGCGATGAAGGTGTTACAGCAGCCGTCCACTGTGGTCGGTTCGCTGGTCGACGGCTCGGCCGGCGCGGTGGTGTAGCGGTGGGGGGCGGCGGTGAAGCGATCGTGGCAATGGTCGGAGCAGAAGTGGTAGGGCTGCCCGTCGTGGACGGCCTTGGCCGGGGCGGCCGCGGTCTCGACCTGCATGCCGCAGATCGGGTCCTTGGCGTAGCCGGTGCCGCCGCCGAAGCGTTCCCGGTTGCGGTAGAGCCAGTACAGCACGGCGAACGCGGCCAGGGCGATGATGTTGAGGATGGTGGTGTAGTTCCAGGACACGCCTTCCATCGCCACCGTCTGCGGGTGACCGCTGGGCACCAGGTGCAGTGCCGCGAAGAGGTACTCGGTGGCCAGTCCGGCGACACTCATCACCGCCCAGAACACCGCCAGCAGCCGCAGAGTCAGCGGGGTGCCGTAGTACTTGCGGTAGATCAACAGCAGCGGCAGCGTGATCAGGTCGGCGAAGACGAACGAGATCACCCCACCGAAGCTGATGCCCCCGACCCACAGCGCCGCGGCCAGCGGCACGTTCCCGATCGAGCAGACGAACGCCAGGATCGCCAGCAGCGGGCCCAGCGCCACATTCTCCAGCGACGACCAGAACCCGTGGCCGGTGAGGAACAGTGACTGCCACACCGCGGTGGGCACCAGCACGGTGGCGAAGCCGGCCACGAGAAAGCCGATGACCAGCTCCTTGCGCAGCATGGTCAGGTCGCTGATGGTGTAGCTAGCGGCGTCTGACCAGCCGGCCCGGCTACGGAATCGCTCGGCCAGCGGCCGCCGCTGCTCCGCGCCGTCGAGGTCCTCGTCCGGCTGACCGTGGTGGGCATGCTCGTCCGCCTCACCCTGGTCGGTGTTGAGCCGGGCGCGGGCGTCCTCGACGTCTCGCCGGGGAATGACCCGGGGCAGCACCACGGCCAGCAGGACGATCATGATGGCGCCGCCGACGAATTCCGCGAGGGCGAACTGCCAGCCCAGCAGTAGCCACAACACGATGCCCAGCTCCACCACGAGATTGGTGGACGCGAACATGAACACCATCGAGGCGGTGAAGTCCGCGCCGCGGGAGAACAGTGACTTGGCCAGCGCCGCGGCGGCATATGAGCAGGAAGACGACACCATGCCGAGGAACCCGGCCTTGCCCACCGTGGCCGGCCGGTGATCCCCGAGAACACGGCGCATCTGGCCCCGGCTGACGAAGGCCTGCACCGCACCGGACAAACCGAAGCCGAGCACCAGCGCCCACAGCGTCTCCCAGAACATCGAGAACGCCTCGTACAAGCTATTGCCGAGGGCACCGAGCGCGGTCATGACTTGACCAGCCGGGTGATCGCCGCGGTGGCCTCGCGGACCTTCTCCTGCGCCAGCTCGCCGCCCTGCGCTGCGGCCTCGACCACGCAGTGCTTGAGGTGGTCATCGAGCAGCTCCAACGCGACGGCTTGCAGCGCCCGGGTGGTCGCCGAGACCTGGGTCAACACGTCGATGCAGTACTTGTCACCCTCGACCATCCTGGCCAGCCCGCGGACCTGGCCCTCGATGCGCGCCAGCCGGGCCAGCAACGCGGCCTTGTCGTCTATGTAACCGGTCATCATCAGACCTCCTCACCCGACTATAACCCATACCCCCTATATGTACTCCGGGACGGGACGGTCGTGCTGACGGCCAGCTCCTGGATCAGCCGTTGCTTCCGGCATAGGCAGAGGTTCGTGTCCGGACCATGTTGTTCATCTCGACGATCTGCATGCGCTGCGAGCTCTTGATCGACTTCGCAAGATCCTGCGCTGCGGGGAACTTGCCGAGTTCCACCTCGTTCTGCGCCATCGGCACGGCTGCGGAGTGGTGCGGCACCATGTTGGTCAGGAACACGACGTCGCGCTGCTGGGGTGTGGCGGCACTGCGTAGGTCGCTGGTGTTCTTATCCCAGACAGCCTGCTGGTCAGCAGGGGCAGACGTCGGCGACGCGCCGAAGGTCTGCAGGAAACCCTGCATCGTTGCAATTTCCTTCTGCTGATCGTCGCGAATCTTCTGCGCGACGGCCTTGACCTCTGGCGCCGAGCCCATCGCAAGCTCGATGTCGGCATTGCGCACGGCTTGCATGTGGTGCGGCAGCATGTGCTGCGTGAAGCGCACGTCGGTGTCGTTGTAGGCACGCTGCGCCGACACCGGCGCCGATGACGACGCATTGGGAGCGGATGCGGTGCTACCGCAGCCGCCCAAAGCCAGCCCCAAAGCAACGACGACGCTAGCGACGGGGACCGCACGGGTGATCTGCATACGAGCTCCCTTCAGATTAACTATCCTCCTAGTAAGCAGCTACCCCGCACCTCTCTCGTCAAACCGCTCCCGCCAGCAGTCCATGCCAAGTGGAACCTATTGGCGGCTTCCTGCCGGCACCGGGCGTCAAGTGGAACCTATTTGGCGGAGACTGACCTCGCGGGCGGGGAAAACGGGTACTGCTCGACCATGAAGAAGATCTTGGAGCTGCTGGTCTGCTTCCTGCACCCGGTAGCCGTAGTGTTGGCCTGGATCAACCTTGCGGGGCGCAGTGACCTCAGCGGCGGCGCGAAGCTTGCATGGGGCGTCTTCGCGCTCATCCCGCTGGTCCCGTTCCTCTACGTGCTCACCGGCGGTGACCTGTGGTGAGGAGTCAATCGCGTCGGGGGCGCCGGTCAGGTGGTGATCGGCCGCAGCCAGTACCTCGGTGACCAACCGCCGCACATGCCCTCCCCGTGCGGCGTATACGGCACGCCGTCCGTCACGTCGCATCGTGACCAGCCCGGCGAGTTTCAGCTTCGCCAGATGCTGCGACACCGACGGCCGGGCGCCCCCCACCGCGGCGGTGAGGCTGCCCACGTCGTACTCGCCGGTGCCCAGCAGCCACAGCACTCGCAACCGGGTCGGGTCCGCCAGCATCCGAAGCGCGGTCACCGCGGCCTCGATCTGAGCGCCACTGGGTGGCTGTTGCGCAGCACCGGCCGTTGCCGTGTTGTCGCGTGCGTACATGAGCACCTATAGTGTCACATCAGGGTTTATCACGCGAAAGGCACCCACCATGGGCGGCGACGACGGGCCCGTACTTGGCCATGGACACGGCCATGGGCACGGTGGTGGCTGGCGCTTGCCGCATCTGATCACCCCGCACTCGCATGACAGTGCCGGGAAGGTCGACGCCGCGATGGAGACGTCCCGCGACGGCATCCGCGCCTTGTGGATCTCCCTGGCCGTCCTCGGTGCCACCGCCGCGGTGCAGGGCCTGGTGGTGGCGACGTCCGGGTCGGTGGCGCTGCTGGGTGACACCCTGCACAACGTTGCCGACGCCCTGACCGCCGTGCCGTTGGGAATCGCGTTCCTGCTCGGCCGCCGGGCCGCGACGCGGCGATACACCTACGGCTTCGGCCGCGCCGAGGACCTGGCCGGTATCGTCATCGTGGCGATCATCGCCGCCTCGGCGGCGCTGGCCGGCTACCAGGCGATCGAGCGGCTACTGCACCCCGCGGACGTCTCGCACCTGCTCGCGGTCGGCGTTGCGGGAGTGATCGGTTTCGTCGGCAACGAGACCGTCGCCCGCTACCGCATCCGGGTCGGCCGGCGGATCGGCTCCGCGGCGCTGGTCGCCGACGGGCTGCATGCCCGCACCGACGGGTTCACCTCGCTGGCGGTGCTGCTGGGTGCCGGCGGGGTAGCCATCGGCTGGCGATGGGCCGACCCCGTCGTCGGCCTGGTCATCACCGCCGCGATCCTGCTGGTGGTCAAAGACGCCGCCCGGGAGATCTACCGGCGGCTGATGGACGCGGTCGACCCCGCTCTCGTCGACCAGGTCGAGACGACCCTGCGGGCCACGCCCGGCGTGCTCGACGTCGGCGCGGTCCAGCTGCGCTGGATCGGCCACCGGCTCCGCGCTGAATGCGATATCGCCGTGCCGGCTGATTTGACGGTGTTGGCCGCGCACGCCATCGCCGTGGCGGCCGAACACCGGCTCATCCATGCCGTGCCGCGGCTGACGTCGGCCATCGTGCATACCGACCCGCACTCCGGTGACGGCGCCGACCACCACGCCGACCTCGCCCACCACCGGTTTACCCCAGAGACCTCTGAACTCGCCGGAGATGCCCGGTAGCGATCGCTGGATGGCGCGAGGTGAGCGCGCTAAGAACGCGTCAAGATCGGTGCTATGGCGGCGTGGGACTGTCAGGCTCGTGTTGTGCTCGACGTGCTCAAGCAACTGCTGGTGGGCCGCCCGCTGCGTACCACGCGGCTGGGGGACACCCTGTTGCCGACGTGGCTGGCGCTGCCGGTGTTCTGCAGTGACCCGATCTCCTCGGTGGCCTACGCGACGGAGCAGATCGTGCTGGTGCTCGGTGCCAGCGGGCTGGCCGCGCTGACGCTGACGCCCTGGGTGGGGCTGGCCGTGGTAGTGCTGCTGGTAGTCGTGGTCGCCTCCTACCGGCAAACCTGCCACGCCTATCCCAACGGTGGCGGCGGGTTCGTGGTCAGCAAGGACAACCTCGGTGAATCCGCATCGCTGGTCGCGGCCAGCGCGCTGCTGGTCGACTACGTGATGACGGTGGCGGTGTCGATCGTGTCCGGGGTGGTGGCCATCACTTCGGCGTTCCCGTCGTGGCAACCGCACGCGGTGACGCTGTCAGTCGGCTTCGTGGTGGTGCTGGTGCTGGCCAACCTGCACGGGACGAAGGAGTCCGGGCGGGTCTTCGCGGTGCCCACCTACGCGTTCATCGGGTTGACTTTCCTGATGTTCGCCATCGCCGCTGTGAAGGGCCTGACCGGGGGCCTTCCGCCGGCTGAGACCGCGGCGGCGCCCGTCGCGCAGACGGCCTCGGTAGGCGGGGCGTTCATGGTGATCCTGCTGTTCCGCGCGTTCGCCTCCGGGTGCACCGCGCTGACCGGGGTAGAGGCGATCAGCAACGGGGTGCCGGCCTTCCGCAAGCCCAAGAGCCGCAACGCCGCCCTGACGCTGACCCTGATGGGCGGCCTCGCGATCACCCTGTTCGGTGGGATCACCATCCTCGCGGTCGCGCTGAACGCACGGGCGAACCCGGACGGCAACCCATCGGTGATCTCCCAGCTCGCCACATCGGTTTTCGGCGGCGGCACGGCGCTGTTCTACCTTTTTCAGGCAGCCACGGCGGGCATCCTCATCCTGGCGGCGCTGCGGTTCAAGACGCGGCTGTTGTTCACCCCGGCGTGGTCGCGATCAGCGTGCCCTATCACCTCGGGGTGGCGAGCCAAGGCTGGCTCGGTGGCAACGCCAACGGCAGCGGCACCGGCGGCGCAGGGCAGCCAGCCACTATCGAAAAGCTTCCCGTCGGCGCCTCGCACGGTCCCGGTTCGGCGGGACGATGACGGCATGGACGACCAGCGACCGCGCCGGCGAGGCGAGCTGCGGATCTACCTCGGCGCCGCGCCGGGGGTCGGCAAGACCTACGGCGCGCTCGGCGAGGCCCGACGGCGCGCCGAGCGGGTTACCGACGTGGTCGTGGGTTTCGTCGAGACCTACCACCGGCCGGCACCGCGGCGCTGCTCGACGGGTTGGAGATCGTGCCCCGGCACCGCATCACCTATCGGGGTAGCAAGTTCACCGAGATGGACCTCGACGCGGTATTGGCCCGTGCTCCGGCCGTGGCCGTGGTCGACGAGCTCGCCCACACCAACGTGCCCGGCTGCCGCTACGCCCAGCGATGGCAGGACGTCGAGGAGCTGCTGGAGGCCGGGATCACGGTGCTCTCGACGGTCAACATCCAACACCTGGAGTCGCTGCACGACGTGATCGAGCGGATCACCGGGGTCGCCCAGCGGGAGACCGTGCCCGACGAGGTGGTCCGCCGCGCGGGGCAGATCGAGCTGGTCGATCTCACCCCGGAGGCGTTGCGCCGCCGGATGGCACACGGGAACGTCTACCGCCCGGAGAAGATCGACGCCACGCTGGCCAACTACTTCCGTCCCGCCAACCTCACCGCGCTGCGCGAGCTGGCGCTGCTGTGGGTGGCCGACCAGGTCGATGACGCGTTGCGTCGCTACCGCAGCGAGCAGGACATCACCGAGGTCTGGGAGACCAGGGAACGCCTGGTGGTGGCGATCACCGGTGGCCCGGAGAGCGAAACCCTGGTGCGGCGGGCCCGACGGATCGCCGCCCGCGTCGGCGCTGAGCTTCTGGTGCTGCACATCCTGCGCGGCGATGGGCTGGCCGGCGCCGACCCGGCGGCACTGGCCCGCTGCCGCACAGTGGCCGATGGGCTGGGCGCCAGTTTCCACACCGTGGTCGGCGATGACGTCCCCACCGCGCTGCTGGACTTCGCCCGCGGCGTCAACGCCACCCAACTGGTGCTCGGCACCTTCCGGCGATCCCGGTTGGCCCGGCTGGTCAACCAGGGCATCGGAGCCACCGTCGTGCAGCACTCCGGGGCAATCGACGTGCACCTGGTGACCCATGAGGAGGCCGGCACCGGGGTGCGGCTGCCCGCGCTGCGTGGCGCCCTGCCGCGCTCGCGCAAGCGGGTGGGGTGGGCTGGCGCGGTGCTGCTACCAGCGGCGGCCATCGCCATCGGAGTGACCGGCCGAGACCTGTTCGGGCTGTCCACCGACGTCGTGGTGTGTCTGCTCGCGGTGGTCGGGGTGGCGCTGATCGGTGGCCTGGGCCCAGCGCTGCTGGCCGCGGTGCTCGGCGGCCTGGCGCTGAACTTCTTCCTCCCCCCGCCGCTGTACACGCTGACCATCGCCGACCGAGCGAATGTCATCACGCTGGTGTTGATGCTGGTGGTTGCCGTGATGGTCGCCATGGTGGTGGACCGCGCGGCCCGGCGGGCCACCCAGGCCACCAGGGCGCACACCGAGGCGTCCCTGCTCGCCTCCTTTGCCCGCACCGTACTCACCGACCCAGACCCGCTGCCGAGGCTGCTGGACAAGATCCGGGAGAGCTTCGCGCTCACCTCGGTAGCCCTGCTGGAACGCCGCGACGGCCGGTGGCAGCTCGCCGCCTCCACCGGACCGGACCCCTGCACCAGTCCGGATCAGGCCGACGCCGACATCACGGTCACCGACGACGTCCGCCTCGCGCTGCGCGGCCGCGCCGTGACCGCCGCCGACCAGCTGACTCTGGAAGCCGCCGCCGGCGATCCCGAGCTGATGCTGTCCCCCACTGATTCCGCTGAGCTGCTCGCGACCGTGGAGGAATCGACCGACCGGCTCCGCGCGCTGGTGGACAACCTGCTCGATTCCTCCCGCCTGGCCACCGGTGCGATCACCCCGGCGCTGTACCCGGTCGGCTACGACGAGGTGGTGCTCCGCGCGCTGTCCGGGGTCGACGGCAGCCAGCGTGTTCAGATCGACATCGACGAATCGCTGCCGCACGTGCTCGCCGATCCCGGGCTGCTCGAACGGGTCGTCGCCAACGTCGTCGACAACGCGCTGCGCCACGGCGGCGGGTCACCGGTCGCGGCCCGCGCCAGCGCGCACGCTGACCACGTCGAGCTGCGGGTGGTCGACCACGGACCCGGCATCCCGCGCGGAGCGGCCACCAGCATGTTCGCCCCGTTCCAGCGGCTGGGTGACCGGGACACCACCAGCGGCATCGGGCTCGGGCTCAGCGTGGCCCAGGGCTTCACCGACGCCATGGGGGGCGCCATCGCCATCGAGGACACCCCCGGCGGCGGCCTGACCGTCGCGATCTCCCTGCCCACCGCGCCGGCACGGGAACAGACAGTGGGCCGGCCCGCACGCGGGGACGGGGCAATGAGATGACCCGAGTGCTGGTGGTCGACGACGACCCTCAGATCCGGCGCACGTTGAAGATCAACCTGACCGCCCGGGGCTACACGGTGCTCACCGCGCCAGACGGCACCACAGCCCTGCACGCAGCGGCCCACGATCGTCCGGACGTCATCGTGCTCGACCTCGGACTGCCCGACCTGGCCGGCACCGACGTGATCACCGGGCTCCGCGGCTGGAGCACCACGCCGATCATCGTGCTCTCCGCCCGCACCGACTCCAGCGACAAGGTCGACGCGCTCGACGCCGGCGCCGACGACTACATCACCAAACCCTTTGGCATGGCCGAGCTGCTCGCCCGGCTACGCGCCGCGGTGCGACGTGCCACCACGCACCCCACCGACAACGAGGCGGTCGTGCACGCCGGGCCGCTGTGCATCGACCTCGCCGCCAAACACGTCACCCGCGATGGCGCGGTCATCCGTCTCACCCCCACCGAGTGGGGCATCCTCGAACTGCTCGTCCGCCACCGCGGCAAACTCGTCAGCCAACGCCAACTGCTCACCGAGGTCTGGGGACCCAGCTACCAGACCGAATCCCACTACCTCCGCGTCTACCTGGCCCAGCTGCGCCGAAAGCTCGAACCCGACGCCTCCCACCCTCAGTACCTGATCACCGAACCTGGCATGGGCTACCGCTTCCGACCATGACCGCTCGCGCTCAGCTCGTCTTCACGACGCCGATCAGGTGCCCCTCTGGGTCGTTGAAAAGACCGATCTCGATCTCTTCCATGACCTTCTCGGGACCCATCACCCGCGAGCCGCCGAGGCTCTCCGCCTTGGCCAGCGCGGCCTCGACGTCGGGTACCCCGATGTAGAAGGTGACGTGACCGGGATAGCCCTCCGGCCCCACCCCGATGCCGCCACCGATTCCGGCGCCGTCGGCCGAAGCGCCGCCCTCGCGCTGCACGACGCCGTAGTTCATCGGGTTGTCGGCGTCGATCTTCCATCCGAACAGGTCGGAGTAGAAGGACCGCAGCGCGGCCCCGTCCTGACCGATGACCTCGAAGTGCACTACCGGCTGTCCCATGGTGTCTCCTCGTCCGCGCCGGCGGACCGGCGCCTCGTGGTTTCTCAAGCCTTCGACCCTACGACTCCGGCGCGCGGGGAAACTCATCGCCGTGGCGCCGTGATGGCGACCTAACCGGCTAGTCAGCGATCGGGACGATGACCCGGCCCAGCGGCGTGAGAGACACCGGGACCAGCCTGAGGTTCGCCAGAGCGAGCGGGATGCCGATGATCGTGAGGGCCAGTGCGATAGCCGTGAGCACGTGGGCGATGGCTAGCCAGAAGCCGGCGAAGACGATCCAGATCACGTTGCCGATCACCGAGGGTGCACCGGCGTCGGCGCGTCGCTCAAGCGTCCGGCCGAAGGGCCACAATGCGAAACTCGCGATCCGGAAGGACGCCAAGCCGAAGGGGATCGTGATGATCAGCAGGCAGCATACGATCCCGGCGAGCAGGTACCCGAGCGCCATCCAGATGCCACACAGCAGCAACCAGATGATGTTGAGCAGGGTCCGCATATCTTCGATTCTTCCAGGATCAGAGTCCGGTTGTGACGAGCCCAGAACAGCCGTTGTCTTCCACTACCTGGCCGGCGGCGCAGCGGCACGCGAGGTCGTTAGGCGCCTGGGTGATGGGGAAGAGGTGGGACACGGCGTCATGCGGCCCGCCGACCGTCGGCAGCGTCGACGAGCTGGCGGACTTGGGCTGTGAACTGGTCACCAGATCGCGGCGCACTTCGCGGTCGCGTTGCCGTCGTCGCCGGGGCGACCCGAGGTGCCGGGCGTGGAATCGCCGCTGCCTTGGGGGAAGCGGGTGCCACGGTCGTTTGCACAGGTCGCAGTAGCAAGGCGCGAACAATCGAGTCCGACTACAATCGGGTTCCCGAACTACCGCGGTGACGAGTCGATGTTCGACCGCATCGACGAACTACGCTCGCGCCGCCGACCGCCCGATCGAGGTGCACGTGATGTCCGCGCCCGCCGACTCCGCCGTGCTCGAACGCCTGGAGTGGGCTGGGGTGCGGCGGGCCAACCACTGGCTGCC
>QHBY01000220.1 GCA_003244245.1 Pseudonocardiales bacterium
GCGCCGCCGTGGCCGCCCTCGATGTTCTCGTAGTAGGTGACCGGCAGGCCGTACTCGCGCATCCGGGCCACCAGCTTGCGGGCATGGCCGGGATGCACGCGGTCGTCACGGGTGGAGGTGGTGAGCAGAATCGGCGGGTAGCGGCCGTCGGCGCGCAACTGGTGGTACGGGGAGAAGGGCAGCAAGTGCTCGCGGTCAGCCGGGTCGTCGGGATCGCCGTACTCGGCGATCCAGGACGCACCGGCCGGCAGCAGGTGGTAGCGCAGCATGTCGAGCAGCGGGACCGCGGCGACGATGGCACCGAACAGTTCCGGGTACCGGGTGAGCATCACCCCCATGAGCAGCCCACCGTTGCTGCCGCCCTGGGCACCGAGGCGGGCCGGTGTGGTGAGGCCGCGGGTGACCAGATCTCCGGCCACCGCGGCGAAGTCCTCGTAAACCAGGTGGCGGTCGCCCTTGAGCGCGGCGGAATGCCAGCGCGGGCCGTACTCGCCGCCGCCGCGGATGTTGGCGACGACATAGCAGCCGCCCCGCGCCAGCCAGGCCCGACCCAGGCCACCGCGGTAGCCGGGTTGCAGGGAGATTTCGAAGCCGCCGTAGCCGTACAGCAGGGTGGGCCAGCCGCCGGGCGGCGCTGCCGCGTCGGGAGCCACCACGAAGTACGGGATCTCGGTGCCGTCGTCGGAGACCGCGAAGTGCTGGTGCACTGCGAGGCCGGCACCGTCGAAGAAGGCCGGTTCCCGCTTGAGTACCTCGGCCGGACCGGCACCCACCGCGCCGATCGTTCCGACGGCCAGCGTGGATGGAGTCAGGAAACCGTCGACGTCGAGCAGGTACTCGTCGTCGGTGTGTGAGTCGGTGCCTCCCGCGCTCACGCTGCACAGCGGCGGCGTGCCGGTCAGCGGCATGGCGCGCCAGTCGTCGGCCGGTGTCAGCACCGAGAGGTGGCTGACCACGTCGCGCATCACGTCGAGGATCAGGTGGTGGCGGGTCCAGCTGTAACCGGCCAGCGAGGTGCGCTCATCAGGGGTGAACAGCACCCGCAGCTCACCCGGGCCGCGAGTCATGAACTCGTCGAAGTCGGTTACTAGCAGGCAGCCCGCCGGGTACGTCTGGCCGACCGTCCAAGCGCTGCGCAGCTCGATCAGCAGCCACTGCCGGTGGACGCCGATGAGCGCATCCTCGGGCACCTCGACGCGGCGCAGCCGCTGCCCGCAACGCTGATACCGCTCGCAGCGGTAGAAATCCAGCGCCCGCCGGACGAAGTCGCGCTCGAAACCCTCGGTATGGTCACGGTAGGCGGACACGCTGATGTCGTCGGGCTCGCCCTCGTACACCAGGTCGGCCTCGGCCAATGGCGTGCCGCGCCGCCATTGCCGGACGGTACGCGGATATCCGCTGGTAGTGAGCGTTCCCGGGCCGAAGTCGGTGGCGACGTAGAGGTGGTCGACGTCGATCCAGCCCACCACGGACTTCGCCTCGGGCAGCGCGAAGCCTTCGGTGACGAACTCTCGGCGCTCGATGTCGAACTCGCGCACCTCCGCCGCGTCCGCCCCGCCCCGCGACAACGAGACCAGCGCCCGCCGGTAGTCCGGCCGCAGGCCCTGCGCGCTGTGGAAGACCCAGTTCTCCCCCTCGTCGCGGGCCAGCGCGTCGACGTCGAGCAGGATCTCCCAGTCCGGCCGCTCCTTGCGGTATTCGGCGAGCGTGGTGCGCCGCCACAGGCCGCGGGGGTGCTCGCGGTCCTTCCAGAAGTTGTACCGGTACTCACCGCGCCGGGTGATGTACGGGATCCGGTCCGTCGAGTCGAGCACTTCGCGGATCTCGGCGCGCAGCGCCTCGAACCGGGACCCACCGGTCAGCTCGGCGACGGTCTCGGTGTTGCGCTCCCGCACCCAGGACAGCGCCCGCTCACCGGTCACGTCCTCCAGCCACCGATACGGGTCGTCCCCGCTCACGGGTTGTCCACAGCTGCCTGGTAGAGGTCGCGTTTGGCGACGCCGTGGGCGGTCGCGACATCGGCGACGGCCTCCTTGAGCCGCTGCCCTGCGGTCACCCGCTCGGCCACCTCGTCGACGAGGTCAGCGACATCGGGCGGTCCGGCGGGGGGCGCACCGGACAATACGACGGTGACCTCGCCGCGCACGCCGTCGGCAGCCCACTGGGCGAGTGCGCCCAGTCCACCCCGTCGGACCTCTTCGTAGGTCTTGGTCAGCTCCCGGCAGACCGCCGCGGCGCGGTCCGCGCCAAGCACCTCCGCCGCGTCGGTTAGCGTCGCGGCCAGCCGGTGCGGTGACTCGAAGAACACACAGGTGCGCCCTTCACCCGCAAGGCCGGCCAGCCAGCGCCGGCGGGGACCGCCCCGGCGCGGCGCGAAACCCTCGAAGCAGAACCGATCGCTGGGCAGCCCGGACACGGCCAATGCAGTGGTCACCGCCGAAGGGCCGGGCAAGCAGGTCACCCGCAGCCCCTCCTGCACGCAGGCGGCCACCAGCCGGAACCCGGGGTCGGACACGGCGGGCATCCCGGCATCGGTCACCACCAGCACCGTCGCGCCGCCGCGGATCGCCGCCAGCAGCGCGGGGATCCGGGCCACCTCCACGGCGTCGTAGTGCGAGACGATCCGGCCGGTCACGGTCACCCCGAGCGCCGCGGCCAGCGCGCGCATCCGGCGGGTGTCCTCGGCGGCCACCACGTCCGCGCGGCCCAGCGCCTCGACCAAACGTGGCGAGGCGTCTCGCGAGTCGCCGAGCGGGGTGGCCGCCAACACCAGTGTCCCCGAAGTTGAAGAGACGGAGCCCGACGTGCCGTGCATGACGACGAGCCTACGATCGGGTCCGTGATGGCGGTCCGGGAGGCGCACTCCGACACCCTGGTGGTCGGCGTCGGACGGATACCTTCGGCGCCGACGACGCCGACCAGTCCACTGCAGCGGCTGGTGCGGCGACCACTCACCGACCGTGCGCGCAGCTGGGTGGTGACGCTGAGCCTGACCCTGATCGCCGCGCTGGTACGGCTGTGGAATCTGGGCTATCCCACCGATCGCGGTACCCCGGTGTTCGACGAGAAGCACTACGCGCCGCAGGCCTGGCAGATGCTGCGCACCGGCGGGGTGGAGGACAACGCGGGCTACGAGCTCGTCGTGCACCCCCCGCTGGGCAAGCAGCTCATCGCGCTGGGCGAGATGCTGATGGGCTACGACAGCTGGGGCTGGCGGCTGTCCGCGGCGCTGGCCGGCACGGTATGCGTGCTGCTCATCGTGCGGATCGTGCGTCGGATGACCGGATCGACCCTGCTCGGCGGGATCGCCGGGGTGCTGCTCATCGCCGACGGTGTCAGCCAGGTGCAGTCCCGCATCGGGATGCTGGACATCTTCTTCGCGATGTTCATCCTCGCGGCCTTCGGCTGCCTGATCATCGACCGGGAGCAGGTGCGTGAGCGGCTGGCCACGGTGATCCGGGAGAGCCGCGTCGCCGACACCGACTTCGGGCCCCGGCTGGGGGTGCGCTGGTGGCGCTTCGCGGCCGGGATCCTGCTCGGCCTGGCCTGCGGCACGAAATGGTCCGCGGTGTACTACCTCATCGCGTTCGCCGGGTTGGTCCTGGTCTGGGACGCCTGCGCACGGCGCACCGCGGGCGTCCGCCGGCCCTGGGCCGGCACCCTGGCTCGGGATCTCGGACCGGCATCGTGGGCGATGGCCTTGGTGCCGGTCGGGGCTTACCTGGCGACGTGGTGGGCCTGGTTGCGCAGTGAGACCGGCATCGACCGGCACGCGGTGGGCCACCAGATCGGTACGGACGGCCCGTTTTCGTTCGTGCCGGCGGCGCTGCGGTCGCTGTGGTACTACAGCGCCGCCATCTTGCGCTTCCACGAGAACCTGGTCACACCTGCCCATCCGCACCCGTGGGAGTCCAAACCATGGAGCTGGCCGATGGGACTGCGGCCGATGCTCTATTACTACGAGTCCGGTGCCGCAGCGCCGGGATGCGGACGTCCGGGCTGCGTGGCCAGCGTGATGCTGGTCGGCACACCCGCGATGTGGTGGCTCACGCTGCCGGTGCTGGTCTGGGCGCTGTGGCGAGCCGTCACCGGACCGGATTGGCGCTACGCGGCGGTGCTGACCGGCTACGCCGCCGGTTGGCTGCCCTGGTTTCTCAACATTCACCGCCAGATGTACTTCTTCTACATGACGCCGGTGGCGCCGTTCCTGGTCATCGCGGTGACGTTGGTGCTCGGCGAAATCCTTGGCCGCGCTCGCGACGGCGCCGAGCGGCGCGGAACGGGGCTGCTGGTGGTCTCCCTGTACGTCGGGCTGGTGGTGGCCAACTTCATCTGGCTCTGGCCGATCCTCACCGGTGGCTCGATCACCCCGGAGCACTGGAATGCCGAGCTCTGGCTGCCGTCCTGGCGCTGAGCCATCGTGGGCTGACCGGGCAGTCACTCCAGTACGATGGCATCACCCGAGACCGTGATCTGACGTCGAGCGAGCGGCCTTGACGCTGGGCCCTGCACGACTGAGCCGTCCGCGACGGCGAACTTGCTCCCGTGGCAGGGACAGTCGATCGTCCCATTGGCGACCTTGTTCACCGGGCAGCCCTGGTGGGTGCAGATCGCCGAGAACGCGGCGAACGTTCCCGGCACTGGCTGGGTCACCACAACCTTCTTGCCGGCGATGACGGTGCCGCCACCAATAGGGATGTCGCTCGTGCTGGCCAGCCGCCCGCCCGCAGCACCGGCGGGCTCTCCCGGCGGCCCAGCGGGCGGCCCCGCCGGCGTCCCAGCCGGAGGCAGGAGGGCGCCCGATCGCGACGCAGCACCCCCGCAGGCGATGAGCGCAACGGAGGCCGCCAGCACCCCGGCGCCGGCCATGAGGGCGCGCCGGGCCACCTCGGATGGGTGTCTTGTGTCGTCGGACATCTCACTCCTCGCCAGCGGACCTCAACTTGATCACACTACCTCGCCTCGGAGTCGAACCACTCCGGGTCCCCAGACGAACGTCTTACATAGGGAGGTATCTATGATCAACAGCGCCGACCACGCCGCCGCCTGGGCCCGCGGATCTCAGCCTGCCAAACACCTCCATTGGGCAGATTCCGGGCGGACCAAACCCGTCCGGCGCAGTGTTGACCTGTCCCCCACCTATCACATCAAGCTCACGCAGTGGTGCGCCGAGACCGCCGACACCATCGGCACCGCCCGGGTCACCGGCCAGGACGTCATCCGGGCCCTCGTCGCTCGGCTACTGATGGACGAGACCCTCGCCCGCAAGATTCGAGCCGACCTCAGCATCGATATCTGACCCAGCGATATCTGACGCCGCGGCGCACCCTAGCCGAGCTGGGGCACCTCCAGCTGCTCGCGAAGGAAGCCCACGGTGGCGTCCCATGCCTTGGTGGCCTGCTCCGGGTCGTAGGTGCCCAGCAGGTTCTCGTCATTGAAGAAGGCGTGCCCAGCCGGGTAGAAGCGGAAGTCGGGCCGTTGCCCGGTCTGCTTTTCGATGGTGGCGGCGAGCTGGCGGACCTGCTCGGGGCTCTGCATCTCATCCTGCTCACCGAAGTGGCCGAGCAGCGGCGCGGACAGCTTCGCAAAACTCGGGTAGTCCTCGCCGAGGACACCGTAGAACGGCACTGCGGCGCCGATCTTGTCGCCCTGCTGCGCGGCGAGCACGAGCACGAAGCCGCCGCCCATGCAGAATCCGACCACGCCGACCGTAGAGCTGGTGACCGCGTCGTTAGCCAGCAGGTAGTCCACCGCGCCACCCAGGTCACCGGCCGCCTGATCCACCGGCAGCTGCTGCATCAGCTTGCCCGCTTCGTCAGCGTCATGGGTTGTGGTGCCGCCGAACAGGTCCGGGGCCAGCGCGACGAAGCCCTCGGCGGCCAGCCGGTTCGCCACATCGGCGATGTGGCTGGTCAACCCCCACCACTCCTGGATCACGACGACCCCAGGACCCCTACCGCCGTCTGGCACCACAAGATAGCCATGCGCGGTAGACCCGTTCGACGTGAAACTGACGTTCTGCAGCGAGTTCCCCATGTCCCAATCCCATCACAGCCCACCGCTGCCCGCATTCTGGATACAGACTGCTGTTATCTGGTCACGAATTGGCGCAGTCTGCATCCAGAACGCGCCAACCGGGACGTCTAACGGGGTTTCTAGAGGATGCGGCGGCCGGTTTCGGCGCTGGAGTAGCCGCCGAACGCCTGGATCGAGGTGCGGAACGTCTCGTCGGCCAGCAGGGCCCACAGGGGGGCCAGCAACGGGGAGTCGTAGGTCTGCGGGGTGAGCACCAGGTCATAGGGCTCCTGCGCGACGGGCACGAAGTCCAGCCCGAACGGCCGGGTAGCCGGGCGGATGCCCAGCCCGGCATCGGCTCGCCCCGCAGCCACCGCCGCGGCGACGGCGAGATGGGTGTGCTCCTCGCGTTCATAGCCGGCGACGTCGCTGGGCGCCATCCCGCGACGGCTCAGCTCGTGGTCGAGCAGCACCCGGGTGCCCGCGCCGCGTTGTCGGTTGACGTAACGCAGCCCCGAGCGATTCAGATCCGCGATTCCGGTGATCTCCAGCGGGTTACCCGCAGCGACAATCAGCCCTTGCTCGCGGTGCACCAGGCGGACAACTATGAGGTCAGCGCGCCCGAGCACCCGTGGCAGGTAGGGCACGGTGTAGTCGCCAGTCGCCGGATCGAGCAGGTGCGATCCGGCAACGTGACACAGCCCGTCGCGTAGTGCCACCAGGCCACCCAGCGAGCCGACGTTAGATGACGCGAGCGTCACGCCTGGGTCGATGCCGCGTAGCGCCGAGGAGACCAGGTCGAGCACCAGGTCGTGCGAGCCGATCGCGACGATGGTGCGGTTGATGTCCCCCAGCCCGCGCAGCAGTTGCACCTCGGCGTCGGTGCCCGCGTGGTGGCCCTCCAGCCCGGCGGCCACGACCAGCAGACCATCGGCGCGCACCAGCGAGGTCAGCACTCCGGCGCCGCGGGGCAACGGGGTGGCCACGATCCGCCCACCGACCCGGCCCAGCCGCACCCGGACCCAGTCGTCCATCCCGAGCGGGGAGGCGAGCTTGCGGGCCAACCGGGCCGCGACCGTCTGGCGGGTCACCGTTGTGGTGCCTTGAAGAGCGGCCAACATGGGCGCGGCGAAGATCTCGAAGGTCAGCGCCGCCGACACCGGGTATCCGGGCGCGCCGATCACCGGCGTGGTGCCCACCACGCCGAGCACCACCGGGTGCCCCGGCCGCACGGCGACACCGTGCACCACCAGCGTGCCCACTTGGGCCACCACGGACGCGGTGTGGTCGCCCCGGCCGGCGCTCGATCCGGCGATGACCACCACCAGGTCAGCGCGCTGCGCCGCGTCGAGAACCGCAGCCGCGATCCGCTCGGGGTCATCCGGTTCGATGGGCAGCGACAGCACCTCGCAGCCATGTTCACCGGCCTGGCCTGCGAGCATCAGCGAGTTGGTATCGAGGATCTCCCCGATGCCGGGTTCGCAACCCAACGGCCGGATCTCGTCGCCGGTGGGCAGCACCGCGACTACCGGTCGGCGGCGCACCAGCACCTCGGTGATGCCCGCCGCGGCGATGGCGGCAACATCGACCGCACGCAACCGGTGCCCCTGCGGCAACAGCAGCTCACCGGCCGCGACATCCTCACCGATGGAACGAACATGCTGGTAGGGCACCACCGCGGCGACCAGCTCAGCACCAGCGCCTGGGTCTGGGCCCGGGTTTGGGCGGAGGAGGCGGACGTGCTCGCGCATCACCACCGCATCCCGGCCCTGCGGCAGGGGGTCGCCGGTGTCGATGACGTCGAAGTCGGTCAGCGTGACCGGGGCGGTCTGGCTGGCGCCCACGGTGTCCACCGAGCGCACCGCGATGCCGTCCATCCCGGCGGAGTCGAACGCCGGGGAGGACCGTCGCGCCCACACCGGCTCGGCCGTGACCCGACCGATCGCCTCGGCCAGTCCCAGCCGCTGGGTGCCCACCCTGGTCGGGCAGCCGGCTGCGGTGCGAGCCGACTGCCACGCGTCCAGCGCCTGGACCGCCGGGACGTCGCGGATGAAAGGGCTGCGCGGCACAGCGGGGACGCTACCCGGAACTCAGGAGGCGAACTGGGACTTCGGTGCGTGCCCATTCGACGCCTCGACCGGGTGGTGGAGGTGGTAAAGGTGGGCGTACTGGTGGTTGTTGGCGAGAAGTTGATCGTGGGTGCCGGTTTCGGTGATCCGGCCGTGGTCGATGTAGATGATCTGGTCGGCGTCGGTGACGGTGAGCAGGTTGTGCGAGATGATGATCGTGGTGCGGCCGGTGATGAGCCGGCGTAGCGGAGTCAGGATGCGTTGGGTGGCGTCAGCGTCGAGGCTGGTGGTGGGCTCATCCAGAAGCAGGATGGGGGCGTCGCGGACCATCGCGCGGGCGATCGCGATGCGTTGGCGTTGCCCGCCGGACAGCAGCCGGCCGCGTTGGCCGACTCGGGTTTCATAGCCTTCGGGCAGCGCGCTGATGAACTCGTGCGCGTCGGCCGCTTTGGCTGCCGTGACGAGCTGGTCGGAGGTGGCGTCGGGCCGCCCGGCGCGGATGTTGTCGGCGATGGTGCCATCGAGCAGCAGGGTTTCCTGCAGCACGATGGCGATATTGGCGCGCAGTTCCTCGGGGTCGACGTGGTGTAGGTCGGTCCCGTCCAGCGTGATCTGCCCACTGGTGGGGTCATAGAACCGCAGGAGCAGCTTGAGCAGGGTGGTCTTGCCGGCACCGCTGGCGCCGACGATAGCCGTGGTCTGGCCCGGCAGCGTGGTGAAGCTGACCTGCTTGAGCACGTCGGTTGCGGTGTCGGGGTAGGTGAAGCCGATCTGCTCGAGGCGAAGCTGGCCGCGTGGGCGGCCCAGCGGGATCGGGTGTTCGGGGGCGGTCACGGTGGGTTGCTCGTCGAGCAGCTCGATGATCCGTTCGGCGGCCGCGGCGGCGGCGAACAGCGACGTGGACAGCGCACCCAGGCTTCGCACGGGCTGGTAGAGCTGGGACAGGAACACCAGGAAGGCCAGCAGCCCACCCAGGGTGATGTGCCCGGCGGTGAGCTCCCAGATTCCGACCCCGAGGATGGTCATCACCCCGAGCACCTGTACCAGGTCCACCAGCGGGGAGAACAGCGCGCCGAGTCGGGTCGCGGCCAGTTCGGCATTCACGCTGCCCATGCTTTGCTCGGCGAAGCGCTCCACCTCGGCGGACTCGCGACCGTAGGCCTGGATCAGGGTGGCGTTGCCCAGGCTTTCCTCGGCGACCACGGTGATCGACCCGGCGCGGCGGCGAACTTCCCGCGAGGCGATCTTGATGCGGCGGGAGAACACCCGGGCGGCGGCCCAGAACACTGGTACCGCGATCAGCGAGGCCAATGCCAGGCGCCAGTCCAGGAAGAACAGCACCCCGGCGAACACCACGATCCGCAACACGTTGGCGATGAGCCCGATGACCCCGGAGAGCACCACTCCCTCGATGGCGGCCACATCACCGGTGAGCCTCGACAGGATGTCGCCCAGCTGGCGACGGTCGAAAAAACTCACCGACAGGGTGTGTAGATGCGCGAACACCCGGGTGCGCATCCGGTGCAGGAAGTTCTCGCCGATCCACGCTCCCAGATACGAACCGATGAAACCCAGGATTCCCACCAGCAGGGTGATACCCACGAACGCGGCGGCCACCGGCGGGAACGCTGAGAAATCCCGCGGGCTCAATACCTTGTCGACGAGCACCTTGAACAGCAGGATTGCCCCGGTGTCCACCACCGGGGTCACGATGATCAGCACCAGGCTCAGCCACAACCACCGCCAGAACGGCCGGGCGTCAGGCCAGAACCGCCGGAAAACCTCCCGCACGCTCGCTGCCGGTGCCGCCTCTACCAAACCCCCGGTAGTCGACGCCGGGCGCACCAGCGATCTCAGCACCTCCCGCACGACCACTCCACTTCCAGATCTGGCTCTCGGGCCCGGCCTCGGGGATGGCTGGGCGGTGGCCTTGCGTCCCACTGTAGGGAATCGAGGCCACCGCCGCGCAACCTGCTGATCGACGTGCTACCCGATAAGCGCTAAGAGTGAGGGGCGGGTGGGGCCGCGCTCGAAGCCGTCGAAGTTGTCGTTGTAGTAGCCCTCGTTGTAGTAGTCGTAGTAGTAGTTTCGGTACCCTGGGGTCTTGCCGTACTGGCTGTCGCAGCCATCGTCGCAGCCACCCATTGTGAAGATTTCTGAAACCCTCATATCGCTCCTTATCCGATCGGTGGAGGAGCTACGCAAGCCGAAAGACACCGGACCCGCCTGGGAATTGATTGCCGCCCCCTGTAGAATGCGCGGTCGACAAGCTGCCTGCCCGAATGTAGCTGAGCGTAGTAGGTGCTCGCAGAGGGACGCCTGGCGCGACGTGATGCCGCACTCACCGACGCAGGTGAGTGTCGTGGCGAACTCTCCCCCGGTGTCAACACCGGCAGTGTGTCGATCCGCCGCACTTGGCGGCAACCCAAGGGATCCGAGCTGGCCCCCCTTACTCCCCGTGGTCACGCAACTACAAAACTAAGCTATGCCTGTGGCGATTGCAACAACAACTTAGCGTACACGGCCGGCGACGCACGGTGACCGTAGCCGCTCTGGCTACCGATAAAGCGTGATGCAGACGTCCGCGCCGGCGTCGAGACCGGTGGCTGCTTCGGGCACCACGAGGTATCCGTCAGCGCGGGTGAGCACGGACAGCAGCGCCGACGCGCCGAACAACGGCTCGGCCTGCCCGCCGTTGAGCTGCACCTGCACGACGTCCCGGCGGCCCGCCTCGGAAGGCACGTCACGAGTCAGCGAAGCGATCACTGACGGTTCCGGCGGCGGTGTGGCGCAGCCCGCAAGGTGCCACACCGTCGGGGTGCCGACCAGCCGGAAGACCACCAGGGCGGACAGCGGATTGCCCGGCAAACCGATCACCGGCACGCCATCGCACTCCGCGAGCAGGGTGGGTTTGCCGGGTTTGATCGCGAGCCCGTGGCAGAAGATGCCCGGCTTTCCGAGACTGGCGACGGCGTCGGCGGTGGCGTCGCGAGTCCCCACCGAGGAGCCGGCGGAGACGACCACCAGATCCGCCTGCGCCAGCGCCACCTGGAGCGCACCGCGTAGGGCAACTGGATCGTCGGGCACGATTCCGCAGGGCACCGGCCATCCGCCCGCCTCGAGCACCAGACCGGCGAGCGCCGGGGCGATCGCGTCGCGGACCTGACCCGGACGCAGCG
This sequence comes from Pseudonocardiales bacterium, assembly GCA_003244245.1. GTDB lineage: Bacteria > Actinomycetota > Actinomycetes > Mycobacteriales > Pseudonocardiaceae. The sequence continues at coordinate 11,264 of QHBY01000220.1, forward strand.
TAGCGGTCGTGGGCGCCACCACCTCATCACCGGTGGACAGGATCGCCACCCGAGGCCGGGCGTGCATGAGGACCTCGGTCACTCCCGCTGCGGCGAGCATGCCCAGGTCCACCGCGCGCAGCGGCCGGCCCGCGGGCGTCAGGACTGCTCCTGGGGTGACGTCGTCGTCGGCCTGAACAATTCCACCGCCAGGCGCGATGGGCCGCAGCACCTCCACCGTGCCGGGCATCGTCTCGTTGGTGTACTCCACCATCACCACCGCATCGGCGCCCGCCGGGAGCACCCCACCGGTGGGCATCTCCACCGCGGTGCCGGCGGTCACGGTCACCTTCGGCGCCACACCCATCAGCACGGCGCCCACGAGATCCAGGTAGGACGGCAGCCCCTCGGAGGCACCGTAGGTGTCGGCAGCCCGGACCGCGTAACCGTCCACCGTCGAGCGGGCGAACCCCGGCAGGGGGCCCGGGGCGATAACATCCCGGGCCGGCACCCGGCCGAGCGCCTCGGCCAGCGCCACGGTCTGCGTCGGGGTACGCAGGGCGGGGCTGAAGCCGGCCAGCGCCTCGGCGACGGTGCGAGTGGCGAAGAACTCCCGGCTCACGGCGTCTGCTTACCTGCTTGCAGCTTGAGCACACTGATGACCGGGCCCAGCGCGACCTGGCCCAGCCCGCAGATCGACGTCTTGCGCATCGCATATTCCAGGTCGATGAGCTGCGCCGCGCCTGCGTCGTCGAGCCCGCCGTTGTCCAGCGCTGACGTCAGCAGCGTGTGCGCCTTGGCGGACCCGACGCGGCAGGGCACGCACTTGCCGCACGACTCGTCGCGGAAGAACCGCAGCACGTTGGCCGCCGCAGCGAGCAGGTCGGTGCCATCGGCGATGGCGACCAGGGCACCGGAGCCCAGCATGCTCCCGGCGGCGGCAAGCGTGGCGAAGTCCAGCGGCACGTCGAGCTGGTCGGCCCGCAGAAAGTTCGACGAGGCGCCGCCCGGCTGCACCGCGGCCAGTACCGCCCCGCCGGCCATCCCGCCCGCTTGGTCCAGCAGGGCCCGGACGGTCGTGCCCATCGGTACGCAGTACACCCCCGGGTTTGCGACATGCCCGGAGACGGCGAAGAACTTCCAGCCCACCGACTCACCCAGGCCGGCGTCGACCCACCACTGCGCTCCGAGCGCGACGATCCCCGGGATGTCGGCGAAGGTCTCCACCGAGTTCATCAGCGTGGGCCGGCCGTGCAGCCCGTACACGCCGGGGAATGGCGGCTTGTTGCGCGGTTCGCCGCGGTGGCCCTCCATGCACTCGATCAATGCGGACTCCTCGCCGAGGATGTATCCACCCGGTGAGGTGAAGAGGTCCACCCGCAGGGCCCGCCCGCTGCCCCGCACGTCGGTCCCCACCAGACCCTCGGCGTGCAGCGCGTCGATCTCGGCGCGGAGTACCTGTTCCTCGGGACCGTACTCGTGCCGGATGAACACCCAGCCCTGTTCCGCGCCGACGCAGAGCATGCCGACCAGGAGCCCCTCCAGCACCAGGTGCGGCTGGTCGGCGAGGATCTGCCGGTCCTTGAAGGTGCCGGGCTCGGACTCGTCGGCGTTGCAGATCGCATATTTCACCGGCCCCGGCTGGGCAGCCACCAGCTCCCACTTCTTCCCGGTGGGAAACCCTGCACCCCCCATCCCCCGTAACCCGGATTCCTTCAGCGTGTCGATCACCCCACCCGGGTCCAACGACCCGTCCAGCAGCCCCCGCAACACCCGGTAGCGCGGCTCGCCCAGGACGTAGGGGTCATTAGGCCACGGCATGTGACGACCGGACGGGGGCGGCTGCGCCGCGCGTGGTGCACCGACGCGGGCGGCGGCGATCATGGCATCGGCATCTGCAGCCCGCGCTGGGCGGTCGTTCACAGCGATGGCGGGCGCCAGGTCGCAGCGGCCCAGGCACGACACGTCGCGGACCTCCACGTCGGGTCCGTACCGGTCGGCGAAGTCCGGCGCATCCCCGGTGAGCCAGCAGGACAGGTCGCGGCAGGCGTGCAGCGCCACCTTCGGTGGCACCTCGGTGCGGAAGCGCGGGTAGAACGAGACCAGGCCCTCGATCTCATACAACGGCCGGCGCATCCGCCGCGCCAGCGCGACCAGTTCCTCGCGTGGCAGCCAGCCCAACCGGGACTGGATGGCGTTGAGCTCGGGGATCAGGCTCGGCCCGGGAAATTTACCCGCCCTGGCCTCGACTCCCGGCACCCGCGACTGGCGATGCGAGCTATGGCCAGCCGTCTCATGGCGACCTACGCCGATGTCATGGGCCACAGTCATGAGGCTAACGCAGCGCCGCACTCAGGACCTTTTGATGGCCACCACTTGAAGGTAGGGCGACGGGATTTCGCAGGTGCCATCGGTGCGACGTCTGCTGGTCGGGGGCGAACATCGCCCCGAACGTCGAGGCCACTACGTCGAAGCTGCCGTCTGGATATGGGAGGGCTTGAGCATCGGCGACCTGCGTCTCCATCGGCAACCCCTCCGCCCGGGCACGTTCCTGAGCGCGTTCGAGTAACTCGGGCACGTAGTCGGTGCACGTCACCCGAGCCCACCGCCGGGCCGCCGCCAATGCTGTGTTCCCCGCCCCGCCGGCCACGTCCAAGACCACTCGCCGGCGTGAATGTGCAGGGCCGAAACCAGAAGCTCACCCACCACGACCTGCGATACCCCGATTCGATGGAGTCACCCCTGCTCCACATCACCTGTTGGGCACGTGTCACGTCGTCGAATCCGCCGGGGTCGAGCGTCACTACGCACCGTGCCCCAGCGGCTCGATCTGCACCGCACAGAACTTGAATTCGGGGATCTTGCCGTAGGGGTCGATCTCATCGATGGTCAGCACGTTGGCGGCGGCTTCCCGGAAGTGAAACGGGATGAAGCAGTTGCCCAGCGCCTCGCGGTGGGAGACTTTCAGCCGCAGCTCGATCTCGCCGCGCCGGGAGCGCACCCGCACCATCTCGCCGTGCGCCAGCCCGCGGTCCGCGGCGTCCTTGGGGTGCACGTAGACCTCCGCCTCCGGCGCGATGGTGTCCAGGGCGTAGGAGCGCCGCGTCATCGACCCGGTGTGCCAGTGCTGCAGGAGCCGGCCGGTGTTGAGCACCAGCGGGTACTCGGCGTTGGGCAGCTCCTTGGCCGGCAACCACTGGGCGGGCACCAGATGTGCTAGCCCGTCGTCGGTGTTGAACCGCTCGTCGAAGAGCACCACGGTGCCGTCGCAGTGCTCAGGGTCGGCGTTGGGATACAGCTTGCCGGTGCCGCCGAGGTTGTCATAGGTCAGGTTGGCGTAGTTGGGCATCAGGCTGACCAGCTCGTCGAACACCTCGCGGGGCGACGAGTAGTCCCAGCGCAGGCCGAGTCGCTGGGCGAGATCCTGGACGATCTCCCAGTCCACCCGAGCCTGCCCGGGCGGGTCGAGCACCTTGCGGCCGAGCTGCACCCGCCGGTCGGTGTTGGTGAAGGTGCCGTCCTTCTCCAGATAGGACGACGCGGGCAGCACCACGTCGGCGAACTCGGCGGTCTCGGTGAGGAAGATGTCCTGGACCACCAGAAACTCCAGCGCGGACAGTGCCTTGCGGACCTTGTTGATGTTCGGGTCGGACAGGAACGGGTTCTCCCCGAGCATGTACATCCCGCGCACCCCGCCTTTGAGTGCAGAACCGATGATCTCGGTGACGGTCAGGCCCTTCTCCGGGTCGAGCCCGCTGACCCCCCACGCCTGCTCGAAGCGTGACCGCACCTCGGCGGAGTCGGCCTTCTGGTAGTCCGGATAGAACATCGGGATCAGGCCGACGTCGGACGCGCCCTGCACGTTGTTCTGCCCGCGCAGCGGGTGCAGGCCGCTACCGGGTTTGCCGACGTTGCCGGTGATCGCGCACAGCGCGATGAGGCAGCGGGCGTTGTCGGTGCCGGTGGTGTGCTGGGAGATTCCCATGCCCCAGAAGATGATCCCGGCGCTGGCGTTGCCCCAGACCCGGGCCACCTCAGTGATCATGTCGGCGTGGATGCCGGTGATCTGCGCGGCCCGCTGCGGCGGGTAGTCGGCGACGGTGCGGGCCAGCTCGTCGTAGTTCGACGTCCGATTCGCGATGTACTCGCGGTCGATCAGCCCCAGGCGGATGATCTCGTGCATCACGCCGTTGTAGAAGGCCACGTCGGTGCCCGGCTTGAGCTGGCAGTAGATATCGGCGTGGTCGGCGACCCGGTCCGCCCGCGGATCGATATAGATGATCTTTGTTCCGCGGCGGCGAGCTTGTTTGAAGAACGAACTGGCGACGGGATGGTTGGCGGTGGCGTTGCTGCCGGTGATGATCGCGACATCGGCGTTGACCACGTCGCCGTAGGTGGTGGACACCGCGCCGGAGCCGATTCCCTCGAACAGCGCGGCCACCGACGAGGCGTGGCACAGCCGGGTGCAGTGGTCAATATTATTAGTGCGGAACCGGGTCCGGATCAGCTTCTGGAAGAGGTAGGCCTCTTCATTGGAGCACTTCGCCGAGCCGAACCCCGCGATCGCGCCCGGGCCGCCCGCAGCGTGGATTTCGGTGAGCCGCCGGGCGACGAGGTCCAGTGCCTCATCCCAGCTGGCCTCCCGGAAATGCGGCAGCACCTCGTCGTAATCGACCAGACCGCCCGGCTTGCGGCGCTTCTCACCTTTCACGTCAGACGACAGGGCGCCCTTGGGGTAGGAGTCGTCCCGGCGGATCAGCGGCACGGTCAGGCGCTGCGCCGACGCCGCGTAGTCCCAGCCGTAGCGGCCCTTGACGCACAGCCGGCCCTGCGATCCGGGCTGGTCACGGCCCTCGGCGTAGGCAATCGCCGCCCGCTGCCGGTCGACCTGGTAGGTCAGCGCGCAGCCCACCCCGCAGTACGGGCAGACGGTCTTCACCGCATCCAGTTCGGCGCGGGGACGGATCGGGATGTTGTGGATCGGCTTGTTGGTCAGCGCCCCGGTGGGGCAGGCGGCGACGCATTCGCCGCAGGTCACGCAAGATGAGGCGCCCATCGGGTCGTTGAGGTCGAAGGCGATCCGGGTGCGGTAGCCCTTACCGGAGCGGCCGATCACGTCGTTGCCCTGGATGTCGTCGCAGGCGCGGGTGCAGCGGTCACAGAGGATGCAGGCGTCGTGATCGACGGCGATCACCGGGTTCGAGGTGTCGGTGCCACGGCCGGACCCGCAGGGCAGCGCGGTGCTCTGCCGGGACACGCCGTAGCGGTCGGCCAGCGCGAGCAGCATGTTGTCGCCGGTGGTGATCTGCTTGGGGTCGGCGTCGCGTGGGGGCTGATCGGCGATCAGCAGTTCGGTCAGGGTGGCGCGGCTGCGTTCGAGCTCCGCTGTGTTTGTCTGCACCGCCATGCCGTCCTCGCAGGGCCGCACGCAGGCGGCGGCGAACACCCGGGCGCCGGTGTCCACGATGCACATCCGGCAGACCCCGACCGGGTTGTACCGGTCGTCGTGGCACAGCACCGGGATGTCGATGCCGAGCTGCGCGGCCGCCTGATAGATCGTGGTGCCCTCGGGCACGGTGATCTTCCGTTCATCAACGGTGAGGGTGACGCTCACAGCGGCGCTCCTTCCGCAAGGATCAAATCAGCCAGCGCCGCCTCGTCCGGCCGGCCGGCGTGATCCAGGCCGCGGATCGCGTAGTAGCCGTCGATCATCTCCCGAAGCCGGGTCGGGGTAAGGGTGGCGTCGCGACCGGAGTTCAACCGGACCGGCTCGCTCAGCAGCCTCCCCGGCAACCAGTCGTCGGCCGGGGTCCAGCCCTCTCGCAGGTTGAACATCCGCTTGGCCAGCACGATCCGCCGGGCAGTGGCGCGCAACTCGGCCGCGTCGATGTCCCATCCGGTGACTACCCGCAGCAGTTCGGCCCATTCCCGGTAGGGCTCGTCGAACACGCCGCGCAGGAACTTGCACAGGATCATCGAGTCCATCACCGCGGCCCGGTCCTCGGTGGCTACCGCGGCGGCCACCTGGGCGTCCCCGCCGGCCAGCCGGTCGTAGTCACCGGATAGGTCGGCCTCGTAGGCCCCGGAGCGGTTGTGGTCGGCGCCGCGGGCGTTGACGGCCAGGCCCAGCGCCATGCCCTGCAATGTGCGGGGCTCATAGCCGGGCATTTCCATGCCCTTGACGTGGGGAGCGAACTGCTCCGATCCACCGCCTACCACCGCCGCGGCGCGCCGGGAACCCTCGGCGAGCAGGGCGCCCAGCCCGTCGCCGCTGCCGATCTCGTCCAGCGCCCGCAGCAACGCGGCACCGTCGCCGAAACGCAACCACGGCGCATCGAGCAACCCGCGCTCCGCGCACTCCATCGCCCACGCGATCGTGCCACCGGCGGAGATGGTGTCCAGACCCAGCTCGTCGCAGCGAGCGGAAGCGGCCAGCACGTCGTCGGGGTCGGACACCCCGCACATCGGCCCGAGAGCGAAGACGTTCTCGTATTCCACCCTGGCCGTCTGGCCGTTGCGGCCACGGTAGATGTGCTCGCAGCCGATGCTGCAGGAGGCGCACCCGCTGCGGGTCGCGCTTCTCAGCTCGTGCAGCTCCTCGGCGGCCAGCTTGGGCGCGTCGACGAAGGTGGCGCCGCTGAAGTTGCGGGTGGGCAGCGTGGAGATGGCGTTGAAGGCCAGCAGGTTGGCCAGCGTGCCCAGTTCGCGGTACTTCGCGGTAGCCGGGCCGAACGAGCGCTTCCGCAGGTCTCGGGCGGCGGCCAGCACGCCGTCCGGGTCCGCCGGGCCGATCTTCGTGGCGGCCCGCACCGCGACCGCTTTGATGTTCTTCGCGCCGAGCACGGCGCCGAGCCCACCGCGACCGGCGTGGCGCCCGTCGTGCGAGATCGTCGCGTAGCGCACCCCGCGTTCCCCCGCCGGTCCGATCGCGGCGATCCGCCAGCCCCGGCCCAGCTTGCGCTTCAACACCTCCTCGGCCTCCGCGGCGGGCAGGCCCCAGGTGTCTTCCGCCGCGACCAGCCGCGGGGCGGGACCGTCGACGAGCAGCACTGACGGAGTGGGTGCCCGGCCGGTGAGCACGATCGCGTCGTGGCCGGTGAGCTTGCCCGAGATGGCGAACTGGCTCGATGCCAGCGCGTCGTTGAGCATTCCCGTCAGCGGTGACTTCGCGACGACGGCGAACTTGGCGCTGGTGGTCAGCGGCGTGCCGACCAGCGGGGAGAACACGAACGCCAGCGGCGCCCTGGCGTTGCACGGGTCGACGCGGGGCGGGGCGAGCCGGTGCAGCAGCCAAGCGCCGAGCCCCACACCACCTAGGTAGGCGCGCAACACCGTCTCGTCGAGCGGCAGGGTCGTCGCATCCGGCCCAGTGACATCTACGATCAGCGCCTTACCGGCGTATCCCCCGGGCGCACCGGTCACCGGATTCACCCGCCCGCGTCTGCGGACAGGAAGGCGACGGTGTCCCCGCTGGCCAGCGGGACAGCGCCGTCGCGGCTGATCTGGTCGCCGTTGAGCGCGGCGATGACATGACGATCCAGGGTCACACCTACCGCCGCGGCGGCGCCGGACAGCGTGGCGGCGCGCACGGTCTGCGGCCCGCGGTGGCCGTTGCCGGCAAGCGCGCCGTAGCGCTGCACGGTGATCTGTGGAGCGGGAAGGTAGCGCGCGGCACGGTAGTCGTCCGGGGAGTTGACGTTGATCACCGAGTCCAGCGCTGGGTCGGCTGCGGCCAGCAGCGGGTCTTCGAGGAGCGCGGCGTCGTCCAGCCGCACCGTGCGGCAACGCTCGTGGCGGAACAGGAATGCCGGGCGCCGGTCGCCGGCTGCCACCAATTCGGTGACCAGCGACGCGAGGGTGACCCGGTAGGCGGCGGCGAGCGGCTGCGGGTGGCCGCGGGCGACTGGGAGCACCACGTCGAGATCGTCGGTTAGCGCGCTGAGCACCCGGCGAACGAACGCGGGATGAAGGAACGGCAGGTCGGTGGAACACACAAACGCGGCGTGCACTCGACCATCCAGCGCAGCCAGACCGGCAGCGATGCCCTGCAGCGGTCCTAGGCCCTCCTCAGGGTCCTCCACGATATGCACGTGCCGGGGCATCTCAGGTAATGGTTGGCCCGCGGCGCGGACCACCAGCACCGGCCCCTCAACCGAGCGCGCGACGATACCCAGAGTGCGGCGCAGCAGGGTGGAACCGTGCCACTCCAGCTCGGCCTTCGGCGTGCCCATTCGCGACGAACGGCCACCCACCAGCACCACGCCAGCGGTCCCGTGCCCCATACGCCCGATCGTAACCCCGGTTGGGACCGCGTTCTGGATGCAGCCTGCGCTGATCAGCACGCATTTACCGCAGTCTGCATTCAGAACGCGACGGCTCAGTCAATCGACCAGGCAGCCACCTGGGATACGAAGGCCTCGAAGTCTGTTAGACGTTCGAGATTGTCGCGCACCCGCCCGTCATCGACGTCTACGTACTCGTGAACCAGCACGTTGCGCAACCCGACCGCCCTGGCCACTGCCTCGGCTGTCGGGACGAGCACGACACTCTGCGCACCGAGCGCGCGCACCGCATCGGCGTTGGATTCCGCGATTCGCCAGCCTTCCGACGCGATGATGTGGTGCGCGATCCGGGTACAGCCCTCGATGGCAGTGATGAAGTGGTACTTCACCGCCGCAAGCCGGATGGGATCGTCAAGCAGGTCCCCCGCGGCGTGGTACCCGGCCAAGACCTTCAGGTCGGATGCAACCCGGTCGAGCAGCCGGTCGAGCCGTTCCTGATCAACCACCCGGCTCTCCACGGGCCAGCTCGATCCGCCGCCGGCGGTAGCGCTCGCGGATCGCCGGGATCTCATCCAGGTAGCGCAGCCGGGTATCGGCCTGCCACCGGATCCTCGCCCGCGGATCATCATCGAAAAGGAGGCGACCCTCCTGAGCTATCCGACCAGCCAGCCACAGCGGTGCGCTATCGAGCACGACCAGGTCCACCCCAACCGGTAGATCCACCTCCCAGGACGCCGGAGGTCGGGCACCACCCCACCAGGCGCCCACATCCAGGTCGCTGTCCGGGCGTGCGCGGCCGCGCACCCGACTGCCGTGTATGAACGCAAACCGTGCACCCGCTGCGCGGAGCACCTCGGCTACCGGCTGCTCCTGCGCGATCACGACGATCAGTGTGACAGTGTTGTGCTAGCCGATCGAGTCCAAGGTGAAGCCGCAGTGGATTAGCCCTGGCGCCCAGGTGGTCAAGGATGCACGTGCACGGGGTTCCTGGGCACGAAGAAACAGCTCAAGGTGGCTGTCCCGCCAGAGCTGTTCGCAGGCGGCGTAGCCACGAGGCGTGCAGGTGAACGGCGGCCCGGTCCAGCCGCACTCACAGCGTGGCACGTACGACACGTAACCACAGTCCACCTGCGCTCGCACGTCGCTCCATGTGTCGGTGAGGCCGCCGTCTGCCTTGCGGCCGACGACCACACACTGGTGCTCGTCGACGCCGCCGACCCGGTGGAGGAGCACCTCACAAGGATCTTCCGTTCAGCTGAACGGAAGATGAACGCGGCGCGCTCGAACGGGTAGATCCGGGCGTAACCATCACCCCATCGAACTGAGCTGGGACGCGCTGCGGCAGGGTGACCGGCGCCAAGCCGGTGGCCGGGATCGGATAAGTAGTGGCCCACGAGACATTCCGTCGCCGTTTGCCTCAGCGCCGGGGAATGCCGGAGACCCGGCCGCCTCGTCTCGGCTGATCCGGTGGCCCACCCTTATCGGGCTGCTGCGGCCCCACTCGCGGGGACACCCTTGTCCGGCTGCTTCACCTCACTCGACGAGCCATTCTTAGTCGACTGCTTCACCTCACCCGACGGGGCGCTCTTGGCCGGCTTCTTCACCTCATCCGACGGGCCGCTCTTGGCCGGCTTCTTCACCTCATCCGACGAGCCATTCTTGGCCGGCTGCTTCACCTCATCCGACGAGCCGCTCTTGACCGGCTGCTTTACCTCACCCGACGGGGCGCTCTTAGCCGGCTTCTTCACCTCATCCGACGGGGCGCTCTTGGCCGGCTGCTTTACCTCACCCGACGGACCCTTAGCAGGCCGCGTCACCTCACCCGACGGACCACCCTCCGGCCGCCTCACCTCACTCGACGGGCCGCTCTCAGCCGCCTGCTTTACCTCACCCGACGGGCCGCTCTTAGCGGGCCGCGTCACCTCACTTGACGGACCACCCTCAGCCGGCCGCCTCACCTCACCCGACCGACCGCCCTCAGCCGGCCGCCCCGGCTGGTTCCGGTCATAACACCGGCCGCCATCGTCTCGGTACTCACCACGCGGACAGACTGCAATTCGCCGGCAACGTTCACCGTCGTAATAATCGTTGCGTTCACACTGCAGACCACGTTGGATGGCGATGACCCGTTGTGGCTGAAAGCCGCTCCACGGCGTGCCCCTGTAACGTGGTCGCACTCTCAGCGGAATCATGGGTGCCAGAGGGCTACCAGATGCACATCGAACCCGGGACACGCCCTTGGCGTCCACGAGAACAATAGTGCCACTCTCCAGAATCGATTGTACGGCGAGAGCAGCGCCGTTGGTGAATTGATAATCAGTAACCCTAAGGTCCGTATCGAGGCTACGCGGTGTGAGCTCATGAATGTAAGCGGGGATTTGCTGAATCTCGATCCGGTTCCCACCGCTCCAACTTAGTGAAGGGTCAGAATTGAGCGCTTTCACCCAAGCCGTCGCTGCTTGCGGATGGGCCACGAGGTACGAGATGAGCGTCTCTGGATCGTCGGTTTTCCGCTGGGAGGACGCGCCTCCGCTACCGGGGATTCCATTCGCCGCCTTGAGCGGCGCGACCCATGGGACAAAAGGATTGGCGCCTACGCTGCCACCCGTTTCAAGGTAGACCTGACCATTCGCTTGGTCGTCCTGTTGGCGAATTACCAAGGCGGTCAGCAACCCGACCGCGACCATGGCAATCACCAGCGACACCACTAAGGTTTGGTGCGAGTGCAACCAGCGAATTTTCATAGCGCAGCCCCCTGCTTGACACAGCGTCCCGGTGAGCCGGGCCGGAGTGGATCACCTAACGAAGGAGAAATTGCCCGTTTGGCAGCAGCTAACAGAGCCAACGCATCACGTCCAGCGGTGAACGAACGAAAGTAAGACGCGGTCTGCCGAGAACCGTCGCGTCACACGCACGAGTTTCGTGTCGACACAATATGACTCTTCAATGTGCTGCTTGGTACAGGACGACCCCCTCGATGGGTACGGTCCCCGACCGGGGACTACCGTAGAGCGCGATTTAAGTGGTGTCAAGGGGTCACATGTCGCCTACTCAGCGCTCCAAGCGAGAGTCGTCCCCCGGCCGACCGGTGGCGCGAGTGTTCGAAGAAGCGCCGACGGGCCTCACACTGATGCCCATGATCAGAACTGCCGGGTCGGCACAATTCAAAACTGGCCCCGGCGTCACCGCACGCGGCGTTTCGATGGTGATCTTTCTGGCGGCGCGGACTCACCCGAGAACTGGCTAGGCGCCCGTACCGCACCAAGGGATGAACCCACGGTGAACGAGGGACGAAAATTCACCCTATTAGGGGTGGTTGTGATAACTCCGAGTGCTCATGCCTAGGTTTTCCACCCGGTTGGGTGGTTACGATTGACGGGTGACACTTGCAGTCGTCTTCATCGCGATCGGGGCGCTGATGGTCGGAGTCCTCATCGGCCGCCGTCCTGGGACCGTGGCGCCGCCGCAATCGACGAATGGCGCGGCAACCGTCGACTCGATCCAGCCCGGCGGGGAGCTGGTCAATCCTGCTGAGCTGGAGTTGTTCCGCGGAGTTCGCCGCCCGGATGTGCGCACGTCGGACGAAGTCGATGCGGTCCGACTGGAAGAGACCTGGCGGGATTTTGTGGCCAACGTCAGCCATGAGTTGAAGACCCCAGTGGGTGCGGTGGCGTTGTTGGCTGAGGCGGTGCTCGATGCCGCTGATGACCCACGCGAGGTGCGCCGGTTCGGCACCAAGATCCTCAACGAGGCCAACCGGCTGGGCACGCTAGTCACCGAGCTGATCGCATTGTCACGGCTGCAGGGTGCGGAGCGGCTCCCTGAGCTGGCAACTGTCGAGGTCGACAAGGTGGTGCGCGAGGCACTGGCTCGCTGCCGGCTGTCGGCTGAGTCGGCCAACATCCGGATCACTGTCGACGCGCCCAGCGGGCTGTTGCTCAAGGGTGAGGCGACGCTGCTGGTGACGGCATTGTCGAACCTGCTCGGCAATGCGGTCTCTTACTCGGCGCCAGGTAGCCCGGTGACGGTCAGCAGGCGGCTGGCCAATGGTTTGGTGGAGATCGCCGTCACCGATCACGGCCTCGGCATCGCGCCCGAGCACCAGGAACAGGTGTTCGAGCGGTTCTTCCGGATCGATCAGGCGCGGAGCCGATCTGCCGGCGGCACCGGATTGGGGCTGGCGATCGTCAAACACGTCGCCGTCAACCACGGCGGCGAAGTGCAGCTCTGGAGCAAGCCCGGCACCGGCTCCACCTTCACCCTGCGGATCCCGGCGCATCCGGGCAGTGCGCAACGTGCGCCGTGCGCGCCCTCGATACCTGAGCACGTAGGAGGGTCGCTACGACCAGGGTGCTGATTCGGCGAAACGAAGGCGATCCCGTCTAACCGCCAGCGAATCCACGGCGAACGGGGGAATATTCGCCCTGTTGAGCGGGGATCCAGGAATCGTCACTCGCCGAACCTAGGTGGAACCGCCAGTCGGACGTTTACGATTACCCGCGTGATACTCGCAGTGGCGTTCACCGGAGTCGGCGTGCTGATGGTGGGGATCCTGATTGGTCGCCGCCTCGCGGCTGTGCCACCGCCGTCGCCGCCGCCGTCGCCGAAGGGTTCGACGATCGCAGACCTGGTCGAGCGCGTCGTGCTCACCTCGCACAACGGCGTGGTGCTGCTCAACAGCAGCGGCGGCGTCGTGCTGGCCAACCCTCCCGGGTACCGCGCGGATGAGAGGGCCCGCAAGGCAGCCGATCAGGTGCGCGAGACCGGTGAGGTGGTTCAGGTCGACCTCTCGCCACGGGACCACGGTGTCCGATCGGGTCGCGGACCCACTGCTGTGCTCGGCGAGGTCCGGCCGCTGGGCGACGGGTACACCGTGATCGACGCCTCCGACGAGTCGGATGCGGTCCGGTTGGAAGCGACCCGGCGAGACTTCACGCCTACCCGACCGTGTCGCTGACCGATGCAGTACGAGGTCCAGCCCCCGGTGCGGAGATCATTGGATCGGGCCTCTGCGCTGTGTGGAGCTGAGGGGAATCGAACGGTCGGCTCCCCCGCCCCTCGCGCGCGCCATCGGGAACGACAGCCATCGCTATTTTCTTGCGAGCACGGCCCGCAAGGCGTCGTTCACTCCGGCAAGGTCGCTGTTGATCTCGCCAACGATCGACCCGGCAGGCTCGGTCCTCTCGGTAACCAAGTGGAGGCCGGTGTTGACTTCGCGGAGCTTAGCGTGGATGCGCCCGAGAACGAGCGCAATACTGATCAGGTAGGCAGCGAGCACCAGCACGGTGATCACTGCGAGGATGATCGAGAATACAGCGGCTGCCGGCATGGTAATTCGCTCCTCACAGGAGGCGGTCAACCGCCTTCACATAACGGGTGAGGCCAGCCCCCACCCGTTTCACGGCGTCGCGGGTGGGTATCAGCGCCTTCACATCGTCTGCTGCGATGACGATGCCCCCGGCCTGATCATGAATGGCGTCGATGCGCCTCCCGACGTTGACTGCGGACCCCCTCAGGACCTGGAGGAGCACCACCACGACGGGTACGACTAGGATTAGGAAGAGCGCGTTGCCGATCCACCACAGTGTCATCGTCGCATCCTTGTCTTACCTTCGCCCTATTGCGGGGTCCCGCTGCTGCGGGGTCTGGGCCTGCGCATGCTTCGCTGGCAGCGACTCGGCCTTCTCCGCGATCGCCGGCAGCGCTTTGGCGATCGCGTTCAGCTTCCGGTTCAGGATCGCGGCACCGGCGCCAACCAGAAACACGTCCCCTTGGACCGCCCCGATGACACCGCTCACCTGTCCGATGGCGTCGGCGAGGGAGCGCAGCCGGCGGGTGATCAAGATAGCGAACAGCGCCAACGCGGCCACCAGGGCCACGATCTCGACGACGGTGAGGATCACGAGCAGTACCGTGCCCATCACACCCCCACCCCCAGAAGTCGCGCGTGGCGGCCCGCCTCGTCCGCGACCTCATCCAGGCTGTCTGCGACAGCAAGCGCGATCTTGATGTGGGCCGTGTTGCCGGCAACCCCCTGCGCCACGCCCCCCAGTCCGTGCACGCTGGCTTCGATGGAGCCGACGAAGGAGAGCAGCAGGCTGAGAAGCGCGATCACGGCAACTAGCACCACGGCCCCGAGAGCCAGAAGAACCTGCCAGAACGTGATTTCCTGGGCGGCGAGAGCTACGACCATCGTTATCCCCCCAATGCTTGTCGAGCGGTCCGGGCTCCCCGGAGGATGCTCTGGAGCGTGTCGTTCGTGCGACGCAGTTCCACGAGCGGCTTGGTGGTCGACCGTATCGCCTCAAGCTCGCGAGCGGCTGCACGCGCCTGCGCGTTGATCCGGAATGCAAGCACCAGCAGCACGCTTACAACGAGCACCACCACCACCACGACCACCAAACCGATGATTAGGCCCGCCCACCAGCCACCGAGGCTCGGCTCCCCAACCTCTTTCAATGCTACAAACGCTTCCAATGCTGCCTCCAATCCTGCGAGGGGAAATGCTCTGGCACTCGATCAGGCTCGGACGCGGCCACTTCAACTAATTCGGGAAAGTTCTTAACTCGGAGTTTACACTCGATCACAAGCTGAGGGAAGTGGCAATATGAGAGGTGCGGCACCGCGCGGCCTCCGGAGTCTCGGACATCCGGAAGGGTTTGCGGCGATTGTCGCATGTTGATCATCGTGTGGTGATGGGTGTAGATCGACGAGCCCGGTGCGTGCTCTGGTGTTCTTGAGGTTGGTGGGTCAGTCGAGGCGCACGGTGCCGTTGTGAGGGATGTGGGTGATCGTGCCGCCTAGATGATCTATTCCAAG
>QHBY01000221.1:0-1634 GCA_003244245.1 Pseudonocardiales bacterium
CGACGGGCCCGAGCCCCAGCCGTGGGAGCAGGCGGAGGTCGTTCGCCGCCTCGCCGACACGGTTGCCGCGTGGCGTTCGTGGTCGCAGCTGCACCAGCGCTACGAGGGACCGTGGCGGAACTTGGTCCTGCACAGCGGTCGGGTGCTGCAGGGCCTCACGTACGCACCCACGGGGGCCGTCATCGCCGCGGCGACGACATCGCTACCCGAGACGGTCGGCGGCTCCAGGAACTGGGACTACCGCTATGCCTGGATCAGGGACGCGAGCATGACACTGCGCGCCCAGGGCATCGCCGCCTGCCCCGACGAGGCGACGGCGTTCCTCGCGTGGGTCGTCGGCGCGGCGGCCGGTCCGGGTCCGGGAGGGGCGGGCCGCATGCAGGTCGTCTACGGCGTAGCGGGCGAGTACGATCTGTCCGAGCGTGAGCTGCCGCACCTCCTGGGCTGGCGCGCCAGCTCGCCGGTGCGGGTCGGCAACGATGCGTGCGCACAGAACCAGCTTGACCTGGGCGGGGAGTTGCTCGACGCCGTCCACCGTCTGGCCGACCAGCTCGGTGAGCTCGACCCGGCAACCGCCGAGTTCCTGGTCGCTGTCGTCGACGAAGCGGCCGCCCGCTGGCAGGAGCCGGACAACTCGATCTGGGAGAGCCGCATCCCGCGGCAGCGCTATCTCTACAGCGCTTTGATGTGCTGGGTCGCCCTGGACCGGGGCCTCGCGCTCGGCGACCGGCTGGGCCCGCTCGGCGCTCAGCGGCGCCAGAGTTGGCGCAAGACCGCAGCCCTGATCGCGTCGACCATCTCTTGCGAGGGTTGGAACGAGACCGTCGGCGCCTACACCCAGGCGTTCGGCTCGACGACCCTCGACGCGTCAGCGCTGATGCTGGCCATCACCGGCCTGATCCCGGCGGGCGACCCGCGGATGCGGGCCACGGTCGAACGGATCGCCGAGGAGCTCTCTGCCCCCTGCGGCCTGCTCTACCGCTACCTGGGCGAGGACGGGCTCGACGGCGACGAGGCCACCTTCCTGCTTTGTACCTACTGGCTCGTGGAGTGCTATGCGCTCGCCGGCGAGCTCGAGCGGGCCACCGAGCTGTTCGAACGAGCCACCGCCTACGCCAACGATGTCGGGCTGCTCTCCGAGGAAGCCGACCCGTACAGCGGCCAGCTGCTGGGCAACTTCCCGCAGTCGTTGAGCCACGTAGGACTGATCAACGCCGCCTGGGCGATCACCGAGGCCGCTCGCCTGCTCCCCAGCAAGAAAGGCCTCCGCGGACGATGACCGATCCGCACCACGTCCGCGTCATCGCCGCATTCTCCGCACACCCCTCCGCCGGAGAAGACCGGGCGCCAGGAAACTGAATCGCTCGGCTGCGGACGTGTCAGTACGCCTGATCTGGCTCGTTGACGTACAGATCTAAATGATTCCTAAACGTTGGCGTTCACCTGTGCGGGTCAACGTCCGCTGGGTACGCCAGGGCTGTATTCCTTTTCCCGAGGAGTGATGTCTGGACCAGTTATCATCCGTCGGAGAGGACCACTTGGGAAAGGAACTTCGGGGTCGCCCGTCCCGGGACAGTCCTGACCTGTTGGTGGTGCTGCGGGCCGACACCGGCCAGCCGTTACGGGAGCAGTTG
>QHBY01000221.1:1771-2080 GCA_003244245.1 Pseudonocardiales bacterium
CACGTCACCGCGACCTTCCAGCTACCGCGGCTGGAGCCGGTCGCCCACTTGACCCCGGCACCTGCGCCGGCGGGTGTGGTGGACTTCGACTTGCGCGCCGACCGGCCGGATCTGTCGCTGTTCCCACGGCGAAAGTGGGTGGCGGCGACCCGGGACGCGATGCGTGACCTTGCCGATGCAGACCTCGGGTACGGTGACCCGCTGGGCAGCGGCCAGCTGCGTAGCCAACTCGGGTCCTACCTGTCCCGGGTGCGAGGCGCGGTCGCGGCACCGGAGAGTGTTCTGGTCGTGGCCGGTGTCACCCAGGGC
>QHBY01000222.1 GCA_003244245.1 Pseudonocardiales bacterium
CCCTTGGAATAGATCATCTAGCACGTCGGTGCGCCACGGGGCGGGGATCTGGACCAACGTCGCCTTTAGGACCGCGAGGTGATCGGCCGCGGTGAACGAGCCGGCATTGCCCGGGCGCTGCATCACTGCCAACGCGTCACCGATGTTGGTGGCCCAGCTGGTCAACGGGTGAAAGCCGAACCCGCCCTTGTAGTTTCCCGCAGCCTGGGCCTTGGGACTGGCTGCCTCGATCAAGGTGGCGTCGAGCCGGACCACCAGCACCGGCCGCGGTGTCCCACCGGGCTCGGTAGCGGGTCGGGCCAGGTCCTTGCCGGCAACCCGCACCGCGGGCAGCTGCCCGCGGCGGGCCACGATCGCCGCCCACGCCGTGACCCGCGCCGCCGCGATGGCCCGGGCCATCCGCCGCCCGGGCAGCCCGCTGTCCGGACTCGGCCTGTTCACCGCAGTCGAAAACGACACCACCTGCTGCTATGCGCTGCAGGACAAGGTGTGGGTCCATGGCCCCGGCACGGAGCCGTGGGAGGTCTACACCGTCAAGGCTGACGCGCCGGAGGCCACCAGCATCCACCCCGTCGGTGCCTCGTCGGCCGAAGCGTCCAGCGACTGCGTGTGCGGCACCGCACGCCCCGAGCGTCTATAACAAGGGTGCGAGCGGCAACTGGTCGCGGGATCCGCCGGTCGCCAACCAGCGCTTGCAGGCGATGAACACCGACCGGCGCCTCGGGATGGTGCGCCGCACGAGGCCGGTGGTGACCTCGTTGAGGTGGCGGGTCTCCTCGTTGGCCCGGGCCCGGAGGGTGGGGTCGGTGGGCGCGGGCGCCAGAAGTCTCTGGTTGATGACCCAGGCGGTGGAGGTGATGCCGCTGCGTAGCTACCAGGCCTTGTCGATGCGGGCGATCAACTGGCGCACCGCGTCCGCCGCGTCGCGGACATTGCCGACGTGGAAGGCAGTCTCCTCCGCAAGGGCCCGATAGCCGGCCTCCCAAGAGCCGTGAATCGTGACGTCCGGTGGCCAGGTGTGTTTCGCTCTTCCTTCGAATACCGCGATGCAGGCGATGCGCACATCGGGCCAGCGCTGCTCGTCGACGAGTCCGGCCAGGAGCTGGAGATCAATGAGGTCCCGGAATCGGTCATTCTCTCCCATCGCAGGCACTTCAGTGCAGGCGTGGAGCTTCTGGGCGACCTGCCAGCGCACCGCAACGCACGGCACTGTGTCGGGCCCGGTCAGGCCGACGTGGCCGAGTGACTTGGCCGAGACACGATCCAGTTCATCTCCCATCCCAGCCTCCGCCGCCGCAACCTCCAGTTGCACGGTGATCACGGACCTTCCGCGGTACGCCAGCTTGATGTCGCAGCGAAGCGCACCGGTGTCTCGCACCGTCTCGAGCTCGGTTCGTCTTGCGGTGAAGTCGCCGTGCCCGGCCCGAAGCGCCGGGTCGAGGTGATCGGTGACGGCCTCAATATTCTCCCGAATGCGGTGTCGAGGTCCTTCGTTGCGCGAGCGCCAACGTCAACGCGCAGCTCCATGGCGACACCACCCTTGACGAGAAACAGCGGCGTTCCGTCCTCGGGGTGGCGAGCCCTGTCGAGCATTGCCGTCACGATCATGAAGCCGAGCCAGCGACGCAGACGCCCGGCAGCGACTCCAGACTGCTTCGAGGCCTCGGTGAGCCACCGTTCGAGCACGCTGACGTTGTGCGGGGGCTTGTTCTTGATCGGAAAATCGGTCACCGGATGGCTTCCTCGAGCGCGGTGACTTCGGTGCGCTCCACGAGCCCTCGGCGGCGAGCGGAGTCAATCGCCTGGCCGATCAGTCGCCGGTCCAGGTGGCGCTCCATCCCGTCGAGGATGGCACGGTGGGGCGTGACGACGGGGATGCCTTCGAAGCGGGTGATCTCCGATGCATCTAGGTCGCGGGTGTGGACCTCGTACATGGCCGGCTTCGCGCGTCGCACACGTGCGGACTTCGGGACGGTCACGTGGATCTTGGCGGGGTTGACGTCGCACAGTTCCCAAAGGTCCAAAGCGGAATTATGGGAGATGACACCGAGCCGGCGCGGCCACAGGGTCGCCTCCATGAGCTGGTCTAACGGGCCTGGAGGTAGGGCCGGGAATCGGTACAGGCCGTGAGCGACGCGTTCGAGTTGACCATGGCGGTGCATGTCGATCAGTACCTGGAGCTTGCCACCCAGCACATGCACGTCGTCGGTCGTGACGTAGCCATACTGGCCCGCGGCGACGTCGAACAGCTCCGTGTACCAACGTCCAGGCATGTCGAAAGTATGGAAGAAATCCATTTTTTTGGCAATCTCGACACTCCTCCAGCGCGGGCCGACATCCCCTGCCGCTGTACGGTCTGTGTCCAGTGGAAGGAGTAGTCAGGACGGCGGCCCCCGTATGCCACAACCGGTTGCTGGCCGGGGCGGGGTGCAACGCAGCAACGCTGCGTAGTCCGTGTCGGCCGCCGCTTCCAAGGTGGACGGTGAGGTGACTCCGTAGCTCAGCACGGTCAGCGGGTACGCCGCCGGGTCAGTGCACCGGGGTCGGCGGCCAGCGCACCCGCCACCGCGCTGGCCGCCCGCGAACCGGGTGGCTGCCGGTCATCCTTCGTCAGGAACACCGACGTCTGGTCTGTCGTGGGGCTCTAGCTCCCGGCGTGACAGCAGCCGACTGGTGGAGCGACGGCGACCCGCAGCTCACAGCCACGCTCGCCCACGAAGATCAAGTAAGTTCGGTCTGGCGCTGGGCCGCCGTGGGCACCCCGCTCGCGATCGGTTCGGGGCTGTCGGTGTGTGCTCGTATTGTCGCGGTCATGCCGTCGAGCCTGCACGAGACGCTGGTAGAGATTTTCCGTGTCCGGCCGGTTCTGGTCGCGGCACTGCTGGGTGGTCCGCTCGGGCAGGTGTTGCCGAGGTTCGAGCAGGTTCGGGTCGAGCCCGGCGAGCTCACCGATATCGCGCCCACCGAGTACCGGGCCGACACGGTGGTCACGCTGTCGGTGGGCGATGAGCCGGTGCTGGCCGTGGTGATCGAAGTGCAACTGCGTCGCGATCCGGACAAGCGGTGGACTTGGCCGATCTACCTCACCACGCTGCGCGGACGGTTACGGTGCCCAGCCGTGTTGGTGGTGGTGTGCCTCGATCAGGCCGTCGCTACCTGTTGCGCCGCGCCGATCCCACTGGGACATCCCGGCGCCATGGTGGCGCCGCTGGTGCTGGGGCCCGATCGGATGCCGGTGGTGACCGACACCGACCAGGCGGCCGCCACCCCGGAGCTGGCGGTGCTCTCCGCGATCATCCACGGCGCGGACCCCCGCCACCGCGCGGTGCTCGACGCATTGCCCGGCGCGCTCTCGGCCGTCGATCTCGATCATGCCGCGCTGTACTATGACGTTGTGCTCACCGCGCTGCCGCAGGCGGCGAGTCGTTACCTGGAGGCCCTGATGACCACGAGTTATGAGTATCAGAGCGATTTCGCTCGCCGCTACTTCTCCCAGGGTCGCGCCGAGGGTGAGGCCAAGGGTGAGGCCAAGGCGGTGCTCGCGTTCCTCGACGCCCGCGGGATCACCGTCTCCGACGAGGTGCGGGCACGTATCGTTGCGTGTACCGATCTCGACCAGCTCGACACGTGGGTCCGCCGCGCCGCCACCGCGACCACCAGCCAGGACCTGTTCGCATAGCCCGAGAACCGCGGTCTCCGCGGCGCACCACCTCGTCGAGGGCGCAGTGCGCTCGTTGGCCGACGTGCTGGATGCTGGCGGGTAGGGGAGCAACTGGCCCCCTTGCTCCGCGTCCACAACTGGTTATGGTTGGTTCGATTGGCCGACGGCTTCGCGCGTCGCACACGTGTGAATCCGGCGTCGCCCGGTGTCTCGATGCCTGAGGTGGACTGCTGTCGCTCCTCCGTCACCGGGGCCGTGCTCGACGTGGGCCGCGCCGAGGCGCTGGCCCGGGTGTTCAAGGCCCTTAGCGACCCGACCCGGGTGCGTCTGGTGTCGCTGATCGCGGCCCACGAGGCCGGGGAGGCGTGCGTGTGCGATCTCATCGAACCGGTCGGTCTGTCCCAGCCCACGGTGTCGCACCACCTCAAGCAGCTGGTGGAGGCCGGGCTGCTGAGCCGGGAGCAGCGGGGCCGCTGGGCCTACTACCGTGTCGTCGACCGGGCCCTGGACGACCTGGCCGCGGCCGTCACCCGACCCGACCGCTGACCAGGAGGAACCCATGAGCGCCCTTGAAGACATCCGGGAGGCGCGCACGTCAGTCGGGTCGACCACCCTGCAGCAGGCCGAGGATTGTCTCCAGCTTGCCGTCCATCCCCGTCACTGTGCCACGCGTCTCGTCCAGCTTGCTGTCCATCCCGGTCAGCCTGTCGTCGATCTCTGTCAACCGGTTACCTTGCCGACGCTGGGTCGCCGCGATCTCAGCCAACATCTCATAGATCGACTGGACGTCGTTGTCGAGCTGTCTGACCTTGCGCTCGATCCCCACCGGCATCGTCATGGCCGAGAGCCTACGGTGAGCAGCCGGCCGCCTCGCGGGCACCTGTTGGCTACCCAGACGGGGTTGTCGCGGGAGCTTGAGGTGACGAACTGCAGACACGCGCCGACCCCTCAGCGCTTACTCGTTGACGAGCTGGGGGACGGTCAGGACCGCGCTGGTGGCTCCGGTCAGCGGTGTGGTGCTGGGCACAGCGATGGTGAAGGAGTCGCCGTGCACGCCGACGCCGTGCGTCAGCGGGGTGGCGCCGTTGTCGGCGAACTCCGTGTCGGCGTAGGTGGCCTTACCCGAGCCGAGGTAGCGGCCTTGGGTGTCGTAGAAGTCGGCGTGCAGCTCGAGCACTATCAGCTCGCTGACATCGACGGTGCTGCGGAGTGCGCCGGTGACGGCGGGCCGGTCGCCGGCCTGCAGGGCGAGATCGGTGATCTCGATGCGGTCGGTGAATGGACCCGGCTCGATCTGGACAGTGCCCGGTGGCGGGACGGGAACCAGCATGGGCTGCGGGGTCCGGGTCCGTTCCGGCGTGGTCCGGGCGGGTACCACCGCGTGGACCTGCGCGGCCGGCTGCGCAGGGGAGTCTGCGGGGTCTGTCGATGAGGTGCATGCGGTGCCGGCGACGAGCAGCAGCAGGGCGGTCACCGCGAAGCGGAGGGGTGCTGCTGCGAGCGCCCCTCCGCGTGCGGACATCATGGTCACGTGTGGCCGGGTCCTCAGCCCCGGAGCCTGAGCGCGGACTTCATCAACCGGAAGATGTCGGTGTTGTCGATCGTCTGGTCGAAGCCGCTCGAGCCAGGCCCGGTGGCATAGATCGGGACGTCGGCGCCGGTGTGGTTGCCCGACAGGTAGGACAGCCACAGGCTGGCGTCGGGGCTGCCGTCGGCGACGCCGACCGCGTCGTCGGGAGTGCGGAACGTTGCGGGCCCGAAGTTCTTCGGGTCGGTGGAGCCGCTGCCGTTGATCGGCCCGGTGGAGCGCGCCGGGTCCTTGACGTTGGCGCTGAACTGCCGCGTCGGTGAGCTGTTGTTCGCCGGGTTGCCGGTGTCGATGTTGCCGGGGGGTGCGACGGCCTCGGCGTTGGTGAACGACCCCTTGCCGATGATGTTGAAGCCGGCGCACTCGTGGTCGGCGGTGACGATGACCAGGGTGTTGCGGTTCTGCTGGGCGAAGGCGACCGCGGCGGCCACGGAGTCGTCGAACTCCTTGTTCTCGCGCAGGGTCTGTGCAGCGTCGTTGGCGTGCGACCGCTTGTCGATCAGGGCGCCCTCGACCTGCAGGAAGAACCCGTTGCGGCTGCCACTGCCGTTGGCGAGCAGCTCCACGGCCTTGCTGGTCATCTGCACCAGCGACGGCTCCTGTGCCTGCACCGAGGTGGGGTTGTCCTCCTTGGACTTCTCCACGGTGAGGTTGCCTCGATTGAACAGCCCGATGACCTTGCGGTCAGGGCCGGACACTCCAGCGAGGTCCGCGCGGGTCGGAACTGTCTGCGAGGCCGCGGTCTGGTCGGTCAGCGCCGGGTTACCGAAGCTGCCGAGCACGGTGTAGCCGTGGCCCTGCAGGGCGGTCTGGTCGTCGGGCTCGAACCGGGACAGTCCACCGCCGAGGATGACGTCGGCGGTGTTGTTCCGCGCGATCTGCTCGGCGATGACCGTGTCGGTGGCACCCTGCCCGGACGGGCGCACGCAGGCGGCCGTCGTGAACTTCGGACCCTGGCAGCCGCGGGCGCTGACATGGGAGAACATCGCGGCGGGGGTGGCGTCGGTGATCTCGGCGGTGGAGACGTTGCCGGTGCGCAGTCCGGCGGCCTTGGCCTGCTCCATGATCGTCGGAACGACGTTGCCGCGGGTGTCCTTGCCCAGTGCGTTATTGTAGGTCTTCACCCCCGACGACCATGCGGTCCCCGCAGCGGCGGAGTCGGTGACCAGGTCGGGCTTGTCGTTGCCCTCCTCGACCGCGTAGGTCTTCACCGACCCCAGCTCGGGCAGCTTCTCCATGTTCAGCCGACCGTTCGCACCGTAGTAGCGGATGCGGGTGGCGTCGATGTGGGTCTGGCCCATGCCATCACCGATGAGCAGGATGATGTTCTTGGCCGGGTTCACGCCCGGGATCGGGGGGATGGTCGGGAACGGGGGGATGGTCGGGAACGGGGGAATGGTCGGGATCGGAGGGATGGTCGGGATCGGGGGAATGCTGGGTATCGGGGGGAGCTGGGCCGGGACGGCCAGCGCCGGGGTGGCCGAGGCCAGGACCAGGCTGCTGGCCACCGTGCTGAGTGCCAGGGCGCCCAGCACGGTACGTCTACGACGGGCCATTCTTTGTCTCCTTCGAGTGAATCTCTCGCGGAGCAGCGGGAGTTCCGATCAGGCTGCGGTGCCGGGACCAGTACCGATCAGGGGTACAAAGTTCAACCGGTGCAAAACAACACCAGCATCACGGGGCAACGCTCGCCCCTGAAGGTGCACAGAACAAGTCCAGCAACCGAGCACGGGATTTCGGCAAACCCCACAAGGGACAGCTAAGTCGGCTTCTTTCTGGAGGGTTGATCCTCCTCTCAGCAGATCTGGTGTTGGTCATGTGATTCACATGTCCGCGGAAGGGGCGATGAGCGGGCGCAGGGTCGGGACGGCGGCCCCTCGGTCGAATAACGAACTGGGGTCCCCTTCACGCCGGGACGCGCAATCCTCGCCATTCACCCACGCGAGTGCGACAGAAGAGATTCAGATGACCATGAACTGGTGGCAGGGACTGGTGGCTGTGGGCGGAGGGCTTCTCCTGCTCTGGCTCGCGCCCGTGCGCTGCCCGACCGTGCTCCTGGTGGTCTGCGTCGACACCGCGACCGCCACCTGGTGCGCCACCCCGATCGAGCGCCCGCTGGTACTCGCGGTCAAACTCGGCGCGGTCCTCGGTGATCGTCAGCGCGTCGCGAATCGCGCGGGGCGAGGCGCCCTGCGGCGGCAACGAGCTGGCCGGGTTGAGCGCGCTGACGGGAGAGACCATGCCGACACCACAGCGCCGTGCGTTTGGGGAGCAGACGCCGATGAGAGCCGATTCGCCACCGCGAGGACCGGTGGCTGGGCTCTTATGGAAACAGTGGCCATCAGCAGGGCTGGTCATGGGGCCGCGACTGGGCTGTCATAGGTGGTGACGAACTGCAGGCATCCGTCGTTGGACTGGATCGACTGATTCAGCTTGTCAATGTCGGAGAGGCCTTGATAGGGCCTGGTCATGGCGCAGGGCGGGTCCAAACCGATGATCTTGTTGCCGCTGCTGTCCTTGATGGTGTCGGACAGGGCGTTTATGAGGGGGTTGAGGGTCGGATCGGTGAGACCTTCCACGGGCGGCGTGAAGTCGACGGTCTGGGTCAGCGTGGCGCCGCTGGTCAGGAAGTTCGGGTCGCCGGCGTAGCTGGCCGAGATGGTGTGGGTGCCGGCCTGCAGCGCCGAAGTGGTCAGGGTGGCCTGACCGCCCGTGAGCCCGACGGTGCCAAGTGGGTTGCCATCGCTGCTGAACGTCACGTTGCCGGTCGGGGTGCCGCCGGCCGAGGTCACAGCGCCGGTGAACGTCACCGGCTGGCTGAACGTGGCGGGGTTGACGGAGGCGGTGAGCGTCGTGCTGGACGCGGCGCGCAGCGAGAAGGCTGAGGTGCCCTGTGGTGTGCCGAGCCCGGTCGGGCCGTCGTAGCCGGCGCCGGCGGTGCACAGTGGAGTGCCGCAGGTGCCGTTGCTACCGCTGGTGACGTCGTTGAGGGAGTTGGGGTGGGAGTAGGGGTAGCTGTTGGGTGAGTCGGTGGCACCCGGGTTGCCGGCTAGCGCGTACACCGAGGCGATGATCGGTGCGGACGTGCTGGTGCCGCCGTAGACGGCCCAGCCGCTGGCGCCGTAGGTCTGGTAGACGGCGACGCCGGTCTGCGGGTCGGCCACCGCGGCGACGTCGGCCTCGGCGCGTTTGCTGCAACCGGTGTTGAGCCCGGTCTGGAAGGCGGGTTTGGCCACAGACCCCGAGCAGCCCGAGCCGGCGCCGTTCCACACGGTCTCTGACCAGCCCCGGGCGCTGGTGTCACGGGTCAGTGAGGTGCCGCCGACCGCTGTGACGCCCTTGCCGGAGGCGGGGTAGGAGATGCCGAATCCGCTGTCCCCGGTGCTGGCGGTGATCACCACACCGGGGTGGTTGAAGTAGGAGCTGTCATAGGTGTTCTCCCGGCCGTTCTCCGGGCCGCCGTAGCTGTTGGAGACGAATTTCGCGCCCAGGTTCACCGCGGTGTTCACCGCCGTGCCGAGGTTGGTGGTGGTGGGGCTGGTGGCCTCGACGAGCAGGATGGGGCAGTTCGGGCAGATCGCGGAGACCATGTCGAGGTCCAGGGAGATCTCGCCCGCCCAGCCGGCGTCCGTCCGCGGCAAGGGGGTGGCTTGCCCGCTCTGGTTGAGCTTCCGGAAGCAGCCGTTGGCTGTGGTGCACGCCGGTAGGCCGAATGCGGACCGGTAGGTGGCGAGGTCGGATTCGGCGTTCGGGTCGTCGTAGGCGTCGATGATCGCGACGGTCATCGCGGCGTTGCCGGTGGTGGTGAGGTTGTAGGCGCTGCGCAGATCGGCTGGTCCGAATCCCTGGGTCGGCAGGTTGGCGGAGACGTTGGGCTGGACCGTGTCGGTTTGCCGGATCGCGAAGCAGGCCAGCAGCCTGCCGTTGTCCGGACACACCCGGGTGGTGGGGTGGCGAGCGGCCGGGGTCGCCGGGTCACCGGCCGCGGCGGCAGGCTGCCACAGGACGATGACGCCGGCGGCCACCGCGAGCGCGGCGAACACGGCGAGGATCTTGCGCATCTGGGCTCCGCGAGGTGGTGGCCGATTGCGGTGTCTCGGGACCATTGCCGATCATTGCTACGAGATCTGATCACTGAAAGGACAACGCCGACACCGGGAGACAACGCTGGGCCCTAAAGCTGTACAGGGCAATTCCAGCAGGTGACCAGGGGATTGCGATAAGGCTCACAGGGGATCGCTAATTGCATGCACGCCGCCCGGTAGTAATACTCACCGCCGGGGGCCAATTACCATGGCGCCGGGGGTGTCCACCGAGATCAAGGAGTAGTAGTGCCCTTATCACGTCGCTGTACCGGTATTGTTGGCCTGCTGGCGCTCGGCCTGGCGCTGGGTGGATGCGGTTCTGCCGACGTCAAGCCGAAGTCGATCGTCGTCCCGCAGGGTGCTGACCCGGTGGCCTGGGTGAGCTCGTTCTGCGGGGGTCTCAGTAATGTGATCGCCGGAGCGGCCGCGATCCCGAAGTCGCCGCCGAGCCCGCAAGCTCAGAAGGACAGGCTGCTCACGTTCGCCGACGCCACCCAGAAGGCGTTCGCCACTACCGCCCAAGAGCTCACACAGCTCGGGCCGCCGCGGATCAACGACGGTAAACGGGTCCAGGACACCACGGTGGGATTCTTCACCACCGCAGCCGCAACGGTCGAAAGCCAGCGCGCGAAGATCGCAGCGTTGGACGCGAAAGACCCGGACTTCGCACAGAAGGCCAACGACCTCTCCGGCCCCGGTCTGGGCACGGCTGCCAACGGGATACAGGGGCTGACCAGTAACACGGACCTGGCGCCCGCATTCGGCACGTCCCAGGAGTGCCGGCGGCTGGGCGCCGGCGCCGCGGGTCACTGATCGACGCGGGGCAGCGATTGGCGCCGTGTCCGGCGCCTCCGCTCGCTGCAACGGTGCTTGGTGAGGACGAGCAGCTCGGGCGTCGAAGAATCTCTCGTTATCCTCGACGACCGACCAAAGCCATTGTTTAACACACCGCTAGCCGTCCCTTGTGGGGTTTACTGCAATCCTCCCGTAGGACGCCGGACTCCTCCTGTTCATCTTCGGGAAGCAGCATTCGCTCTGTGAAATCTGAGGCGACATGGCCGCTCGGTTCCAGGCGGTATCGGCACCGCGCTACGTGCACCTGGCGTAGCCACGCGAGTACGTGCACGCTCTGGACTATCTCGGGGTGGTCTGGCTGATGTCATCGATCGAGAGCTGGGCGCAAACGAACACGCCGGAGCCAAGCCGTTACCTGTCGGTCGATCCCCAGACTCTCGGTCGGCTGCGGATCCTGCGAGTCGGTGATGTGGAGTTGCAGCTCGACGGGCACCGGCTCCTCGTCCGAGGAAAACCGGTTCACCTGGCGAACAAGGAGTTCGTGATTCTGCGGCAGTTGATGGACAATGCCGGTCGGGTCGTCACCCGGTGCGCGTTGCTGGACAACGCGTGGGGCCCTGATCGAGCGGACGCGCGGAACTACCTCGAGGTGCACATCCGCCGGCTCCGTACGAAGATCGAGAGTGATGTGGACCGGCCTACTCGTATTCGGACAGTCCGTGGGGTTGGCTACATTTTCGACTTGCCCCAAGACGATGGGGTCCGGCACGCCGTTGCCACACCCTCAACCGGCGTCCCCTCTCCGCGTTAACGTTGAAATTGCCACACCGCTGCCCCACCGTCGGCGCGGGATCGCTGAGTACGTCCTGATGCACGCTCGCGCCCGTATTCGGTCGTGAAGGTGTCCATTCACGGGTTGGGC
>QHBY01000223.1:0-18507 GCA_003244245.1 Pseudonocardiales bacterium
CGAGCTGGACCTGTTCAGCTTCCCCGACGAGATCGGATCTGGGCTGGTGGTGTTCCACCCGCGCGGCGGCACGGTGCGCCGGGTGATGGAGGACTACTCCCGCCGCCGGCACGAGGAGGCGGGCTACGAGTTCGTCTACTCGCCGCACATCACCAAGGCGCAGCTCTTCGAGAAGTCGGGTCACCTGCAATGGTACGCGGAGGGGATGTATCCAGGTATGCATCTCGATGCCGAGCTGGCGCCGGATGGGACGGTCCGCAAGCCCGGGCAGGACTATTACCTCAAGCCGATGAACTGCCCGATGCACAACCTGATCTATTCCTCCCGAGGCCGGTCGTACCGGGAGCTGCCGCTGCGGCTATTCGAGTTCGGTTCGGTGTACCGCTACGAGAAGTCCGGGGTCGTGCACGGTCTGGCCCGGGCCCGTGGTTTCACGCAAGACGATGCGCACATCTACTGCACCCGCGACCAGCTGCAGGATGAGATCCAGAGCCTGCTCGGGTTCGTGCTCGACCTGCTGCGCGACTACGGCCTCGACGAGTTCTACCTAGAGCTGTCCACCCGGGACCCCGAGAAGTCCATCGGCAGCGACGAGGAGTGGGCGGAAGCCACCGAGGCGCTGCGGAGGGCGGCAGAGGCCTCGGGTCTGGAGTTGGTGCTCGATCCCGGCGGCGCGGCCTTCTACGCGCCCAAGATTTCGGTGCAGGCACGCGACGCGATCGGCCGTAGCTGGCAGCTGTCGACCATCCAGGTGGACATGATGCTGCCGGAGCGTTTCGACATGACCTACACCGAGGCTGACGGATCCCGGCAGCGGCCAGTGATGATCCACCGGGCGCTGTTCGGGTCGATCGAGCGGTTCTTCGGTGTGCTCACCGAGCACTACGCGGGCGCGTTCCCAGCCTGGCTGGCGCCGGTGCAGGTGGTCGGGATCCCGATCGCCGACGAGCACGTCGAGCACCTGCAGCAGGTCGCCAAAGCGTTGCGAGCCCGGGGGATCCGGGTGGAGGTGGATGCCTCCGACGAGCGGATGCAGAAGAAGATCCGGACCCACACCACGCAGAAGGTGCCCTTCTTGCTGCTCGCCGGGAGCAAGGACGTCGAGGCTGGCGCGGTGTCCTTCCGGTTCCGCGACGGCACCCAGATCAACGGCGTCGGAGTCGAAGACGCGGTCGGTGCCATCACCGGTTGGGTGGTGCGACGCGAGAACCGCTCGCCGAGCGCCGCAGAGCTGCCGGTAGGAGAGTAGGCGGCATGATGACCGCCGAGGCTCAGGATGGGGTCGGAGCGCCGGACGCCTTACAGCGGCTGTGGACGCCACACCGGATGGCTTACATCAAGCGGGAGGGCGAGTCCGGACCTGAAGCCGGCGCAGCACCATGCCCGTTCTGCCGGATTAGCACCATGGCGGATGCCGAGGGTCTGGTAATCGCCCGGGGTGCCACGGTGTATGCGGTGCTCAACCTCTATCCATACAACCCAGGCCACCTGATGGTTGTGCCCTACCGGCATGTCGCCGATTACCCGGACCTGACTATCCAGGAGGCCACTGAGCTGGCCACCTTCACCCAGCGGGCCATGCTCGCCTGCCGGCGCGCGGCCGCCCCGCACGGTTTCAACATCGGTATCAACCAGGGCTCCGTCGGTGGCGCTGGCATCGCTGCGCACCTGCACCAGCACGTGGTGCCCCGGTGGGGTGGGGACGCGAATTTCATGCCGGTCGTCGCCGGTACGAAGGTGCTGCCGCAGCTGCTCGCCGAGACCCACACGCTGCTGGTGAACGCATGGAAAGAGCTGTCCTGAACGCGAGCATGCTCCTGTTGCTGGGACCGGTGGCCCGCCCCGATCCCGCTCATACCCTGCCTGTTCCCGAATAGCTCTCGCGATGCTCAACATCTTCGCTCGCGCCTCGATCTCCCGGTTGGTGGATCCGGTAGGTGGGTGGTTGGTCCGCGCAGGGATCGGGCCTGACGCCATAACGCTCACCGGGACGATCGGGACGGTGGCCTCGTCACTGTGGTTCTTCCCTCGCGGTCAGCTGGTGGCCGGCACCATCGCGGTGACGGTGTTCGTGCTGCTCGACGTGCTCGACGGGGCGGTCGCCAGGGCCCGCGGATCCGGCACTCCGTGGGGAACCGTGCTGGACGCCACGTGCGATCGGATCGCCGACGGTGCGCTGTTCGCGGGGCTGACCTGGTGGTGCTTCGTGGTCGTCAACGACCGGCTGCTGGCCGCGGCCGCGCTGTTGTGCCTGGTGAGTGCCCAGGTCATCTCCTACATCAAGGCCCGGGCCGCAGCCAGCGGTCTTACCGCGGACGGTGGGATGGCTGAGCGCGCTGAGCGCTACATCATCACGCTGCTGGGAGCCGGCCTGACCGGCTTCGGCGTGCCCTACGCACTTGATGTCGCGCTGTGGTTGCTTGCCGGGTTGCAGCTGGTGACGGTGGCCCAACGGATGGTTGCCGTGCGGCGCAGCGCCTCGGCCTCGGGTAGTGATGCCAGGTGAGCAGGCTCGCTGATCTTGGGTACGTGGCCGGATGGCGGCTGCTCCGCTTTGCGCCTGGGGATCTGGCCACTCGGACGTTCCGAGCCGGTGCCGATTTGGTCGCGCATCAAGACGGCCCTGGGGCCCGCCAGCTGCGTCGAAACCTGGCCCGAGTGGTGCCCGACACCACTGCGTCGGGGCTCGACGGGCTGGTCCGCGACGGGCTGCGCTCCTACGCTCGGTACTGGCAGGAGGTCTTCACGTTGCCGTGGGCCGACCACGCCGCGTTGGTGGGCCAGGTGGACGGCGCGGTGGAGGATGTCGAGTACCTGAACGACGCGCTGGCCAGAGGCCGGGGGGTGGTGATATCGCTGCCGCACAGCGGCAATTGGGATATGGCCGGGTTGTGGTTAGTTGGGCAGCACGGAGCATTCAGCACAGTTGTCGAGCGGTTGGCGCCCGAGGCGCTCTACCAGCGCTTTGTCGCCTATCGCGCCTCGCTGGGCTTCGATATCGTCCCGCTGACCGGGGCCGGGAGTCCGGCCCGCCGCCTGATACACCGGCTGGATGCTGGCGGAGTGGTGTGCCTGCTCGCCGACCGGGACCTAACGGGTGGCGGGATGGCCGTGGAGTTCTTCGGTGCCACCGCTCGGATGCCGCTAGGACCAGCTCGGCTGGCCGCGGCTACCGGTGCCACGTTGTTGGTCGTCGGCTGCTGGTTCACCGCGGATGGTTGGGGGATTCGTTTTCACCCACCGGTGTCCGTGCCGAACCGGTCGGCGGTGATGCAGGCCACCCAGGCGGTGGCGGACTGCTTCGCCACGGACATCGCGGCGCACCCGCAGGATTGGCACATGCTGCAGCCGTTGTGGATCGATGATGTGCCCGTCACACTGCTGCGCGACGCGGGTTAGGGGTCTTGATTGCGGATCGGGATGGTGTGCCCGTACTCCATCGGCTTACCGGGCGGCGTGCAGGCGCACGTGCTGGGGTTGTCCACGGGTCTGCGCGATCTCGGCCATCAGGTGGAGGTGCTTGCCCCGGCCACTACCGGCAGTCCGTTGCCCGAGTTCGTCACCTCCGCAGGTCGCGCCGTGGGGGTGCCCTACAATGGATCGGTCGCCCCGCTGGCATTCGGTCCGGTTGCGCTCAACCGCGCCCGGCATTGGCTGCACGACCACGACTTCGACGTGCTGCACTTGCACGAGCCCTCCGCGCCGAGCCTGTCGTTGATCGCCCTGGCACTTGCCGACCGGCCCGTCGTGGCGACCTTCCACTGCGCCACCGCGCGATCCTGGGCGCTGGCGGCGGCGCACGGTTTGCTGCAGCCCACGATGGAGAAGATCACTGCCCGGATCGCGGTCTCCCCGCTGGCCCGACGGGTGCAGGTGGAATACCTCGGTGGGGACGCCGTGGAGATCCCCAACGGGGTTGACGTGTCGCACTTCACCAGAGCTCAACCGCTCCCCGGCTACCCACGGATAGGCGGCACGGTGGGCTTCGTGGGCCGCTTCGGCGAGACGCGCAAGGGCATGCCGGTGCTGCTGGCGGCCCTGCGCGCAATGGCCCGAACGCAGCCGGACCTGCGCCTGCTGGTAGTTGGCCGCGGGGACACCGCAGCGCTACTCAGTGCTGCCGGGCCGGCGCTGGCGTCCCGGATCCGGGTATTGCCTGCGTTGGGCGACGAGGGCAAGGCCGCGGTGCTCGCCAGCGTGGACGTGCTGTGCGTGCCTGCTCTCGGCGGTGAGAGCTTCGGCATCGTGCTCAGCGAGGCGATGGCCGCCGGCACCCCCGTGGTGGCCAGCGACCTCGATGCCTTCCGCCTTGTACTCGACGGCGGGCAGGCGGGCGTGTTGGTCCCGGCCGGATCACCGGCCGCGTTGGCCACTGCGCTCGATGATCTGCTTGACGATCCTGAAAGGCGCGCGGCGTTGGCCGCTGCCGGCCGCCGTCGGGCGGCGATGTGGGACTGGCCGGTGGTGGCGCGCCGGGTGCTGCAGGTCTACGAGACAGCGGTGGCCGCCGACCCGCGCCGGCTCACCTCCGGACCGGGCGCTGGGGCCAGCCGGTACCGACGTGGCTAGGGTCGCGCGGTGCGAGTCGCGCGGGTGGCGGTGACCGCCGCGGTTGTGGTTGCCGCGGCCGGAGCGGTGGGCGCGATGCGCGCGGCCACCCGGTTGGACCGGTTGCATGTGCGGACTGACGCGGCATGGGCCGCCCTGGACGCCGCGTTGGGTAGCCGAGCGCGCGCGGTCATGGGGGTGGATGCCATGGGGGTGGATGGGGGGAGTGCCGCGCTGCGTGGTGCAGCCGACGCGGCACTACTGGCTGGATTGGATCCGGCCTTGCGGACGGCCGGGCGTTGGGCTCACCGCGCCGGTTTGGCGGTCCGCGAGGACGTCGAGAACGAGCTGGGTCGGGTGTTGGCGGTGCTGGACCGCGGTGGCCTGGAATCTGCCTGCGCGGATCGGCTGGCCGACGCGGAGCAGCGGGCGATGATCGCTCGCCGGGTCTATAACGACGCGGTTCGCGACACTCTCGCGCTGCGGTCGCACCGGATGGTGCGCTGGCTGCGGCTGGCCGGTACCGCGGCGCTGCCTCGCTATTTCGAGATCGCTGAACCCGCGCTGGCGGGTTATGGACTAGAGCTGGACGGCGCCGGCGCGTAGCGGGAGAAACGTCGGCTGAACACAGCGGTCCCCGATGTCAGCCCGCGTAGGTCGACGGCGTAGCGGACCAGCTCAGCCGCTGGTACCTCGGCGCGGACCAGCATTCGGCCGGCCTGGTCGGCCTCGGTGCCCAGCACTCGACCTCGCCGGCTGGAAAGATCGCCCAGCACGGTGCCCAAATGGTCGTCGGGCATCCGCACCTCCACGTCGTCCAGCGGCTCCAGCGTGACCACGGTGCCCTTCTCCGCGGCGTCCTTGAGCGCCAGCGATCCCGCGGTCTGGAAGGCCGCGTCAGAGGAGTCCACGCTGTGCGCTTTGCCGTCGATGAGCGTGACCCGGATGTCCACCAGCGGGAAACCACTGCCGAGACCGCGTTCCATCTGCGCCCGGACGCCCTTCTCCACACTCGGGATGAACTGGTGCGGGACGGCGCCACCGACCACCTTGTCCACGAACTCGAACCCGCCCCCACACGGCAGCGGCTCCACCTCGACGTTGCATACCGCGTACTGGCCGTGCCCGCCAGACTGCTTGACGTGCCGCCCGTGCCCCTTGGACGAGCCGGCGAAGGTCTCTCGCAGCGGCACCGCGACCGGCTCGATGTCTACGTCGGCACCTGCGGCGCGCAGCCGGGACAGCACAACGTCAGCGTGCGCCTCGCCCATGCACCACAGCACCATCTGGTGGGTTTCAGCGTTGCGTTCCAACCGCAGTGTCGGGTCCGCGGCCACCAGCCGGCCCAGCCCGCGGGCCAGCGCATCCTCGTCGCTGCGGCTGCGGCCCACGACGGCCACCGGCAGCAACGGTTCCGGCATCGTCCACGGTGTCACCAACACTGGATCGTTGGGCGAGGACAGGGTGTCCCCGGTCTCGGCGGAGACCACCTTGGTTACCGCGCAGAGGTCACCGGCCACGCAGTGCGGTACTTCACTGAGCGTGCCGCCCAGCGGGGTGTAGACGTGCGCCACCCGCTCGTCGACGTCATGGTCGGCATGCCCGCGGTCGGCCAGCCCGTGGCCGGAAACATGCACCGGACGATCCGGATGCAGCGTTCCGGAGAACACCCGCACCAGCGATACCCGGCCCTGGTAGGGGTCCACCGTGGTGCGTACCACCTCCGCGACAAGCGGTGCGGCCGGATCGACGGCCACCGCGGGGTGAGCTGACCCGTCGGGACGGGTCACCGGGGGAGGAGTGTTCTTACTCGGGGCGGGGAAGGCGCCAGTGAGCACCTCGAGGAGCTCGGCGAGCCCCAGCCCGCTGCTGGCGCAGGCCGGAATCACGGGATGGAACGAGCCCCGGTTGACCGCGGTCTCCAAGTCGTCGATCAGCGAGTCGACGTCGAGATCCTCACCGTCGAGATAGCGTTCCATGAGGGATTCGTCCTCGCTCTCGGCGATGATCCCCTCGATGAGCTCGTTACGCGCCACACCGACCTCGTCGGGGTCCGCGGCGCTTGGCTCCCCCTCAGCTGGCGGGTATCCGTCGCGGTAGTCGAACAGTCGCTGAGACAGCAGTCCCACCAGACCGGTCACCACGCCCGATCCATTGCGCACCGGCAGGTACAGCGGCAGCACCTCGCCGCCGAAGGCGGCCCGGCAGGCAGCGGTCACCCCGTCGAGGTCGGCCCGCGGGTGGTCCAGCCGGCTCACCACCACCATCCGAGGCATCGCGATCTCGGCGCACTCCTGCCACAACGCGACGGTGGCAGGGTCGACCCCGTCCCCGGAGGAGATCACGAACAGCGCCGCGTCCGCCGCCCGCAGCCCGGCCCTCAGCTCGCCCACGAAGTCGGCGTAGCCGGGAGTATCCACAAGATTGACCTTGATGTCGGAGTGTTGCAGTGGCGCGATGGCCAGCGTCACCGATCGTTGCTGGCGTACCGCGGCGGGGTCGTGGTCGCACACTGTCGTGCCATCGGCGATAGTGCCCGCGCGGCTGATGACGCCGGTGGCCGCCAGTAGCGCCTCCGCCAGGGTCGTCTTGCCCGCCCCGGAGGGGCCGACCAGAGCCACATTGCGGATCCGGGCCGGGTCCTGCGCCGGTACGGCGGAATCAGCACGGTCAGCGTTGCCTCTTGTGCCCATGGAACCCCACCCTCAGCTGTGCGGACCCTGTGGTCGATCTCACACCGGCGCAGCAGTCGTGGCAACCCCTAGCAGGCCTTCACCCGCGACGTCGCCAGGCACCCCGACGTACGATCGGGTACCGCATTGTGAATCCGCTGCTTGAGGAGCGACTACTGTGCCCGCCGAGAACAGCAACATCGAGCGCCAGATCGGCACCGCACGGGTCAAGCGTGGGATGGCCGAGATGCTGAAAGGCGGTGTGATCATGGACGTGGTCACGCCGGAGCAGGCCAGGATCGCCGAGGACGCCGGCGCGGTGGCCGTGATGGCGCTGGAGCGTGTTCCCGCCGACATCCGCGCGCAGGGCGGGGTGGCGCGGATGAGCGATCCGGACATGATTGCCAAGATCATGGACGTGGTGTCCATCCCGGTGATGGCCAAAGCCCGTATCGGCCACTTCGTCGAAGCACAGGTGCTGCAGGCGATAGCAGTGGACTACATCGACGAGTCGGAGGTGCTGACCCCGGCCGATGAGGCTCACCACATCGACAAGTTCGCCTTCACCGTGCCTTTCGTGTGTGGCGCCACCAATCTCGGGGAGGCACTGCGCAGGATTTCCGAAGGTGCGGCCATGATCCGGTCCAAAGGTGAAGCCGGGACCGGCAACGTCGTCGAGGCAACCCGGCACATGCGCTCGATTCGCGCCGCGATCCGCTCCCTGGCCACGATGCCCCCCGAGGAGGTGCCTGCGGCGGCCAAGGAGCTAGCGGCTCCACTGGAGCTGGTCCGCGAGGTTGCAGCGACCGGCTCCCTGCCTGTGGTGCTGTTCACCGCAGGGGGTATCGCCACCCCCGCCGACGCGGCGATGATGATGCAGCTCGGCGCCGAGGGGTTATTCGTCGGCTCAGGCATCTTCAAGTCGGGCGACCCCGCCAAGCGAGCGGAGGCGATCGTCAAGGCGACCACGTTCCACGACGACGCGGAGATGGTGGCGAAGGTGTCCCGAGGGTTAGGCGAACCGATGGTGGGGATCAACCTCAGCGATCTGCCGGACGGGCAGCGGCTGGCTCAGCGCGGCTGGTGACCACCGGCGAGGGGTTCGTCGAGGCCGAGGCGCTGCTGCTGTCCGCCACCGCAGGCGCGCGGCTGCGTACCCCGGGACCCGACGGTGGGGCTGCGCGCCTGTCCCGGATCACCCGCGGGACCCTGCTGGTGCATGCCGACCTGCACAATCACACACTGCTCTCCGACGGTGCCGGCGACCCGGCCGAGGCGTTCCCCTCGATGCGGGACGCCGGCCTGGACGTCGCAGCGCTGACCGACCACGCCGTGCGCGGCGCTGCGATGGAGGGTACCGGCCTGGGCGGCACGCCGTGGATCGGGTTGGACCGGGCTGGCTGGCGCCGCACGGCGGAGCTCGCCGACGCCCATGACCGGCCCGGGGAGTTCACCGCGATTCGCGGCTTCGAATGGTCCCATCCACGGGTGGGACACGTCAACGCATGGTTCACCGATGACTTCACCGACGTCGCGACCCAGCAGGGGATGGGCGAGCTGTACGCATGGTTGACCCAGGCCGGCGGGCGCAACGGCCTTCCCGCCGCGGGGCTAGCCGGCTTCAACCATCCGGGCCGGGAGGACGGCCGATTCGCCGGCTTTCGCTACGCGGCCACAGCCGCCGAGCAGATGGTCAGCCTGGAGATGTTCAACCGCGCCGACGACTACCTGTTCGTGGGTGTCGCGGCGGGTGGCACCTCTCCCTTGGTGGACTGCCTCAATGCCGGCTGGCGCACCGGACTGCTCGGAGTCAGCGACGAGCACACCGCCAACTGGGGTTTGCAGCCCGGAACCGGACGCGCTGGACTCTGGGTGGTCGAGCACAGCCGGGCTGGCGTCGCCGAGGCATTGCGAGCCCGTCGGTTCTTCGCCACCCGGGTCGCCGGGCTGCGGGTCGACGCCACCGCCGGTGGCATGCGAATGGGCTCGGTGTTGCAGCACCGTCAGGGACCCGTCGAGTTCATCCTCGACGTCGACGGCAGCCCATCCTGGGCCGGCCGCACGCTACAGGTACAGGTGCTGCGCCCGGGCACGTCGACGCCCGCAGTGGCCGACGTGGTCGAGATGCGCTGCGGTGAGGTCGCCCGTTTCACGGTGCCGATGAACGTCGAGGATGGCCGCTGGACGGTGCTACGCCTGGCTGACCCAGACACCAGCAACAATACCCAAGGACCACCCGATCATCCGGCGAACAACCACGCGATCGCCTACACCAGCCCCTGGTTCCTCGAACCAGGGCTTCCCATAGAAAAGACGACGCCGCGAACGGGTTAAGCCATCCAGTTGGGGATGCTCTTGGGGGATGTAAGTTTACCATCTGGCCGGAGGGGTACTCCATGATCGTTCTGATCCCCATCGACAGGAGCGCAGATGTCTCAAGAGGACGTGGGCAAACTTCACGACCAGACGGATTCCGGCGCGGGCAACCAGGAGCCTGATCCGGCCACTGCTGAGAACCCACCGAGCGACATCGAGGCGGGGGACGCGAAGAGGGGACAGGAAGGGGCGGGGCCTGATCGTCCTGCCACCAAGGCCGGTGGAGTCGACTGAGTCAGCTCGGCGCCAGGCCCTCACGGGTCTGTTCAAGTCCGCAGAAGATATAGGCGCTCTCCGGGACTGCCCCTCGTCCCGGAGAGCGCCTCACTGCGCTCGGTGAAACGGCGCGGGGATGAGCTCAACAGGCGCGCGGGCTCGGCTGAACACCGGCCTACCCTGGTCGTGTGTCCGAGAACAGTCCGGTCGTGGGGATCCTCGCCCTGCAGGGTGACGTACGGGAACACCAGCTCGCACTCGCCGGTTGTGGAATGTGCAGCACGCTGGTGCGGCGTCGCGAGGAGCTCGCCGAGGTCGACGCACTCATTTTGCCTGGCGGCGAATCGACGACCATGGCTCGGCTGCTGGTCACATTCGACCTGATGGAGCCTTTGCGGGCTCGGCTGATCGAAGGCATGCCCGCCTACGGCTCGTGCGCGGGGCTGATCCTGCTGAGTCGGGAGATCCTCGATGGCAGGCCTGACCAGCGGCAACTACCGGTGCTGGACGTCGTGGTGCGCCGCAACGCTTTCGGTCGCCAGGTCGCGTCCTTCGAGGCCGACCTTAACTTTGTCGGTGTAAGCGGTGGCCCCGTCCGGGCGGTGTTCATCCGCGCCCCGTGGGTGGAGCAGGCGGGTTCCGGTGTCGAGGTGCTGGCCAGGGTGCCCGAGGTGCCAGCAGCCGGTAGCGCCGCCGGTAGGATCGTGGCGATTCGGCAAGGGCCCGTGCTGGCCACCTCCTTTCATCCGGAGCTGACCGGCGACCGGCGCGTGCATCAGCTCTTCTGCGAGATGGTCCAAGAGTCCAGGGGGGTTCAAGTGAGTGCGAGGACATGCAGGTGAGACTGGCACGCGAACTAGAGGAGCATGGGCAGGCATGAGCGGCCATTCAAAGTGGGCGACTACCAAGCACAAGAAGGCCGTGGTCGACGCCAAACGGGGTAAGATCTTCGCGAAGCTGATCAAGAATATCGAGGTGGCGGCGCGGACCGGTGGTGGTGACCCAGACGGCAACCCGACCCTATTTGACGCGATTCAGAAGGCCCGCAAGACCTCAGTGCCCACCGACAACATCGAGCGTGCGGTCAAACGTGGCTCCGGTGTTGATGCGGGTGGGTCCGACTACCAGACAATCATGTATGAGGGGTACGGGCCGGGCGGGGTGGCCCTGCTCGTCGAATGCCTCACCGACAATCGCAACCGGGCGGCATCCGAAGTCCGCACCGCGATGACCCGCAACGGCGGCACGATGGCCGATCCCGGGTCAGTATCGTTCCTGTTCAGCCGCAAGGGCCTGGTGCTCGTGCCCCACCAGCAAGGCATCTCGGAGGACGACGTACTGGCCGCGGTGCTCGATGCCGGCGCCGAGGAGGTCAACGATCTGGGCGAGTCCTTCGAGGTGGTTTCCGAGGCGACCGACCTCATCGCGGTGCGCACCGCACTGCAGCACGCCAGCATCGACTACGACTCCGCCGACGCGAGTTTTCTGCCCTCGGCGAGCACGGCATTGGACGCCGACACCGCCCGCAAGGTGTTCAAGCTGATCGACGTACTGGAGGACTGCGACGACGTTCAGAACGTCTACGCCAACTTCGACGTCTCCGACGATGTCCTCGCCGAGGTCGGCTGACTGGAGCGGTGTGTCGGGAGCGCGGCGCAGCGATCTTCCGGCTAGGGTTCGAACGGGTGTTCGTTCGGTGTTCGGGAGGCGTGGGTGCGGGTTCTGGGTGTGGATCCGGGGCTCACCCGCTGTGGGCTGGGGGTGGTCGATGGCAGCTCGGGGCGGGCGGTGAGCTGCGTGGCCGTCGATGTCGTGCGTACCTCACCGGAGATGGATCTCGGGGCGCGGCTGCTCGCGGTGGCCGACGTGGTGGAGCGTTGGGTGGTCGAGTACCGCCCCGACGTGGTTGCGGTGGAGCGCGTGTTCAGCCAGCACAACGTGCGCACTGCGATGGGCACCGCGCAGGTCGGCGGAGTCGTGGCATTGATCGCGGCTCGCCGCGGGCTGCCGGTCGCCTTCCACACCCCCAGCGAGGTCAAAGCCGCCGTCACGGGGTCTGGCCGGGCGGGTAAGGAACAGGTCACCATCATGATCACTCGATTGCTCGCGCTACCCGCCAAGCCGCGGCCGGCCGACGCCGCGGATGCCCTGGCGCTAGCGATCTGCCATCTCTGGCGGGCGCCGATGACACAGCGCCTCGCGCAAGCGCGAGTCGAGTCGGCGCGGTTAGCTGAAGTCCACCGGGCGAAGCTGCTCGCCGCGGCCCGCCGGTCGGGGGCGGCGCGGTGATCTCCTCGGTGCGCGGGCAGGTGCTCTCCGTCGAGTTGGACCACGCCGTCGTCGAGGTCGGCGGCGGTGTTGGCTTGGCGGTGCATGCGGTTCCAGCCACCCTGGCCACCTTGCGCCGCGGCGAACAGACCCGGTTCGCCACGTCGCTGGTGGTGCGCGAGGACTCGCTGACGTTGTATGGCTTCGCCGATGCCGCGGCACGGGAGTTGTTCGTGCTGCTGCAGACCGTCTCAGGGGTGGGGCCACGGCTGGCGCTGGCGATGCTCGCTGTACTTGAGCCGGACACGCTGCGCACCGCGCTCGGCGAAGGCGATCTCGCGATGCTCACCCGGGTACCGGGCATCGGGCGCAAAGGCGCCGAACGGCTGGTCGTGGAGCTGCGAGATAGGGTAGGCGTGCTCGCGCCCACCGCCTCGGGACCGGCTACCCGAGGCACTGGCGCGGTGCGGACCCAGGTGACCGAAGCACTGGTCGGGCTCGGATTCGCGGCCCGGCACGCCGAGCAGGCTGTGGATGCGGTACTCGCCGAAACCGAAACCGAGCCCGCCGACACCTCCGAGGTGCTGCGCAGCGTACTAACCCGGCTGGGACGGAACCGGTGACCATCCCGCGGCCGGTCTCGGCAGTGGCGGACCCGGCTGACGTCGAGCTGGAGACCACCCTGCGGCCACGCCGGCTACCGGATTTCATCGGGCAGGCCCGGGTGCGCGAGCAACTGGAGTTGGTGCTGGAGGGCGCGCGGCGGCGTGGCGCCGCACCGGACCACGTGCTGCTGTCGGGCCCGCCGGGGTTGGGCAAGACGAGCCTCGCGATGATCATCGCCGCGGAGCTGGGTGCGGCGATCCGGGTAACCTCCGGACCGGCCCTGGAGCGCGCCGGAGATCTCGCAGCGATGTTGTCCAACCTCGTCGAGGGCGACGTGCTGTTCATCGACGAGATCCACCGGGTGGCTCGACCTGCCGAGGAGATGCTCTACCTCGCGATGGAGGACTTCCGGGTCGACGTGATGGTCGGAAAGGGTCCCGGCGCCACCTCCATTCCATTGGAGATCGCACCGTTCACCCTGGTCGGCGCCACCACCCGGTCCGGCGCACTGACCAGCCCGTTGCGCGACCGGTTTGGGTTCACCGCGCATATGGAATTCTACGAGCCTCACGAGCTCGAGCTGGTGCTGCACCGCTCGGCTGGCATCCTGGGCGTGGACCTACGCCCCGATGGCGGCACTGAGATCGCCGCCCGTTCCCGGGGCACGCCCCGGATCGCCAATCGCCTGCTGCGCCGGGTTCGGGACTATGCCGAGGTCCGAGCCGATGGTGCGATCACCCTTGAGGTAGCCCGCGCCGGGCTCGCCGTCTACGACGTCGACCAGCTCGGCCTGGACCGGCTGGACCGCGCTGTGCTCACTGCGCTGGTGCGCACCTTCGGCGGTGGACCGGTCGGGGTGTCCACCATCGCCGTTGCGGTCGGTGAAGAGCCGGCCACCGTCGAGGAGGTGTGCGAGCCTTTCCTGGTCCGGGCCGGCATGCTCGCCCGCACTCCGCGTGGCCGGGTGGCCACCGCGGCCGCGTGGCGGCACTTACAGCTGGATCCGCCCGCCGATGCTCTCGCGGAGCCCATACCGACGCTGTTCGACGAGTGAGAGTCAGAGGCCGCCCAGCCATAACCCGACGCCGACGATGAGAACGCCGCCGAAAACGACCTGGATGAGCGAGCAGCGAAGTGAGACCTCGAGGTAGCGCTTGCGGATGAGCGCGATCACACCGAGCTCGATGGCGACCACGATGGCCGCGAACACCAGGGCGATCGCCCGGTCAGAGATCAAGAACGGTAGGGCGTGGAAGACCCCACCCACAGTGGTCATCACTCCGGTGATCGCGCCTCGGGTGGTGGATGAGCCTCGACCGGTCTGGCCGCCGTCATCGGAGAGCGCCTCGGACAAACCCATACTGATGCCGGCGCCCAGCGCGGTAGCGAGCCCGACCAGCAGGGCAGCGTGCGAACTTGACAGCAAGGCCACAGCGAAGATAGGCGCCAGCGTCGACAGCGTTCCGTCGATGAGCCCTACCAGGCCTGGCTGAACGTACTGGAGGACAAAGGCTTGCTCATCCGCTTCGATGCGGCGCAACAGGGTGTCGGCGAAGCCGGCGCCCGGTTTGACCGCTGGGCTCGTCTGCGGCATGGAGCGGGCCATCGTGGCTGTCGGCGCCCCGACGGACACCAACGTCGCACCGGTAGCGGCAGCGCCATCGGATACCAGGAAGTGGGGACCCGACGTGCGCGTGTCCCGGGCGTGGGCGCTCGGTCTGTATCGAGGTCTCGAGTAGCGGTGCGACGGCAACGCGTCCGTCCTTTCTCTGGCGCCGTGGTCCACGGGCTGGGGCCGCAATCCGCTGCGGCAAATTCCATGGGGGCTGCTGGCGGAACCCTAGGGAATCGGTCTTTGTCTCTTGGGAACCTGAGAGACCTGGTTCGGTCGCAGCGCCCACAGGTCCGCGTCGGGCGACGAAGGACGCGCCGGTTACTCCGAATGGCCGTGGCTGCTGCTCCATCCGGAGCAGTGTCGTGTCCAGGTTGTCAGCCGGCGACCGCCGCGCGGAGGAACGCCTGCCAGGGATCCACAGACGCTGCGAACCTGCCTGGAGCGCGACCTGGCACACTCGGTGGCGCAAGGCTGATGGTGATCGGAGAACCATGAACTCCCAGTTCCTACCGCTGCTGCTCCTCGCCGTACTCGCCGCGCTGCTGATGCTGAACTCTCGTCGGCAGAAGCGAGCGATAGCCGACGCGCAACGGCTACAGAAGTCGCTGGTCAACGGCGACCGGGTGGTGACGACCTGCGGTCTGCACGCAACCGTCGTAGGAAGCGCGAACGACACCATGATCGACCTGGAGATCGCTCCAGGAGTCCGTACGAGGTGGTTGCGCGCTGCCATCCGAGAAAAGATCACTACAGAGGACGGGGCCAGCACGCCGCCGGCAGCACCCGTCGACGGCAGCGCTCGCGCCGACAACTCCTGACTGACTTGGTGCGGGGCGGTACGCTCCCGCATCCGATCCCCAGTGCGCGCGTCGATCACGGTGCTGGCGCACTGAAACTTGAACGACGCTGAGCCGTGAATGAGGAGAATCACCCACGTGGCACCACCGGCCGGGCGCTTCCACCCGTGGCGCAACCTGGCGATCTTCGCTGGGATCGTTGCCTTCCTCTACTCGCTGGTTTTCTTCACTGGCGGTCGGGATGCAACCCCAAAGCTGGGCATCGATCTGCAAGGCGGCACCCGGGTGACGCTCACCGCCCGGACTGTCGATGGTCGGCCACCTCCACGGGAATCCCTCGATCAAGCTCGCCAGATCATCGAGCAACGGGTCAACGGCATCGGCGTGACCGGCGCCGAGGTTGTGCTCGACGGTACCAACTTGATCATTACGGTTCCGGGCGAGAACGGCGATCAAGCTCGCACCCTCGGTCAGACCGCCAAGCTCTACTTCCGGACGGTGATCGCAGGGGTGCCCGCGCCGGTTCCAGGCGCCCAGCCACCCGGCAGTAGCACGCCCAAGGCACCGCCCGCGTCCCAGCAACCGCCTGTTTCAGGTGTCGCGCCGACGCCGGTACCGCCGCAGCCGGTCCACCCGCAGCAGGTGCAGCCGCCGCCGTCGGGCGAGCCGACGCCATCTCCCGCGCCCCCGGCACCTGGTGCGCCACCGGCACCTTCCACCAGTGCCCCTGCGCCGGTCGGCCAGGCCCCGGCGGATTCCGCCGACCCACAGGTGGCAGAGCAGATCCGCCAGGCGCGAGCGCGGCTGCAGAGTCAGGACCCGGCGATGCAGCAGCAGGCGCTGGCCGCACTGAACTGCGCGGCCGCCAATCCGTTGCGGGGCAACGACGACCCGAACCTGCCGCTGATCACTTGTAACCAGGACCGTACTGCTAAGTACCTGCTAGGACCCGCATTCCTGTCCGGTGAACAGGTCTCCACCGCATCGGCCGGCCAGAACCAGGTGGGTACGGGCTACGAGGTACGGCTGAGGTTCAAACACCAGGGCGAGGACATCTGGTCGCAGTACACCGCGAACAACGTGGGCAAGCAGTCGGCATTCGCGCTGGATGGTGAGGTCGTGTCTGCGCCGCAGATCATCGGCGCGATCCCGCCCGGCCAATCGACGAGCATCACCGGCAGCTTCACCCAGGCTGAAGCCCAGAACCTGGCCAACGTGCTCAAGTATGGTTCCCTGCCGCTGTCCTTCCAGCCTTCGGAGTCCGAGACGGTGTCGGCCACCCTGGGCTTGGCCTCGCTGCGTGCGGGACTGCTCGCCGGGGTGCTTGGGCTGGCTGTGGTGTTCGT
This sequence comes from Pseudonocardiales bacterium, assembly GCA_003244245.1. Taxonomy (GTDB): domain Bacteria; phylum Actinomycetota; class Actinomycetes; order Mycobacteriales; family Pseudonocardiaceae. Next base: position 16,445 of record QHBY01000223.1, read on the forward strand.
CTACTGCCTGTTCTACTACCGGGCGCTCGGGGTGCTGACGATCCTGTCCTTGGCGTTGTCCGGACTGATCGTCTACGCCGCTCTGGTGTTGCTCGGTCGGTGGATCGGCTTCACCCTGGACCTGGCCGGTGTCGCCGGCTTCATCGTCGCGATCGGCATCACCGCGGACTCGTTTGTGATCTTCTTCGAGCGTCTGAAGGATGAGGTGCGTGACGGCCGGACCTTCCGCTCCGCGGTGCCCCGGGCCTGGGTTCGGGCCCGGCGCACCATCCTGTCCGCGGACGCGGTGAGCTTCCTGGCGGCCGCGGTGCTCTACGTTCTGGCAGTAGGGCAGGTGAAGGGTTTCGCCTTCACCCTCGGTATGTCGACGGTGCTCGACCTGGTAGTGGTCTTCCTGGCCACCCACCCGTTGGTTGCGATGGCGTCGCAGTCCCGGCTGTGGTCCCAGCCCGGACTGTCCGGGCTCGGAGCAGCGCAGCGAGCCGGAGCCGAAGGCCGATCGGACCTGGTCACCGCGGGAAAGGAGGCCTGAGATGGCGGGCACGCTGGGGCGCCTCTACAGCGGGACCGGAGCATTGGACATCGTCGGGCGGCGGCGGATCTGGTATCTGATATCCGGTCTGCTCGTCGCGGTCTGCATCGCGTCGATGCTGCTGCGGGGGTTCAACCTCGGCATCGACTTCGAGGGCGGTACCCGGGTACAGCTGCCGGCCCAAGGGGCGACCGGCGCGATCAGTACCCAGCAGGCCGAGCGTGTCTTCACCGCCACCGTCGGCCAGCCTCCGGAGTCGGTGCAGACCGTCGGCACCGGTTCCGCGGCGAGCATCCTGATCCGCTCCGCGGCGCTGGACACCCACACGTCATTCGTCCTGAAAAGGGCACTGTTTGACCAACTGCACCCGCTCGGCAAAGACGGGCGTCCTAGCGAGCAGGCGATCAGTGACAGCGCGGTGAGCGCGACCTGGGGCGGTGAGATCAGCCGGCAGGCGCTGATCGCGCTGGTGGTGTTCCTCGGCCTGGTAACTGTGTTCCTCGCGGTGTATTTCGAGCCCCGGATGGCGCTTGCAGCGCTGATAGCTCTGGTGCACGACGTGCTGGTGACCGCCGGGATCTACTCGCTGATCGGCTTCGAGGTGACGCCGGCTTCGGTCATCGGTCTGCTCACTATCCTCGGCTTCTCGCTGTACGACACCGTCGTCGTGTTCGACAAGGTTCAAGAGAATACCCGCGGGCTTCTCGGGCTGACTCGACGAACCTACGCTGAGGCCGCAAACCTCGCGGTCAACCAGACTCTGATGCGTTCGATCAACACCTCTTTGATCGCGGTGCTGCCCGTGTTGAGCTTGCTGGTGATCGGCGTGGGTCTGTTGGGTGTCGGGACACTCAAGGACCTCGCTCTGGTCCAGATGGTAGGCATCCTGGCCGGCGCCATGTCCTCGATCTTCCTGGCGACCCCGTTGGTCGTAGACCTCACCATGGGCAGGCCGGCCTACCGGCAGCAAGCCGAACGGGTCGCTGCGCGCCGGGAGAAGCTGGCCCGCAAGGCCGCCGCTAACCCTGAACGTGAGGGCGAGACTGCGTCGGCGGCCGCCGACATCACGACCCCGGCCGGGGACGCATTGACCGCCGCGGGAGTGCCTACCTCGGTCGGCAAGACCGCACCCGGGGGACGGCGGCGCGGGCACCCTGGAGGCAAGAACAGCAGACCGTCCGGCAAGGCTGGCAGGTCCTCCAGCCGCTAACGGTGGTCAGCGCGTTCAACTACGCAACGTGACCTTCGTTGCGCTCAGTAATGACCGAGTGACGAACTGAAGCCGTTTTTCGACTTTCCATCACCAATGTGGTGCCTTGTCGCCCCGAGTCCTTGCCTCCAGGCCCCTTTCGGGGAACGCTCTGTAGTCAAACGCCGGATGTCGCTCCGGGGAGTGAGGGGTACGGGGCGGCACCGTAACGGCGACTAGGGAGGATCGGGGATGGCGGGGTGGTCCATTCCGGGTGTGGTGCATCCCCGGGAGGTAAGTGAGGACTCGGTAGGTCGCCGGGTGGTTGCCCGACACCGAATG
>QHBY01000223.1:18525-20152 GCA_003244245.1 Pseudonocardiales bacterium
CCCGCCGATCGCTCGCGATCACCTATGCGTCTCCCGAGCTGCTCGCAGACACTGAGTTCCGCGCTCGGTTCGCATGTGAGTTCGCCCGGCTGGCACGGCTTCGGGATGCCCGAGTGGCCCGCCTCCACCGCTACGTTGAGTGTGAGCATGGCGTCGCCGTCATCGGCGATCATGTCAGTGGCACGGCATTGCGTGCGCTGCTTCTGGCGCACGGGGCGATCGGCATCGAGGCTGCGCTGGTCGTGCTCAAGGATTCGCTGCTTGCGTTAGCCGCGTGCCATGAGGCAGGGCTGGCGCACGGCGACGTCAAGCCGGAGGATGTGGTCGTCACCTCTACCGGCCGGGTCCGGCTCGTTGACTTTGGGCTCTGGACATCCAGCGGTCGTCGGCTACTCGCCCGGTCGACGCCCTTTTACCTAGCTCCCGAACAGTGGAGTGATCGGCCGGCCAGCTCGGCGGGGGACGTGTATGCGGCCACGGTCACATTCTTCGAGTGCCTCGTCGGCGCGCCGCCCTTCTACGCCGACGACGTGGCCGAACTCTCGATCAAGCATGAACGCAGCGCCGCCCCGGTAGACGTGGTACCCGAACCGGTACGAGAGCTGGTGCTGCGTGGTCTCGCGAAGGACCCGGTCAGTCGATCTGACGCACGGAGCCTGCTTGCTTATATCCATGACGTGGCAGGCCGTGCGGTCGGCTCCGGTTGGGAGCGACGCGGGCGACGCGAGCTGACAACGCTGCTCGGCAGTGGTCGCGCACTACCTGGGGTATCAGCGCTAGGTCACCGGAGCGATCCCGTCGGCTGGGCGAACCGCAAGCCAGTCCGGCTGGCTGCGGTGATGGGTGGGGCATTGGCATTGGCTGCAGGCTTGTCCAGCCCGCCGTTAGCGGTGATATTGCCCGGGATCAGCATGTTCAGTCCGGGTGAAAGATCGCCGGTACTGGCATTTCCTGAACTCGATCAGAACGCTGTGCCGGTGCGTGTAGTGACCAACGGTCCACTGGCAGACCGTACGCCTTCGGCTAAGGTGGGGACCGCCACGCCGGTTGCCAAGGCGCGGCCACCAACACCATCGATCCCGGCGCAGACCATTTACCCAGTACCATATCGGCATCCCATTTCGGATTCCCTGGCGCAGGGTTCCGCGGACTCGGACGGCGCCGTCCAGAGCTACTCCACATCGAGCCAGCCCGCAGCCGGCGAGTCCACACACACAACACCGGCGTGCGCCCAGGAGCTGATTGATCATGGATCCTGCTCGGCGATGAACCCGGAGCAGCCGACGGCGGGCTCGACCGGGACGACGGGGACATGGGATCCGTCGCAGGTGATTCCCGCGTCAGTCTCGTTGCCGGTCCAGTCGCCAGTCAAAGTGCCGGTCCAGGTTCCGGTGCCGATTCAGGTGCCCAAGTCGATTCCGATCCAGAAGAAGATCCAAGCTCGTCAGGGTGCCGAGGCCCCGAAGGGCGCTCAAACCAAGTCTGATTCGCCGTTCTGGAAAGAGGCGAGGACCAGGCAGGGCGCTACCGGTAAAGGGGATTACGAGACGCACCGACCGCAGGAGAGCTCTGGGAGGTCGGGAAACTCGGAGTCCTCTGACTATGGACTGACGTTCCGCACATCTGC
>QHBY01000224.1:0-22000 GCA_003244245.1 Pseudonocardiales bacterium
GGCAGGAATGGTGTCGCCGGCTTCGCGCTCGCCAGTTTGCGTATCCACGCGAACGACGTCGCGAACAGACCGATCACGACCGCCAGCGCCACCTGGCCGGCCACTGACCGGTACGGCGCGGTGTAGGTGTGCGAGAACAGCACCAGGAACGTCGCGACCGCCAACACGATGCCCAGCATCAGCTGAACCGCGCGTCTGTCACCTGCCCGGCCGGCGGTGATCCGGCGCCGCAGATCCAGCTCCTCCCGTCCCGCGACGGCCAGGTTGGTGAGCACACCGACCAGGCCGTCACCGCGAGCAAGGACGTTCATCTGCAGCGCCGCGATGATCAGATCGGCCGAGTGGTTCAGCTGCTCGGCGAGGTCCTGCAACGCCTGATCCAGCGGAACCTTCGACCGCAGTTGCCCGGTCAGGCGCAGCAGCGCCGGACGGATCGCCGGTGCCGCGTTCTCGGCCGTAGCCGGGATCGCCTGCTCCAAACCCGCGTGCCCGGTCGTGGTGTCACGCAGCGCCTCGCACCAGGTCACCACCGCCTCCAGACGCACGATCTGCTGCTGCTCCTCCTTCGACCCGCCCATCAGGGCCGGCCAGAACGCCACGAGCCCGCCGAGACCCAACGCCGCGACCGGCCACCGAGTGACAACGAAGATCAGCACCGCGAGCAACACCCCCACAGCCAGGCGCAGCATCAGCAGCGGTGACCGCGGCCGCTCTAGCAGTGCCTCGATCCGGTTCGGCGGGCGGGTCGGGTCCAGCACAGTGCCGCGCAGCGCGATCACCAGCAGCAGCACCGAGGCGCCGATACCGCCGCAGATCAGCGCGGCCAGCAGCACATTCAGCTCGGGCATCGCTCACCACCCGCCCTGCTGGTTTGTGGTACTCCAGGACGGCATCCCGTCGGTGTAGCCGGCCCGCGCCAACTTGGCCATGCGCCCGATCGCCACCTCGGTGTTACGGACCGCGCGGCCGTCCTCCGGCGACGGTTTGAAGATGGGCGCTCGGCCGACGCGGCCGTTCATCATCCCGGCCACCTCGATCACCTGCGTGACGGTTCGACGCATACCCAGCTTCGGGTTCTTCTCGATGAACACCACGAAGTCGATCGCTCCAGCCATCAGCTGATGCGCCACCTCGAAGCTCACGTTGCTGAACTGGGCTGCGTAGGTCGCGATGCGGTTGAACACTTCTTCCGCGTCCCGGGCATGGATCGTTGAGAGCGATCCGTCGTTGCCCTGGGCCATCGCCGACAACATCTCCCCAACCTCCGGCCCGAGCACCTCGCCGACGATTACGCGACTGGGGTTGTGCCGGCGCGTGCGCCGCACCAATTCCGCGATGTCCAACCCGCCGCGACCCTCGGCGTCAGCCAGAACCACTTCCATCGGCACCACGTCGCAGTGCAGCTCGGGGTGACGCTCAAGACCCAATTCGAACGCTATTTCGATAGTGATCAAGCGCTCCATAGCCTCGATGCAGTTGATCAACCCGCGCAGGAGGGCAGTCTTTCCAGCATCCGTCGCGCCACCGACGACGATGTTGCAGCGTGAGCGGACCGCCGCGAACAGGAACTCCGCGAGCTGCTCATCGACCGTCCCCAACGAGACCAGATCCGGCAGCACCTCCTTGCCCGGCTTCGTTGCCGCGCTCGCTAGATCCGGCCGCAGGAACATCTGCGGGTACCGGTTGCGGCGGATACTGACGATCGGTGCCTGAGTGGCCGACATCAGAGCGGCCAAACGCGACCCGTCTTGCAGCCGCACATCCAACGTAGGAGTCGCCGTACTAAACGGGCGGGCATTCATCCCGGCGTAGGAGCCGAGGTTCTGCACGATGCTGATCAAGTCCTCGTTCGTCGCCGCGACAGGCCGCCACAGTTCCTTGATCCCGCCGGCATAGGTCACCCAGGTCTGCGCGCAACCATTGATGTCGATGTTCTCGATCAACTCGTTGTCCAGCAGCTCCTGCAGCTCCCCAGCGCCGTAGATGGCGCTGAAGATCGCCGCCCGCAAGCGTGTCTCAAACGCCGGATCGGCAGGCAGTTCCTCCCGCCGGGCGAGCATGTCCTGCAGATGCTGGGAGACGACCTGACGGATGATGCTCTGCGCCTGCTGTTGCTCATCGGCCGTGTTGCGAACCGGCTGGCCCGACCCTTGCAGTTGGCGCCGATCCGCCAACTGCGCGTCCGCGACCTGGCCCTGCAGCTTGCGGATCAACGTGTAATCCAGAAGATCGCTCACTGTGACCACCCGCCCACGTTCATCGGGGGTGCCCCGGGCGGACTCGGAGCAGCCGCGGCCGGTCCGGGCCACGGCGGCGACTGCCGAGCCTCAGCCGGCGGACGCCAGGCAGTCAGCGAATGGATCAGCTCGCGAGCGGATTTGAGCAGGTCACCGCCGGCCAGCTTCTTCGTCAGTTGCCCCGTTCGAAGCGCCTGGACGCTCCGCTCGTCCTCGGCGATCCAGCCTGCCACCGGAATGTTCGACGTTGTTGCCTCGGCCGTGAGCTGCACCTGCACATCACGCAACCGCGCGGAGTGTTCCCGGGCCGGGCAGATCACCGCTACCGTCAGCGGCGACCGGCCGTGAAGGCCCTGACCGAGGCGGGCAGTAAGGGCACTGGCCCGCTCACGCAGGTGGTAAAGCCCCTCCGGAGTCGCTCGAGCGATCAGCAGCACGATCGTCGACGCGGCGGCGATCGGTCCCGCGGAGTTGTCCTCCTGCAACCGGCCGAGATCGGCGATCACGGCACCAGACCATTTGTCGGCCGCCGCTGCGACCGCCGGCCACTGGCGGGCGATAAGCGCGAAGTCCTCGGTTCGCATATCGGTGGCCGGGATAACCGGGATGCCCAGGCTCGTTTGGTGCGCATAGTTGAGCAGCGACGTCGGCAGGCTTCCGCTCCGGACGTCCACCGCCAGAGCCCGCAGAGCGGGGTGCCGAGCAAGGAGATGCCCCTCCGGCGTCCGCATTCGCAGTGCCGCATCCCCACCGGACGGGTCAGCCTCCAGCAGCACACGCTCCCCCGGCCACATCATGCCCAGCGCGGTCGCCGTCCAGGACACACCCGGAGACCCCTTGTCCGCGCAGACCGTGACAATCACTGGCCCACCCGGATCAGCGCGATCAGCCCGGAGTTGCTCGCCGCCGCGACCGCAGCCGCCGCCGACTTCGGCACAACCAGCGTCAGCAACGTGCCGCCTGACTGTGCCGGGTTGCTCGCCGAGCTGTAGACCGTCGCGCTCTGCGCCAAGACGATCGGCGCGGTCGGCGCCGCGCTGCTGGCCGTGTTCTTCGCCGGAAGCTGCAGAATCTCCACCGTGTCCCCGGGTTTCAGCCCGTTGGCCGGGATCTGACCCGGCGTGACCGCGACACCGACCTGCGCGGCGGAACTGTCCAATGCCGGCGCCAACGTGACCATCGCCCGCTGAAGCAGCGTGTTCGGCAGCAACTCCACCACGGCGCTCTCACCGACGACCGAGGTCAGGTTCGCACCGCCGATCGCGGTTACCCGGCCCGCGACCTGAACCGTCGACAGATCAGAACGCTGAATCTTGTGACCGGCCGGAACGTCGGTCGTGACCACCACGACCGGGATCTTCTTCCCAGCCTGGGAGTAGAAATACGACCCCACCGCGGCCAGGCCAACGATTAACACCACCGCAAGCGCGGCGTACCCGGGATGCTTCTGCCGGATCGGCAACGGCCTCCCCACCCGCGCCGATGGAGGTGCGCCATGGCCATTCATCGACGCTTTCGCGTCACTTCTCAAAGAGGTCATGCGTCGCTCCTTCGAGCTACCGGTTCACGGTCTTGATTTGCAGCACGTTCAGCTGCCCTGATGTCGATGTAGACAGACCCGGAATCTGACCGCCCGTGTTACCGGTGCCCGTCCACGTGATCTTCCAGACGATCGTCTGCGTCGAGGTGATCGGATGGTCATAGCCAGGACCGGTCACCTTGGAATACTGATAGCCACACGCACCACTGCTCGGGGCACTGTTTCCATCCGACTCCACCCACGGGCGGCCAGCGCCTGCGCAGGACTGAACTGCCGAGAAATCTCCTGGGTCGAACGACAACGAGACAGGCACCGCGGTCACCGTCGCGGTTAGCCCCGCCGCCGACGCTGTAGCAGTCAGCGTCTTCCACGTCGCCGGGTCAGTCCAGAAGTAGGTCCACAACCGCAAATAGGTCATCGGGTAACCGTTGTAATCCAAGCCCTCCGAAGGCGATCTATGGCCCGACGGATGCGGAAAGACGATGGTGTCGAATGCCTGCTGGGCCAGTGTCGCCGTAGTCACGATCGCTGGGCAGCCCACCGCCGCGAGGTTCTTATTCACCAGTACGGTCTGCGCGGGGGTCAGGTTGTTCGGGCTTGGGTACTTCAGCCCCCCGAGCATGTCGCCCAAGATGGCGTTGCAGTACTTCCCCTGCAACTGATCCGCACACGCTTGCGACACCGCCGGGGGCTTCGAACCGTACGGCGCGTTCGGATACGGAGCACACGGATCAGCGGCGCTCCCGCCGCCGCCACCGCCGCCACCGCNNCACCGCCACCGCCACCGCCAGTGTCAACTGTGCAGGTCGGGTCGATCTTGATATTGCAGGTACCGCCGTCGCGCGGCGCTGCGTCGGCAGACCGAGCGGCCACCAGCAGAGAAAGCGTGACGGCGAGTGCTGCGAAGACCGTCCATATGCGCTTCATTTGCATCATCCTCGGCACGTCTTGTCTGCGGATTGCAGCACGTCATAGAGCTGCCAGTCGCCGCTGGACCCGGTCCTCATGAAGATCGTCAGCAGGTACGGCGGTGGGGGGTTACGTTTCGCCACCGGGATCGCGTTTCCCGTCGCAGTGGCGTACTGGACCCAGGGATTCGATTTGTCGACAAGCAGGCAGCTGGTCAGAATTACGGCTTTGTCCGATAAGACTGATCTCACCTTCACGCTCGGGTTAGGCGGCGTTCCTCTAAATGCACGACCGTGGGCCTTCATGAATGCGTAAGCCTGTTGCGTCTGGGTGCGCGCCTTGCCCGTCTCGTACTTCGCAACCCAGCTCAGGTCCGCGTGATCGGGAGCGCGGCTCGAGGCGGTATCAGCGTTGAAATCGGCGTAGTACGCGTTGACAGCGGCCTGTGCCGGCGGTGTCACTGTCGGAGTCGGGATGGTGCCGCTGGGCGCACCTGAGGAGCTTGACGGTGGCTGCGACGAGTTTGCCGAGGAGCTGCGACTTGACGACGTATGCGGGTCAGTCGGCGTCGAGGAGAGTGTCTGGGTATGTACGCCGCTGCTACCTCCGCAACCGGCCAGGAGTGCCGCTGCGAGGAATACGGGGAACACTGCGCGCCTGCTCCGTACCGGCCCTGAGTTCCTGAATTCCATGCAACCTCCCTAGTTCCAGGGGTGACACGCTCCGCCCCCGCGGGTTAACACGGCCACCGCCCCACTCCACGCTGCCTCGTGATGATCGAGTAAGTCAAGGCGAAATCGGAACTTTTCCGGCACGCAGGAAGGGCATGACTACCCATGGCAGACCCCTCCAAGAAGGTTTCTCGCATGGCCTTCCTGGTGCTGCTGGTACAGGTGGGACAAAGCGATGAGGGGTTCCATCGTGCCGAACTCGACGCAGGTCCTAGACCTAGACGTACGGCGTGTCACGAGGAAACCGAGCCGAGCTCCGGCATGATCCTCGGCATGACGACGAGAACGACTCCGAACCCGGTGGTGGGCGTCGAGTTTCAGATGTCGCCTGAGCAACGTGAGGCGTTGAAGGCCGAAGCGCTCGAGAACGACGTCAGCATGCAGGAGCTGCTCGAGCTCAGAGTGTTCGGCGAGCTAAGGCCACGCCTGCGACGTCGCCGCAGGGGCGTCTCCGAGGGACAGGAGCTACTCAGTGCCTAGCCGTTAAATGAAGCGGCGGCGGACGGGGCGCCTACCCCATACCGCCGCTGATGCTTCGTGATCGTTCGGGGCGCCAACCCCAACTCGATCTCATCTGTGAGAGCCCCGCCGTCAAGCACCGGCTCTGTTGTGCCCTCTCGCGCCAACGAGAAGGACTTCTGCAATCCCACACCCGCAAAAGTGAGGAGGTTGCGTCATCGACTATAGCTCGCTGTCTGACGTAGTCCACTTGGTTGAGCCGCCCGACACGCCGTCGGCGGATCATCTTTGGCGACTGATTGCGCCCGCAATCGCCGCATTTGACCGAGTTCGAGTATCCCGCGACGGCCGTCAGTACAAACGAAGCTGGGAACAGCGACTCGATCCGAATCGGCGCCCGCAAGCTCCCGCCGCGGTGCGCACGTACGACCCGGCCGGCGAGACGCAGTGCGTCGCGTTCGACCTCGACTGCAAGAAGAAGGCCACCCGCGGCGCGGTCCTACGCGACTGCGAACGGCTCACCGCATGGCTTGCCGAGGCAGGCTGCGCCTACCTGGTCGACGAGAGCGTCAGCGGCGGTCGCCACGTCTACGTGCTTCTCGATCACAAGCTCAGCCACTCCGATCTCGCGCCGATGGCTCGCCATCTCCGAGCATCCGGAGCGTTACCCACGCTGGATCCCGGGCCGCTGGTCAACCTCACTGAAGGCTGTATCCGGCCCCCAGGCGCAACGCACCGCGACGGCGGACATCAGCGGCTGATCACTCCACTGGCAGGCGTCCACCACGCGCTGAACCGGCGCACCAGCTCGGCCGCCTGGTCGGCGTTCCTCGCCCAGCTGCCGACCCCGGAGGAAACCCGCCGCACGATCGACCTCCACTCCCCCGCTGCCGGTGCCGACCCGGGCCCGTGGCGGCCGCTCGCCAAGTCCTACGCCGCGATCGCGGTCACCGGCGCCTACCCGACCGACCGTTATCCGTCAGCTTCCGAAGCCCGTGCCGCCGTCCTCCTGCACGCCCTCTGCCGCGGATGGACACCCCAGGACATAGACACGGAGGTCCGGAAAGGCCGCTGGGCCGGCCTTTCCGGGCTGTACAGCGAGCACTACGGCAAGCGCTACGCCGCCACCGCCCTTGCCGGCGACCTCACCCGCGCCCAGGCCAGACTCCACGAACTCCCTTTGCACAGAATCCACACCAGCGCTACGCGCCCACGGGGGGGAGGGGGCTCAGCCGCACGGCTACACCTGCGACGCTGGGTTGCAGCGCTCCAGCTAGCCATTCACTCAGGTCGCTGGGACAGTCAGCAGTCCTACGGAATCGAACTCGTCCTGACTGCGCTGGGAGACGCTTCCCGTCGCTCTCAGACCATCTACCCCGCGTTCGGTGTCCGGCATCTGTCTATGGGCACCGGAACCGCGGTGGAGCACTCCGGCCTGGCCAAGACATTGAAGGTTCTGGCCAGCGAGGCTGACCCGTTCATCCTGCTCATCGACTCCGACCGAGGCGTCGAACCCGACGTCTACGAGCTGCGGATACCGGATGAGTACCTTGACCAGCTCCCCGACGACAAGAAGCTCCCACCGGCCCCGATCGGCATACATCCCGCATTCAGCCTGCTCCCCCGCCCTGCGTACCGGCTGCACACAGCCCTGAGCGCAGCGAGCGATCCACAAACACCGGCCGAGTTGTCGGCGGTCGCCCACATGCCGCTGCGTTCGGTGTACGCGACGCTCACCGAACTCGAGCGAGCCGGCCTGGCCCGCCGCCGTCGAGGCGGGAAATGGACCGTCGGCCGGCGAGGCCTGACCCGCTTCGCCCGGCTCAACGGCATCGCCACCCGACTACACGACCTCGTCAGGAAGTGGCGGCAAGAACGCAACGCGCTACGACTGCTCCATGGACTGGAGGAGATCCACTACCCCGGCGCCTTCAGCGTCGCGTGGCCCGGCATCTCACAACGTCCCGCCAACATACCCGGCGCGGCCCCCCCAACAGCGGACGAGATCCTTCACGCCGCCGACCCACCCAGACCCGACTGGCGCATCAACCTCGAGGAGGCCACCGCGATCGAGCTGCTTCGAACCAAGCTCGGCGCTCAGCTGCTTAGCCCCGACGAAGAGGCTGCCGGGTGACGACGCCGGTCTGCATAGGTTGCCGACTCCCCCGGCCCGATTCGGCGACGCCACCATGAAGCCATTTGGCCGGGACCTGTGCCCGAGTTGCCGTGGAGACATTCTGCGGCTGCCCACCGACGCTGGGCCACAGACCTTCGAGGCCGCCGAGTTCCCGCTGAACCAGGTCGAGGCGTACGACCGCTACGTCGTCCTGCCCTACGCCCACGCCAGCAAGATCGATCCGGGCCTCCCAGCACCTAGCACCTGCCTGCGCCTGCACCACTGCCCAGACACCACGGGCGACGAGCAAGCCCCCGCACTGCGGTCGGTGACGGAACCAGCGTCCCGTGCCGACTACACCGCTGTGCGCCGCATCTCAACACTCATCAGCCTGTACCGGTCTCAGCAGACCGGTAGCCTGCGACGCCACCCCGGGCAGCGAACCTACGAACCCGTGAGCGTGACCGCCCGCCTCGTCGCGCTGGGCAGGTTCAGCGCCGAGCGGTGTGCGCTGTGCAAGCGCCCACTCACAGAGTCCCCCGACACGCTCGCTGTTGGCACGTGCAACGCCGACCATCCCTACACACTGAAGACATGCGCACCCACGTGCTCCGAACGGCACACGGAGGCGGCCTCAGAAGTGGGAGGAGCCGCAGAGCCTGCTGGGAGGGTGGTCGAACGCCCAACAAGCCCCCAGCGGCCGACCCGGGCACCCTGAGGCGGGTATCGGTAGCCCGCTCTGGCCCGCGTGCTAGTTGGCGAGCGAGCCCGAACATTCCAGTCCGCGGTCTCGGGTTCTCGGTTTCGCTCTTTCTTACAGCCGTGGACCCATGCCGCCGCCCGGCCTCACGTACCGGCGCGCGCACGTACCTACGGATATGCGGCCCGCCATTCATGCCGAACGACACGCCGACTGACGTGCAATATCCCGGCCCGCCGTCCAGTCGCCCATAGACTCGTTCGCGCGGGCATGCCTGCCGCCAGCCGTCCTTAGCGCATCGAAGGGAGCGTGCCGTGTACGTAGTCACTCCGGGGCAGCAGAAGGGCGGCGTCGGGAAGACGACCGTGACGGCGAACCTCGCAGCCATCTCAGGGGAGTTCGGGCTCAAGGTGCTGGCCGTAGACCTGGACCCGCAATCGCACTTGACGTTGAGCTTTGGCCAGCAGGCCCGCAAGGGCTACAGCTTGGGCGACCTTTTGAACTCCCAGGTGAACCCGACGCCCACCTTCGACGAGGTTGTGATCCGCGACGTCGCGCCCGGCGTGGACCTGCTGCCGGGCGACGAGCGCGCCCTGGAGCTGGCCGAGAATGACATCGACAACGACAAGATCGGCGGGTTGCTCCGGCTGCGCACCTTGCTTGAGTCGGTGGGGGAGCGTTACCAACTTTGCTTCATCGACACACCGCCGAAGATCGAGGGCCTGGGCGTCGTGGCGATGGTCGCCTCCGACGGAATCGTCATCGTGTCCGAGCCGCAGACCCTGAGCTTCGCCTCCACCAAGGTGTACGCCGCCAAAGTCGCCCAGGTCGCGAACAGCCCACTCAACCCGAATCTCCGCATCCTCGGAGTCCTGCTGAATAAAGTCGTCGAGGGCGAGGAAAGCCAGTTCATCACCGGGCTGCTGCGCGAGTCCGGTCTGCACGTGTTCGAGCAGAGCATCCCGGCCAGCCGCCTCGCGTCCAAAGCTGCGGCCGGCGGCATCCCGGCCGCGCTGGCCAACCGCAACTACGGCATTGGCAAGACCTACCGCGCTGTCGCTGACGAGATCTCTGATCGGCTCACCGAAGTGCTCACCGCCCCTGAAATGGCGGGCTGACGATGGCCAGGACCGAGCCGGACAAGCCAGCCGCCAAACGCCCGCGCGGAATGGCCAACCTGGCCTCGACCCTGACCGGCCGCACCGACTCGCTCGCCCGCCGATCGACCGAGGAGCAACTGGCACCCGATCCGACTCCGCCGCCCAGTGTCGATCCGGCCCCCCTACCAGCGGGCCCGCCGATCTCGTCCGTGTCCGTGCCCGTGCCCGAGGTCGTGACCGTGGGCGACGCGACTGCGCAATCTGTGGCCAACGAGCCCGCGCAGGCCGGCGCAGCAGCCCGGCAAGGTGTGGCACCCGCCAAACGCCGGCGGCCGGCGGCGGCGCCGCTTACCCCGTCGCGCTCGTTCGCCGGGCCGGAGGGCCGCCTGGAAGCTTCGGGCGAGACGGTGGTCAAGTGGACCCTCGAACTCGCCCCGCAGCTCGTGATGGCACTCAACGTCTGGGAACGTGACGAGACCAAGCGGCTGGGGGAGCGTGTGTTCCGCGAGCGGATGATCGACCAGGCGCTCGACCGGCTACCCGAAGACCTCGACGACATCCTGAGCGTCGTCGCCGCCTTACCCGCCACGCTGCGGCGCGCACCCGGGCAGCAGTTCGGCACCCGGGTCCGATCCTCAGTGCGCGACAAGCTACTCGCACTGCGGCCCGAGCTGCGCGTCGCAGGTATCAAAGACGTCCGCATCCGCGACATCTACTCGGCCGGGGTCTACCAGTACCTGATCGGACTGGGCATCACGGTCGACGACACCGTCCCAGCACCGAGAAACCGAGAAACCGAGAAAGTGTCGTAGCGCGCCCCTGCGCTCCCGACGTGGCCGACACTGCGCGGTGTGCGACACCGGAGCGTCGCCGTGGTGATCGCGCGGACCGGCTTGCAGCGGGGGAGTGGTCACCGCCTCAGCACCTCTAACTGTTAGGATTGCAGCAACTAACAGAGAGGCTGTTATGAGTGCTGGGACGGGACACGGTCGGAATCCGTATCGCCCGGGTGCCGCGATTCGGCCGCTGTTCCTCGCCGGACGCGACGCCGAGCAGCGACGCTTCCGCGCGGTCCTCGACGCCTCGCCCCAGTTGCCGGCGAACGTGCGGATCACTGGCCTGCGCGGGGTAGGGAAGTCGGTCCTGCTCAAGCGTCTCGACGAGCTCGCCGGCGACGGCAACTGGCTGACCAGCCGTATGCAGGTGGAACCGCGCCACAACCGCGACGCGACACTGCTCGAGGCCACAGTCGGCCTGGCCAGCCAAGCCCAGCTGCGGGCGTCGCGCGCCGAGCGGGTGAGGAAGCGTCTGCGTGATGTCGCCCGCCACACCCGCACCCTGCAGGTCACGTGGGAGGACCTGAGTTTTTCGATCGACCCGCTCGCGGGAGACCGCACCACCAGCCTGGCCAAAGCGCTCTACGACGCTACCAACGCGGCAGTCGAGGCCGACTTCGCCGGCTACCTCCTCATGCTCGACGAAGCCCAGGTCTTGCGTGACGAAACAGACCGCAACGGCCAGCACCCGCTCTCGGCGCTCATCGTCGCGATCAACACACTTCAAGAGCAGGAATTGCCGATCGGGATCGTACTGTGTGGACTTCCCAGCCTGAGCTCCAACCTGTTGCGCGCACGCACCTACACCGAGCGCATGTTCCGCGGCGAACAGATCGGCGCCCTAAGCCGGGCCGACGCCGCTGACGCGCTGCTCCGCCCCGCCGAGGGGACGTCCATCGCCATCGACGCGGATGTCGTCGACCGCGTCGTCGACGAGGTCGAGGGTTACCCGTTCTTCATCCAGCTCTGGGGCGCCGAACTCTGGGAGGCCGCGCGCGACGCGACCCTCACCAATATCACCCCCGCGCTGCTCGACGCGGTCGAGCCCGAGATCTACCGGCGCCTCGACGCCGACTTCTACGACAACCGGGTCGACGTCCTCACCCCGGCCGAGCAAGACCTGCTCATGGCGACAGCAGGCTGTCCCTACCCGCCGCTGACCAGCGCCGACATCCGCCGCCGCTCCGGTAAGACCGACGCGAACGTCAATGTCCTCATGGGCAGGCTCAGCGACCAGGGCGTCGTCTACCGCATCCAGCGCGGCCAGTACGACTACACCGCCCCCAAGTTCCACGAGTTCCTGCAGCGCCGCGCCGGCAGACAGCGATAACACCGGCCCATCACCGCCCGCTCCCGGCCTACGACCGCCCAGCCGGGGGAGGGGTACAGGATGCCCGTCGCCGACGTGGATCATCTGCAATGCGCGTCCGCGGCGTCGTGACCATTTTTCGAGGCGGTCGACCAGGCCGAGCGCGGCCGCTCTGCTGTTGCGACGGAGGGCTGTGTAGCGACCCGGCGATGATGCGACGGGTCAGGGTGTCCCGGGCGGCCGGGTGGCGCCTTCCGCCGGGGGAAGTCTCGGTGGCGTACCCAACAAGTGGGCCAACCCGTATCGGCCGTACAGCGCACCCCGGCCGGCAACGCGCCCGCTGGGGCCTCGCTACCGGGCCCACCTCCCTCCACGGCCTGAGCTAGTGGCCGAAGCGAGGGTCGAGCTGGCAGGCAGGGATCTGGCGTGCTGGTGTCCAGCCGAACTCAAGTGTCGCGCGGACGTCCTGCTGGAGCTGGCCTCATCAACCCTGGATAACTGATCGAACACCTGTTCGACAAACTAGCCGCGGTGCTGCGACGATCAGGCGATGGCCCGCCGTCCCGTCCGCATCCGCACTGACCTCGAAATCCTGGCCCGCAGCGATGACCTCGAGCTGCTGCGAGCTGTCCAGAAAGGGCGTGTGCTGCGTGGGCCGACCGGGGACGACACCGCGATCATGGCTGGGCACTACCTGGACGGTGACTCCATTCGGTTGCAGCTTCGCTGGCTGGTCCGCGATGAGTTGATCGTGATGCCGATTTCCGGGCCGCCCAGCCTGGCGCCACGCGGACGGCGGCTCCTGACCGTAGCAAACGGCGAGATCGCGGCGCCCGCTCCGGACTGACGACTAACGAGGAACAGTCCCGCTCCACCCCGAGCACGCTATGACCCGTTCTGACTGTTGGCGGGAAGCCTGGCCTGTCAGGGGGCGGTGCGACCGTGGGGGAGTGCCAAGCCGACGCCCCCGTAGCCGATCCCTCGTCCGCGATGCCGCCGGGATGCTGCTGCTCCTCGCGCTCCTCGTCGCCTGCCGCGACCTGGCCACGGCCAACCAGACGGCCGGGCACCCCGCGAGCACACGCGTGCCGAGCGGGCCGCCCACGCCGGTCATCAACGCGCTCCTGAGCCCGGCTGCGGCTCTCACCTGGCTGGCCGATCAGCACGCGCTACTCACGCGGCCATGGGTCGCCGGCTATGACCGGGACTGCGGCCACGGGCACGCCTGTAGCTTCGGGGAGGCGTGGGCCTACGACACAAGCGGTTCGGGCTGCAACACCCGCCAGGACCTCCTCCGAGCCGCTATGACCGACGTCGTCTACCGATCTGGGTCGCACTGCTCGATCGAATCGGGCCGACTGGCGGACCCCTACACCGGAACCTCGCTCACCTTCAGCGGGGACAAACCCGACGGTGTCGAGGTCGACCACGTCCTACCCTTGGCCACAAGCTGGGCACTCGGCGCCAGTCACTGGAGCCAGGCGCAACGCAACACTTTCGCCAACGACCGCAGTGTCGAGCTGCTGCCTGTCGGGCGGGCGAGCAACCTACTGGAATAGAGGCGGGTTCGCGGGCCGTCGGGGGGTGGCTGGATAACACCTGCGCCTGAGGAGACGGGCCTCGCGAGCGGTTGTCACGCTCGCCTAGATTCTAGGACAGCGACTTACTATCCCGCCCATTGTCCGCTAATCTCGGCAATCGTGAGGGATTCACGGACACCGCTTTCGGTCTTGGCTGTGTTGCCGATCGCCGACGACCGCGTGGCGGGCAGCGAGAATGAATCCCTAGCTGGGTTGGCCGACGTGGTCACGTTGCAGCGGCGGGCCGCGGCAACCGCGAGCGACGGTGATGAGCAGGCGGTTTTCCTGGACAGCGTGGCGGAGTATCTGTGGGCGCGCGATGTTGCCGGGTTGGCGGCGGCGACGTTGGAGCATCTGACGCAGCCGGTGATCGAGGTGCGTCGGCATTACGACCTGGTGCCGTGGCGGCTTACACCGCGTCATGTCGATGTGTATTTCGCCGGGCCGGGCAAGAGGGGTCGGGGCACGATGCGGTCGAAGATCAACCGGCTCGATCACTTCTTCGCGTTCCTGGAACAGCGCTATGGCGGCGAGATCGCCCGCCGGTTTGGGGTGACGGTCGAGTCGCCGATCGACCCGTTCAACCGGCCGGTGCATCGCGGTGATTTCGGGCTGCGGATCCCGCCGTCGCGGCGGGCGACGCGGGAGATGTTCGCGTCCTGGCGCACGGCGCTGGACACTGCGCGCAAGCCGGTGATCGCCCGGCGTGACTACGTGATGGCGAAGCTGACCTACCTGTCCGGGGTGCGAGCGGCGGAGCTGTGCGGATTGCAGATGGGCGACGTCCATTGGGAATCGGGGCAGTGGGGCCGGTTCCTCGTTGCGGGCAAGGGCGCGCGGGGCTCCGGGCCGCGACCGCGGGAGGCGTATCTGTTCGCCGAGGGCCGCGACCTGCTGTGGTGGTATGTCGAGGAGGTCCGCGGCGAGTTCAGCGACGACCCGAGCAGCCCGGTCGCACCGCTGTTCCCGTCGGAGCGGATCGCGAGGGCGGTGTCGTCGCTGAACCTGCCAGTTCCCGGGATCGCGGTGACCCCGTCGACGTTTCGTCGCGCGCTGAAGGCAGCCAGTGAACTGCACCTGTCCGGGCCGGTAAAGGTGTTGCATCCGCACCTGCTGCGCCATGCGTGCGCGACCCACAACTTCGAGTCAGGGATGTCGCTGTGGGAGGTGCAGAAGCTGCTCGGTCACTTCCGGCCTACCACCACGGTCGAGTACCTGAGCACTGCTCACGCCGACCCCGAGCACGCGAACCTAGCTGCATCCGAGCGTGCGGCGCAGCGGCTCGTGATGGATCAAGGACACCTGCGATGAGAGGCAGCCGGCGATGAAGTGGAACCTGCGCTGGGCCGCGGCCCGGCAAGACATCTGGCGGCCCAGCGACCTGCTCACTGCGTTCACCGAGATCGGATTCACGCCGTCCTCGAGCAAGGTCGCCGCACTATGGAGCGGCAAGCCGATTACGGTCCGACTGGACGACCTGGACATGATCTGCGCCGCGCTGCACTGCACCGTCGCCGACCTGATGGAAGCCGAACCCGTCGCCGCCAGCGACGACGTCGCGAACGAGCAGGTCGCGGCAAGCGGCCAAGGCAGGGGAGGGCGCAGCGATGCGAGCGGGCCGGTGCCGCGAAGCGGCGGCAAGGGCCGGCGCTCCCTGCCGCCGAACTGATCCCGGCGGTGTCGCGACCGCGCCCGGCGCGGGAATGCACCGCCTGCCACGGCTGGGGCCAGTTCCCCGGCAGGGTCGGGCAGTGCAAGCCTGTCGCAGCTGGCGCAGCACCCACCCCGGGATGGCGATGTGTGTCCGCTGCCGGCACGTGAGCAACGTCAACACCGACGACGGTCTTTGCCGGCCGTGTCTGAACACGATCCGGCTCACCGACCCCGCGTGGCCCGCCCGGCGCCAGACCGCGGCGAACCAGCTCACGCTGCTGCTCGACGGGGTCCGTTTCCCGCACCCCCAACCGATCGTGAAGCACGGCCGCCGCGTCCCCGGCACGATTCGGCCCAAGCGCCGCCCGCCCGGTGCCCCGGCGCCGGTACCTCTGGACGACCCGCGCGTCTGCCCACCCGCCGTCAACGGGCAACAGTCGCTATTCCCTGCCGCTGGACGGGGTGCCCGCAGTAATCGCCGAAAATCCAACGCCAAGCTGCCGGACACTGTCGTGCGACGGTGCCGGGTGATTGGCTAGCTTCGAACCTTGGTCCTGATCTGTCGTGGCGGTGGTCGATGGCGACGAGAGTGTTCTCGGAGGCGGAACTCGATCGGCTGCGCCGGTTTCCGGACGCGATCGGCGCCGATGAGCTGATCCGGTTCTTCACGTTGATGCCCGGCGACGTGGCCTTCGTCAATAGCCATCGGGGCGAGACGAATCGGATCGGTGTTGCCGTACAGTTGTGCGCGTTGCCGTGGCTGGGGTTCGTCCCGGATGAGATAACTGCTGCACCGCCGGCGGCGTTGGAGCGGCTGTGCGCGCAGTTGAGCGCCACCCCCGAAGCGCTGCATGGGTACGGGACTCGGGACCAGACGCGCACCGATCATCTGCGGGAGGTCGCCGCGTTCCTCGGCTGGCGAGTCGGGGTCGAGGTGGAGTTCAAGGAGCTGGATCAGTTTCTGTTGGCCCGCGCGATGGAGCATGACTCGTCGAGCTTGCTGTTCGAGCTGGCGTGCGAACAGCTGCGTAGCTCCCGGCTGATCCGCCCGGGCCCGGTCTGGCTGGTCGAGCGGGTCGCCGCGGCTCGCGCGGCGGCGAAGGCGGAGACCTTCATCCGCGTCGAGCATCTACTTACGCCGCAGTTGATGGCCGATCTTGATCGGCTGCTGGTGGTGGACGACGAGCTCGGAGGTACTCGGCTGCACTGGCTTGGCACGGGCGCAACGCAGGCCTCGCCGGAGGCGATCAAGGCCGAGATCGGCAAGCTGCGGTTCTTGCGTGGCATCGGTGCCGACGCGCTGGACCTTTCGGTGCTGCCCGCGGAGCGCCGCCGGTTTCTTGCCGGGGTGGGACGTCGCTCTACCGCGCAGATGCTGGCCCGCCGCGACCCGGAGCGCCGCTATCCGATCCTGCTGACGCTCGTGTCGCAGTCCGCGGTCGAGGTGCTCGATGAGGTGGTACAGCTATTCGATCAGGCGGTGTCGGCGCGCGAGTCGCACGCCAAGCACAAGCTCGGCGAGCGGCTGGCCGGCCGCGCGGTGCAGGCCGAGGATCGACTCGCGCTGCTGGACGCGATGTTGCCGATCCTGCTCGACCCGGCGATCACCGACGAGGAAGTCGGTGCGATGCTGCGCGGGCTCGGGATGGAACGGATCCGGACCGCGCACTCCACAGCGCAGCCGAGGCTGCCGCGCGATCATGGACAGCTGTCGATGATGGACGACTCGTTCTCCTACCTGCGCAAGTTCGTCCCCCAGGTGCTGGATGCCATTGCCTTCCAGGGCAGCGACGCCGCCGGGGATCTGATCGCCGCGGTGGGTGCGCTGCGGGAGCTGTATGCGAAGGGAACCCGCAACGTGCCGGACGGCGCGCCGACGTCGTTCGTGCCGACCCGCTGGCGCGGCTACCTCGAGCAGGCCCGGACGGCGGGCGACGCGACGGCGTATCGCCATTACTGGGAGCTGTGCGTGCTCTACGGGCTGCGAGACGGGCTGCGGTCCGGGGACGTGCACGTACCCGAGTCACGCCGCTACGCCGACCCGGCCGCCTACCTGATCACCCCGGCGCAGTGGCAGCTGCAGCGCGCCGAGTTCTGCCAACTGGTCGGCAAGACCCCCGACGCCCGCCACGCCCTGACCGAGGCCAGGGAGGAACTCGACGCCGCCCTGATCGAGGTGGACGCGGTGCTCGCCGACGGCACCGGGCCGGTGCGGCTGGATGAGCACGGCGAGCTGGTGATCGGCAAGCTCACTGCCGAGACCGTCCCGGACGAGGCCGAGGAACTGCTCGACGAGCTAATCGCGGTGCTGCCGCGGATCCCGCTGGCGTCGCTGCTGATCGAACTGGACCGGCGCACCGGGTTCACCGACCTGCTCGTACATGCCGCCGGTAAGCAGGCCCGCTCTCCGGAGCTGAAACGCAACCTGATCGCGTGCCTGATCGCCTTCGCCACCAACATGGGTCTAACCGCGATGAGCGAGGCGTCCGGGATCTCCTACGACGTCCTGGCTTGGACCGCCGAGTGGTATCTGCGCGAGGAGACTCTTCGGGCGGCGAACGCGGCGATCGTGGACTACCACCATGGTCTGCCGATGACGCAGGTGTTCGGCTCGGGCACGCTGTCGTCTTCGGACGGGCAGCGGTTCCCGATGCGCGGCAAGTCGCTGACCGCCCGGCACCTGTCGCGCTATTTCGTCGACGAGGGGATCTCGACCTACACCCACGTCTCTGATCAGCACTCCACCTACGGCACGAAGATCATCGTCGCGACCGATCGGGAGGCGCATTACGTGCTCGACGAGATTCTCGGCAATGCCACCGACCTGCCGATCACCGAGCACGCCACTGACACGCACGGGGTGACCCTGGTCAACTTCGCGCTGTTCGACCTGCTCGGCAAGACCCTCTCACCACGGATCCGCGGCCTGAGCCGGATCGTGCTGCACCGCATGGGCCCGCGCCGGGACTACCTGGCTCGCTTCCCACACGCCGGGCCGCTGCTGACCGGCGTCGCTAATCAAGACCTGATCGGCAACCAGTGGGACGACATGCTTCGACTGGCCGGCTCGTTCAAGTACGGACACGCCACCGCTTCACTGCTGGTTGGCAAGCTGTCGGCCAGCTCCCGGCAGAACGCGCTGGCGGCGGCGCTGAAGGAGTGGGGCTCGGTTCGGCGCACGATCTACGCCTGCCGCTACCTGTCCGACCCGACCTACCGTCGCAAGATCGGCCGTCAGCTGAACAAGGGCGAGAGCTTGCATGCGCTGCGCCGCGACCTGCACTTTGCCAGCCTCGGCATGATCACCAAACGGCATCTGGAGCAGCAGACCGAACAGGCGTGGTGTCTGACCGTGGTCACCAACGCGATCGTGACCTGGATGACCGAATACCTCGGCCTGGCCGTGGACGCCCGCCGCGCCCAAGGCGTCCGGGTCGATGACGAGGTCCTGGCCCACCTGTCGCCCGCGCGCAGTGAACCGGTGCAGTTCTTCGGCTCGATGCCGATCGAGGTCGACAAGGAGCTGGCGCAGCTCGACTCGGCCGGCTACCGGCCATTGCGGCTGGCGACCAACCTGGCGACTGCCAGTTTGGAGTAGACCCCAACCCGACGTCAGGCACGGTGCGTCCCAGTGTCCGGTTAGAGTCCCTACCTGCATTGATTGACGCTCTATGTCGAGGGTCTTAGGGTTCAACCTGACACTTCGGGCCGGGAGGGCAGTAGTGAGCGGGCAGCGGGTGGGCTACATCCGGGTCAGCAGCTTCGACCAGAATGCTGACCGGCAACTCGACGGCCTCGACCTGGATCGAGTGTTCACCGACAAGGCCTCCGGCAAAGACGCGCACCGGCCGCAGCTGGCCGCACTGCTCGCCTTCGTCCGGGACGGCGACAAGGTGATCGTGCACAGCCTGGACCGGCTCGCCCGCAACCTCGACGACCTACGCCGTCTCGTCCACGACCTCACCGCCCGCGGTGTCCGCGTGCAGTTCGTCAAAGAGCAGCTCACCTTCACAGGCGAAGACTCACCGATGGCCAACCTGCTGCTTTCGGTCATGGGGGCCTTCGCGGAGTTCGAGCGAGCGCTGATCCGCGAACGGCAACGCGAAGGGATCGCGCTGGCCAAGCAGCGCGGCGCCTACCGCGGACGCCGAAAGGCATTGACGACCGAGCAGATCGACCAGCTCGCGCGTCGTGCCGCCGCCGGGGAATCGAAGTCGGCGCTGGCTCGGGAGTTCAACATCAGCCGGGAAACCGTCTACCAGTACGTCCGCGCCGCCACCAAGGCACAGGACCGATAGCGATGTTCATCTGGATCACCGGGCGGCCACAGTGATCTAACCCCGAGACCAAAGGACTAAGCACGACCTCGATGCCATCATCGACCGGCTCACCGTCGAATTCGCCGAGCGCCACCACCGCGCTGCGATCGAGGATTGTGTCAGGCGCTGCGACGCCGGGCTCGTCACTGCAACCTCACCAGCACGCCCCGAACTCGTCGAGCGCTTCGCCCGGCAAAGACTCATCGATCTGGAACCGAGCTGACCGCGGGTGGATCCCCGATGGTCCGCCGGTTGGGGCTGGGGACTGCACCGTTACAAACACCACAGTCGGGAGAGAGGCCAATGCTCTATCTGGTCCGGCACGGGCAATCGGTGTGGAATGTGCAGCAACGTACCCAGGGTCAGACGGTCCATCCGGCCCTGACTGAGTTGGGTCGCCGACAGGCGGGGGCTGCGGCGGGGGCTGTGGCGGCCGATCTGGAGCGGGCCGGGCTCGTGGCAACGTTGTTGCTCTGCAGTGATCTCGTCCGAGCGGTGCAGACCGCGCAGATCGTCGGCGCTCGTTTGAGCCTTGCGCCTCGCCAGGACCGCCGGCTCCGCGAGCAGGCGCTCGGACGGCTTGAGGGCATGGACAACATCGCCGCTCGCGCCGCGGTCGCCGATGTCGATTGGTCCGACCCGGAGGTGGCGATCGGAGGCGGCGAGTCGGCGCGCCAGGTCTTCGACCGGATGGCTGACGTCCTCGGCCCGATTACCGGTATGAACGCCATCGTGGTGAGCCACGGCGATGCGATCCGGTATGCCCTCGGCTGGCTCGCCGGTCACCACGCGGCGGACTGTCCCTGGCACAACATCGGCCCTGGAGCGGTGTTCGCGGTCGGCGCGGACGCGCCTGCGCGCCTGCTCGATTGATTCAGCGAGGACGAGCCCGATGAGCGTGATCTCAGTGCAGACCTCGAGCAGTATGCGGGCGCCCGAGAGCCGGTGAACCAGATAGCGGGCGACCAGACGACTCGTCGCCCGCCGCCGGGATCGTCACAAACCCAACCCACAGAACATCGGGAGCGGTAGCATTTCCACGCCTCGGGCTTTGAGCCTGGGGTGGTGCAAGTCCAGCGAAGACCGGTGAGAACCCGGCGCTGTCCCGCAACGGTACTGCTCCCGAAATTTTGGGGGCGAGCCCGGACGCCTGCCTTGCATCGACGAAACCTGTCCCTCGGAGGAAGGGCGGTTCGTTTGGGTGCCTCTTTGTCGGGTGTCCTAGCGGGCGCACTTCGTCCTCCGCAAGTCGATGGAGGATGATCAATGTTCAAGCACACTCGGCTGTTGTTTCTGGTGACGGCCGCACCACTGGTGGTGGCTGTCGGGTGCAGTAGTAGTTCCCCGACGAAGACAGCTCCGACGCCACGCTCGCAGTTCCCGGTCACCATCCACGCGGCCAATGGCACGGTGGAAATCACCACCAAGCCTGTGGCGATCGTGTCGTTGTCACCGACCGCCACCGAGATGCTCTACGCGATCGGCGCGGGCTCACAGGTGAAGGCGGTCGACAAGTTCTCGGACTATCCGTCGGGGACGCCGATGACGAAGCTCGACGGCAACAGCCCGAACGTGGAGGCGATCGCCGCGTACAAGCCTGATCTGGTAGTGGCCTCCCAGGTCACGTCGGGGCTGGGCAAGCAACTGAACGCCCTGGGCATCAAGGTCCTCAATGATCCGGCGGCCAAGAACCTGGAGCAGGAGTACCAGCAGTTCGTGCAGCTGGGTCAGGCCACCGGTCACCCGGGTGAGGCGACGGCCGAGGTCGCGAAGATCAAAGCCCAGATAGCCCAAGTCGTGGCGAGCACGCCGAAGCGGAGCCGTCCCGCTAGCTACTATTACGAGCTCGATCAGACCTACTACTCCGAGACGTCGTCCACCTTCATCGGGCAGGTGCTCGGGTTGCTCGGTCTGAAGAGCATCGCCGACTCGGCCAAGGGTGCTGCCGCGGCCGGCGGCTACCCGCAGCTGAACGCTGAGTTCATCATCGGCGCGAACCCCGCCTACGTCCTGTTGGCGGACACGATTTGCTGTAAGCAGTCGGCCGCGACGGTGGCAGCACGGCCCGGCTGGTCGCGCCTGGCCGCGGTGAAGGACGGCCGGGTGCTCGGCCTGAATGACGACATCGCGTCCCGCTGGGGGCCGCGGATCGTGGTGTTGCTCCAACAGGTCTCGACCGAACTGAAGCAGCACCCGGTGCCATCGTGATCGGGCGGTGCACATGAGTGAGCGGGTGGTGAGCGCGGCACCGGCTGGCGCCGACGCGGACTTGTCGGGGGATCGCGGCGCCGCGGCCGTGCTGCACAGTGTCTCGGCCCGGCTTCCGATCCTGATCGCGGCCGTGATCTTGCTCGCCGTGATGCTGCTGGGCATCGCCGTCGGGCCGGTCGGCATCCGCTTCGGTGACCTCGTCGGCATGTTGCTGGCCCGGATCCCGTTGCTCCACTTCCACAGCCACGCATCGGCCCTCGACCAGACCATCGTCTGGCAGCTGCGGATGCCTCGAGTCGT
>QHBY01000224.1:22084-22377 GCA_003244245.1 Pseudonocardiales bacterium
GTGGTCATCGTGTCCGGGCACAACACGTCACTGGTGCTGCCGGTGGCCGCCTTCCTCGGCGGGGTGGCCGCGGTCGCCATGACCTACCTGGTGGGGGTGGCTGGTGACGGGCGATCATCGGGCCGCTCGATCGTGCTCGCCGGGGTGGCGGTGGCAGCGCTGCTGACCGCGATCCAGACCTACCTCCAGCAGCAGCACACCCAGCAGATCCAGCAGATCTACAACTGGATCCTGGGCAGCCTGTCGGTCGCGTCGTGGTCCGACGTGCGGCTCATCCTGCCGTACGTGATCAT
>QHBY01000224.1:22442-24488 GCA_003244245.1 Pseudonocardiales bacterium
GGCACCGCCGCCGCGGTGTCGGTGAGCGGGCTCATCGGCTTCGTCGGCATCATCGTTCCGCACACGGTGCGGCTGGCCAGCAGCGCCAGCTACCGAGTGCTCATGCCGGTGTCGATGATCGGCGGGGCCGCCTTCCTGGTGCTGGCCGACCTGTTGGCTCGCACTGTCGAGGCGCCGGGCGAGGTGCCGATCGGCGTGGTCACCGCGATGATCGGCGCCCCCTTCTTCCTGTTCGTGCTCCGCTCCCGGCGCTCCCGGCAGGGGGTGCTGTGAGGATGGGCGAGTCAGTGGTCCGGGTCGCCGGTTCGGCGGCGGCACCGGCCGCAGCCACCCATCCGGTGTCAGCTGGCGGTTCGGTGCCGCCGATGATCGCCCTGGACAAGGTGGGCGTGCGGTTCGAGACGACGAACGCCGTCCGCGACGTGACCGAGTCGGTGGCCCACGGCGAATGGGTGGGGCTGATCGGCGCGAACGGGGCGGGCAAGACGACGTTGCTGCGCGCCATCGCCCACCTCGAGCATTACGACGGGACGGTGCGGGTGAACGGCCGACTCACCCGGGACCTGTCCCGCCGGCAGCGGGCGCAGCTGGTGGCCTACGTGCCGCAGAAACCCGAACTGCCCGCCGAGATGTCAGTCATCGACTACACCCTGCTCGGTCGCACCCCCCACGTCGGCTACTTCGGTGCCGAAACCGCGCGGGACCGCCGCCACTGCGTCGAGCTACTGGACCGGCTCGGGCTGCGCGCGGTGGCGGCCCGGCGCTTGTCGACCCTGTCCGGCGGTGAGCTGCAACGTGTCGTGCTGTGCCGGGCTCTGGCGCAGGACGCGCCGGTGCTGCTGCTCGACGAGCCGACCAGTGCCCTGGATCTCGGCCGGCGCGTCGACGCGCTGGAGGTGGTGGACGAACTGCGCCGGGAACGAGAGCTGACCGTGGTGAGCGCGATGCACGACCTGACGCTGGCGGCTCAGTTCGCCGACCGGCTGGTGCTGCTCTCGGGCGGCGCCGTCGTGGCGTCCGGATCCCCGGTCGAGGTGCTAGACGAGGTGCTGCTCTCGACGCATTTCGGCGGCCGGGTCCGGGTACTCGTCACCGACGACGGTGAGCGGGTCGTGGTGCCCCAACGCACAACGCCCCGCACGGCACAGCCCGCGTAGTAACCGATCAATCGAATCGAACAGCGAGGTTCCATGACGAGCGAGGAGACGACCGTGTCCGGTGCCTGCAAGCCCATCCCCCGACACGTCGAGCGACCCGAGCGGTTGCAGGTCGACTCCGTGGTGCTGGTCAATACCGGCGACGGCAAAGGCAAGTCCTCGGCCGCCTTCGGAGTGATGAGCCGGGGCTGGGCTCGGGGCTGGCGGGTGGGGGTGGTGCAGTTCATGAAGAGCGGGAAGTGGAACGCCGGCGAGCGCAAGCTGGCTGATCACCTGGGAATCGACTGGTGGACGCTGGGTGACGGGTTCACTTGGGAATCGGAGGATCTCGACGAGTCGGCGCTGAAGAACCGCCACGCCTGGCAGGTCGCCGAGGCCAAGCTTGCCTCCGGCGACTACGACCTGCTGATCCTCGACGAGCTGACCTACGTTGTGAACTACGGCTGGGTGCCGATCGACGCCGTGGTGGCCGGGCTCACCGGACGGTGGTCGAAGACGAACGTGGTCATCACCGGTCGCGACGCGCCGGCCGAGATCATCGACCTCGCCGACACCGTGACCGAGATGACCGTCGTCAAGCACGCCTACCAGCGCGGCATCATGGCCCGGAAGGGGATCGAGTATTGACCGCGTCGCAGCTGTTCGCCGACCTGGACGACGGGTCCGGTCTGCCGCTTCTCCTGTGGCGCTTCAGGCAGCCGATGACGCTCGCGTCGACCGCTGTGTCCGGCGGCGGGCTGGGGCTGCGGCACTGGGTGCTCAACGCGCAGGTCCCCGTCGACTACGCCCGATGTGACCCCGAGGCCCACGTGGACCAGCTCGCCGGCCTCCTCGGCCTGAGCGGCGTCGGGGTGGGCATGCTCACCGCAGCCGACGTCACCTACGTCCA
>QHBY01000224.1:24617-29050 GCA_003244245.1 Pseudonocardiales bacterium
GCCAAGACTCAGGCGCTGCTCGCGGCCGGGATCGCGGGCACCGGCACTGCCTCGGATGCCGTCACCGTGATCTGCCCGCCCGGCGCGGCGAGCGAACAGTTCGGAGGACCACGCTCGACGTGGGGTGCGCGGCTGGCGCGTGCCGTCCACGACGCAGTGCGGGCCGGCTGCACAGTGCCGGGACACATGGCGCAGGGCGATGCCCGGTGATCACGCTGGTGCTCGGCGGGGCACGCTCGGGCAAGTCGCTGGTGGCCGAACGGCTCGCCGCCCGCTGCCCGCCGCCGGTCACCTACCTGGCCACGTTGGCGGTGGGCGAGGACGCCGAGCTCGGCCTGCGGGTGGCCGCGCACCGGGCGCGGCGGCCCGCGGCCTGGTGCACGCTCGAGGTGGCGAGCGGGCTGCCGGACGCGCTGCGGCGGTTGGCCGGTACCGCGCTGGTGGACTCGCTCGGAGCGTGGCTGGCCGGGCACGAGGGGCTCGCGGTCGATACCGACGGGTTGTGCGCTGCGCTGCTCGCCCGGGCCGGTGACACGGTGCTGGTCTCCGATGAGGTCGGCCTCGGGGTGCACCCCTCCTCCGAGGTGGGGCGGCATTTCCGCGATGCGCTGGGTTCGCTGAACCAGGCCGTGGCCGCGGTTGCCGACCGGGTCCTGCTCGTCGTGGCCGGCCGGGTACTGACGCTCGCCAGCGCCGAGGACGGCTGATGCGCGCGGCGCTGGCGTTCCTGACTGCGTTCGGACGTGGGCGGGCGGCCACGCCGACGCCCCGCACCCTGGTCTGGTTCCCGTTCGTGGGGGGGTGATCGGGCTCGCCGTGGGCGGGGTGTGGTGGGCGGCCGACAGGATCTGGGAGCCGATCGGGGCGGCGGGGATCGCGGTGGCGGCCGACCTCGCGCTCACCGGCTGCTTGCACTTCGACGGGCTGGCCGACGCGGCCGACGGCCTGCTGGCGCCCATGAGCCGGGTCAGGCGGCTGGCGGCGATGCGTGACCCGGCCGTCGGCGCCTTCGGTGCGATAGCCGTGGGCATCGTGCTGGTGCTGCGGTTCGGTGCGTTCGCGGCCACCACCGCGGCGCCTCTGGTCGTCGCGGCATTGTGGTGTGCTTCCCGTACCGCCATGTGCGTCATCGTGGCGACGCTGTCCTACGCACGCTCGGACGAGGGCGGTCTGGCCACCGCCTTCGTGGGTCCGACAGGCGGCGGTGCGTGGCCCGCCGGCTGCGGGTGCCGCGCCCGGGTGCGGTGGCTGGCTCCTCTGGTGGTCGGCCTCGCGCTCACTGTCGCGTTGGCGATTCTCGGCCGGGGACTGCACGGGCTGATCGCCGTGGCCGCCGGGGCTGTTGCGGCGGCAGCAGTGACGCTGCTGGCACGTGCGCGGATCGGTGGGTTCACCGGGGACGTGCTCGGGGCGGCGGGGGTCGTCGGCGAGACCGTCGGCCTGCTCGCGCTGGCGGCACGATGAGCATGATCGACGCTACCGCCTCTGTCCGGCGGGTCGGGCAGGGCTCGCGTCGTGTGCGGCTGCCGCGTCCGCTGGGCGCTGCCGCCGGAGTGCTGCTCGACCGCGCCCTCGGCGAGCCGCCCGGTGCCGTTCATCCGGTCGCACTGTTCGGTCGCCTGATGGCCGGCGTCGAGCGCACCTGCTACGCCGAGCGCCGCGGCGCGGGAGTCGCTCACGCCGGCGCCGGTACTGGGATAGGCCTCGGCGCCGGAGCCGTGCTCGGCTCGACCACCGTCGCGGTCGCCCTGGCCGTGGCCGGGCGCGGCCTGGCCCACGCCGCCGCCGAGGCCGGCGCGGCGTTGCAGGCCGGCGATCTCGACCGGGCCCGGTCGTTGCTGCCCTCGCTCGTCGGGCGCGACCCGGCCGGATTAGACGCCCAGGAGATGGCCCGGGCCATCGTGGAGTCGGTCGCGGAGAATACCGTCGACGCCGTGGTTGCACCGGCCCTGTGGGGCGCGCTCGCCGGCGCGCCGGGCGCGCTCGGCTACCGGGCGGTGAACACGCTGGACTCCATGGTGGGCCACCACTCGGCTCGCTATGAGCACTACGGCTGGGCGAGTGCGCGCCTGGACGACGCCGCCGCGTGGGTGCCCGCCCGGCTGACCGCCGCCCTGGTCATGCTCGTGCGTCCAGGTCAGTGCCGTGAGGTTCGCCGCGCGGTGCGTACTCAGGCCCCGGGCCATCCCTCACCGAACGCCGGCGTCGCCGAGGCGGCCTTCGCCGCGGCGCTCGGGCTGCGCCTTGGCGGACTCAACCGCTATGGCGAGCGGACGGAGCTGCGGGTGCCGCTGGGCTTCGGGCGCCCGGCCGAGCCGGGCGACATCGCGCGCGCTGTGCGGCTCTCGCACGACGTGGGCACGGCATTGGCAGCCGGGCTCGGTGCGCTTGGTGGGGCCCGCGCGCTGCGGCGGCGTCGGTGAGCCGCCTCACGCTGCCGGCGGCCGGGGCTCACGGGGGCGACGGGCCCGCCGTCGCGGCCGCCCTCGGAGTCAAGCCGGACGACCTACTCGACCTGTCTCAGTCGCTCAACCCGGTGGCGCCGAACCCGGTGCCGGTCGTGGCTCGCCACCTCAGCGCGCTGGCACACTACCCCGACCCGCGCGAGGCGGAGCAGGCGCTGGCCGAGACGATGGGCGTGGGCCGAGAGCGGGTGTTGCTGACCAACGGCGGGGCCGAGGCCATCGCTGTGGTGACCGCAGAGCTGGGTGGTTCAGTGTGCGAGCCCGAGTTCGCCCTGCATCCACGGGGCGATGGACCCCGATGGCGCTCGAACCCCCATAATCCGAGTGGGCTGCTGGCCGGCCCGGCCGAGACCGCGGCGGTCTGGGACGAGGCCTTCTACCCGTTGGCCACCGGCCGCTGGACGCGCGGTGACACCGGCGCCGTGGTGGTGGGGTCACTGACCAAGCTGCTCGCGTGCCCGGGACTGCGCGCCGGCTACATCCTGGCCGACCCGCCCGTCATCGACCGGTGCCGACGACGCCAGCCCGCCTGGTCGGTCAACGGACTCGTCGCCACGGCCCTGCCCGAACTGCTCGCCCCCGTCGATCTGCCGGCCTGGTCGGGCGCCGTAGCGGCGCTGCGCGCGGAGCTGGCCGCGCTGTTGGTGTCACACGGGCTGACCGTCCGGCCGTCTGACGCCAACTGGGTGCTGGTCGAACGCGCAGGACTCCGGGAGCAGCTGGCACCGCTCGGTGTGCTGGTGCGCGACTGCACCAGTTTCGGCCTGCCCGAGCTCACCCGGATAGCCGTGCCGACACGGCAAGGCCTGGCGGCGCTGGCCGACGCGCTGGCCCACTGTCAACTCCAGACGACCCGCCCCGTTCCGACCCGCTCGGGGGACTACGACACCGGCGGCCACCGAGAGGCAGCACCATGACCACCAGATCGTTCGCTGACGCGTGTACCGCCCTGCAGCCCGTCGACATCGCGGGGGCCGGAGCCCAGGCGGCCGAGCTGACCGGCCGGCTGACCAAACCGCGCGGCTCGCTGGGCCAGCTCGAGACCCTGGGCACGCGGCTCAGTGCCATCGCCCGCACCTGCCCACCGCCCGTGCCCGAACCGGTAACGGTCTGCGTGTTCGCCGGCGACCACGGCGTAGTGGTCGAGGGCGTCACCGGATGGCCGCAGGAGGTCACGGCGCAGATGGTGGCCAACTTCTGCGCCGGGGGGGCCGCCATCAACGTGCTCGCCCGCCATGCCGACGCGCAGGTCGTGGTCATCGACGTGGGCGTAGCGAACGCGATCCCGGCTGACGCGCCCACCCTGCTTCGGCGCAACGTCCGGCGCGGCACGGCGAACCTCGCCGCGGGCCCGGCGATGTCGCCCGAGGAGGCGACGACCGCTCTCGACGTGGGTGCCGACGTCGCGGCGCAAGCCGTCGCGGACGGAGCGCGACTGCTCGTCACCGGCGACATGGGGATCGGCAACACCACCTCGGCGGCTGCGCTCATCGCCGTACTGACCGGCCGGGACGCCGCGGCCGTCACCGGCCGCGGCACCGGTATCAACGACCGGGTGCTGGGCGTCAAGACCCACGTAGTCACCCGGGCGGTGGCCCGGCTGACTCCCGGTGCCGAGCCGCTCGACGT
Source organism: Pseudonocardiales bacterium (assembly GCA_003244245.1). Lineage (GTDB taxonomy): Bacteria > Actinomycetota > Actinomycetes > Mycobacteriales > Pseudonocardiaceae. Next base: position 28,712 of record QHBY01000224.1, read on the forward strand.
CCTCGCCGAGGTCGGTGGTCTCGAGATCGCCGCCCTCGCGGGATTCATCGTCGCCGGTGCCGCCGCCGGCGTTCCCGTCGTGCTCGACGGCGTGATCGCCGGGGCCGCCGCACTGACCGCCGCCGCCTTCGCGCCCGACATCGTCGGCTACCTCCTCGCGGGCCACCGTTCCAGCGAGCCTGGCGCGCGGGCCGCGCTCGAACACCTCGGGCTCGTGCCCATCCTCGATCTCGACCTGCGCCTGGGCGAGGGCAGCGGCGCCGCACTGGCCATCCCGCTGGTACAGGCCGCGGCCAAGATCCTGCGCGAGATGGCTACGTTCGACTCCGCCGGCGTCAC
>QHBY01000225.1:0-2575 GCA_003244245.1 Pseudonocardiales bacterium
ACTCCCACCAACCCACCCGCCAGCGCGAACGGGCCATGAAAAAGTTCCGCTCACCGGGCGGCGCGCAGCGGTTCCTGTCGGCGTTCAGCGGGATATCACCGCACTTTCGGCCCCGCCGACACAGACTCACCGCAGCCGGTTACCGCCACGAGATGGACACCCGATTCACCGCCTGGAACGAGGTCGTCGGCGTGCCCGCAGCCGCCTGACCCCGGTCGCCGCAGAGCCACATCCCGGGTGAAGACAACCCGGCCACCCCAGACGCTGAACAACCTGACAATGCCCCTGCGACCACTCCACCCGACCGATCCAGCCGGACCATGACCGCCCTGATCGATCCCTGCGACACTGACGTGCTGCCCACAGCGGTGAGCGATGTCGCTGATCCACCGCAGACCCCGACGGTCCCGCCCACGCTTTCACCCCGAGGATTCCCTGGAGCGGGACGGTCGGGCCTCACCGACGACGAAGCCAAGGCGCACTCCGACGATGGTCAACCACCATGCCCTGGCAGCTCGCTGGTGATCACCGGAGGCATGCCATGGCAGAGGTGACGAAAAATGTCAATCCCGCCGAGCTGGCGCGGAAGGCTGCGGTATTACGGCAACTGTGCCAGCACCGGCACAGACCTTTGCTGGTGCCCGACCCCCGATTCGGTGTCACCCGTGCCCGGCTCAGTGTCGACGACCCCCACCCGGCAACACCGCGGGTCCCTGGTCCGCAGTTCCCCAAGAAGATTCCGGCTGGCCGCCGGTCGAGACACCCTGTGCCCCCAGCTCCTGGCGGCCAGCCGGACCCCAACCTCCAGATCCAGGAACTCCCGTGTCGACAGCCACGGTGGGCGCGCTGCGCCCAGGAAGGGCGCCTGCATCTGCTGCAACCCGCCGAGGTCATCGCTGCCACCACCCAGGGCCACGCCGCCGCAGTACGCGTCCGCCGGATACCTGCCGAGGGCCTCACTATCACCAGCGGCCCGTCCGGGGCACTGTGCATGGCCTGTGTCCTCCGCGCAATCTCCGTGATGCCCGGCCCCGACCCTAGGGCCACCGCATGAGTTCCCCCGGGCGCAGTCTCCCGTCGACTCCCTCATCAGGTCTGTGCTCTGACCGTCAGGTGTGCATACCCTCCGACGTTGAGGAACTGCTGATCGACGTGGTCGCCGATGGCTTCGTGCTCTACTGCTGCGGTGACCGGGCTGCACCGAGCGCCCTGGTTGCCTCCTATGAGTGGGAATGCTGCCTCGATCTGGTCACCATCCGGGACTTTGACCGGGTCACCGCCGCGAGGGTGCCCAAGCAGCACGGGGTGGACCTCTTCGCACCCCAGGTCGCGGTGTGGGCGTACGAGGGCCCGCCGCAGCGGGCGCTGCGCGCACTGCTGGACCTGGTGCATCCGACGCACCCCGACGCGCCCGCCAGTCCCTTCCCCGCGCCGCCGAGGCTGCACATTCCCCGTGCTCAGCAACGCCCGATGACGATCCGGCTCCCTTCGCCCGGTCGCGCCCATGCCCGGGCCACTCGGCTCGCCATCACGATGGCGAGCCGAGACAGTGGTTCTGTCAAGGACGCCGCCGGGTTACCCGGAAGCGCCCTTGACAGGACCTAGTTTGCGGACACGACGTGGTCGCCTTAGTACGTAGCGCGTGATGCTCAGCAGATTGGCTGATCGTGCTCAGCGGTAGTGGCGATCAGGGGTGATGAGGTAGGGAGATGAGCCGACCGCGGTTGATGCTGGGCACAGTGCCGCTGAGCGCGTCGGCACGCGCGCCGGGCGAGACTGTCATCGCACCGAAGGCCACCGCGAAGATCCCTAGCATCGATCTTGAATTTACGTATATAGCTGGTTGACCTGGTGTTTTGTGGGCCGCCTGGGGGTCGAACCCAGAACCCAAGGATTAAAAGTTTGCTGTTTCGAGTGTCGCGTAGTGCCGGGTAATGACGGTTAGGGCCGGTAAATGCACGTCAGGGGCCATTCTTGCTGGTTTCGAGTGTCGCGTAGTGCCGGGCAGTGCCGGGTTCGCACGAAACTGGGGAGCCCGATATGAGCCCGCTGTTGGTCGTTGATCATCGGCTTACACCACATGGACTCCACCATAGGCCTTTGACGGCGAGGCTGCCAGTCATCGTGATCTGTCCGCCGCACATTCAAGTCTCCGAGAAAAGCGAGTCTACGATACTGACGTTACCTTTCGGTGGTTGCGCTGCCGGAAACCTGTCAGCGCCAAGCGGCTCAGGGCGGTCCTTCCGTTGGATGCCCCAACCTGGGGCTGGGATCGGTTGGAGTCGAGATGGCGTCCGCTCATGCCGATGACAGTGCATTGTGTAGCAAGTCACGACGACATTGATCCGAACCGGGAGATTGGTTCTGTGGATGTCTTGATCGAGTTTGCGGTATCAGTGTGGTAGCCGGAGGCTAACGATGCCTAGCTCGGTGGCTGCTATGAGTCGCGAAGTCGGAGTGGGTGCAGTGACAAGTCCGTACACGGCTGCGGACAGGTCGATGGTGCTTGGCAGGGCGAGGGATCTCTGGTCTTGACACGGGTGTTCACTGATCGGGGTGCCGGTGGCCGCGTCCC
>QHBY01000225.1:2658-6099 GCA_003244245.1 Pseudonocardiales bacterium
CCGGTGGCCGCGTCCCACACCCACACCGTGCGATCGGCGCCGCCGGAGACCACCACCGCCCGACCCTCGACCTGCCCCAGCGCCACCGCACACACCGAGCCGGTGTGGCCGGTGACGGTGCGGTGGGGGTATTGGAGGCGCCAGGAGGCCCAGTCGGTGGTCCAACTGAGAGGCAGGCCTTGTGCGGTGATGGTGTCGGCGAGGTGGGGTGCGCGTGCGCTGCGAGCGGCGAGTTGGAGGTAGGCGGGTTGGTCTTGTGGTCGGCAGGTGGTGAGGCGGGTGTCGGCGCGGCGGTAGGCGTCGGCGGCGGCCTGTGCGGCTGGTGTGGTGGCGGCGGGCAGGGCGGACAGGAGTGGGGATCGGTGGGCGGCGAGGAGGAATCGGGGGTCGGTGACGTACTGGTCGAGTTGGTGGGCTTCGGCCGCGTGGAGAGCGAGGTTGGTGGTGGTGTAGGGGTGAGCGTGGTCCCAGTCGGAGTAGCCGTCGGGCAGGCGGGTGGTGTGGTCAACGAGAGCGTCGACTATCACGGTGTGGTCGGCGATGGGATCCTCACGGGTGGCGCGGAGGTGTTCGGCGAGGGCTTCGTGGTAGAGCCGGTAGGTGGATCGGCGGCCGTCGTCGCTGGTCGCTTCGACGATGTAGAACCCGGCGACGTCGATGAGCCAGTCGATGTCGGTGCTGGTGTAGGCGGTATCGGCCAGGGCGCTGGCTAGCCGGGGCCAGAGGTCTTCCCAGGGCAAGCCAGATCCTTGCGCGTATGCCAGGGGCAGCAGCAGGTCACGGGCCCGGGACACGTGATCGGCCAACCGGGTGTCGAGGTCTTCGCGCATCGCCTCGGCCGCGGCTCGCGGGAGGCCGGCTCGCCAGGTGGGGTCGTAGGGGTCGACGAGGTGTTGTTGCAGGGCGAGGCTTCGGGCGGTGATCAACGCGACGAGAAACGAGTTGCCGGCGGCCTCGGCGATGGCTTCGGTGACCGCATCCAAGTAAGGCGCTGGTTGATAGCGGTAAGGGGACTCGTCGGACAGCCGGACCAGGCATTCTCGGGCGTAGCGGCGCACGCTGTCCGGGTCGGCGTAGGTGGGGTGATCGAGGTTGATGACCGTGGCCGGCGTACCCAATGTGGTAACGAGGTGGCTACGGGTACCCAGCAACAGCCGCAGCGGTGTCCGTCGGGCAGCCCGCACCAGCGGACCCAGGGCGTAGTCGACCGCGGGGAAGCCGGTCCCGGTCCGGGTGCTGAGGGCTTCGTCGATCGCATCGACCGCGACCACGATGGGTTCCCGGCGGGTGAGGGACGCGAGGAGTGTGCCGGGGCTGGTGGTGGCCTCCACCTCGCAGGCATCGCACAACGCGGACATGAGTTCGTCACTGGTCAGGCCCCGCGCGTGGACGAAACGGGTGATGCTTCCCAGCGGCGGGATGGTCTCTTCGGGAAGGGTGTGCAGGCGCGGAACCCGGTTGCGATACCGACTGTGCGCCAGCACGAACAACCTGGCTAACAGGCTTGACTTTCCCGAACCAGGGTCCCCGGTGATCACCATGGTCGCCGGCCCGGTCGGGGATCGCAGCCAGTCACATACCTCGTGAAGCGCCCGGTGGCGTCCGGTGAACAACCACAGGTCCTCCCCACCGGCAGGGATGGTGTCCAGGCCTTGGGCCCGGGGCAGCACGTGATGAGTCAACTCTTCCCGACGGGCCGCACGCGATCGGTGCGACGCCTGGGTACGCAGGTCCAGGCCACGCAACCACCGGTCCACCCGCGGATTGGGCACAAACTCGGTGATCCCGTCACCGGTCAGGAACAACCGAGCATGCTGCCACTCCGGGGTCGTGGCATTGACGATGCCCACCAGCCCGTCCAACGCCAAGAAATCCGGCTCGTGCCCACCGCTGGCCGGACCCCGCAGCCGGGTGAGGAACTCCACCGCTCCACCAGCGATCGCCCCCACACCGGCCCCACAGGTATCCAGCAGGAACAGCAACCGTTGCACCACCACATTGCCACTGAGCACCCGGCCCGTCAGGTCAGCTGCCGGCATCGCCGTGAACGCGATATCGGCGGTGGTGTCGGCCATCGGCAACAACAGCACGCCCTGGTCCAACCAGCCGTGGCCGGTGTAGTAGACGACCACGATGTCATCGTCGCGTCGCTCAGGACTGGTCAGAAACGCCCGCAACCGAGCCTGGAACTCCGAAACACCCGGATTGACCCCGAAACCAGGCACCCTGTGAAAGCCGAGCCGATGGAACAACGTCGCAGCGCGTTCCACCTCGCCGACCAGCTCCCCACGGTCCTCAAGGCCCGACTCCGGCTGGTAGGTGGCCGTGGCTGCGCCGATAAACCATCTGGCCGGCTCACTCATCCCGGCCCATCCCCACCTGCCAAGCCAGCCGGGTCGATAACAGCCTTCCCGGTCTCGGCGGCACTCAAATACCGGCGGACGTCATGCAGCCGAGCCCCGTTGTTGATCTCAACATCCACAATCGACTCACCGAATGTCGGCGCCAAAGTCTTAACCAGGGCGACGAAGTCGATCCTGTCCGCGATGTTGACCCACGCCCCCACTCCATCCGGCCACACTCCCCGCCACCGCCCGTCAATCCGGGACGGCTTCGGAGTCAACCGGTCTAGAATCATGTTCCGGATCGCCAACGGCGAACCCAACGTCACCAACCGAACTACCGGCCAGTCCGGGTGCGCGCACAACGCCTCATAGGCAACAACCGACCCCAGCGAATGCGCCACCACCACCTCGGTGTCGCAACCGATCGCCTCAGCGAACCGGTCCTGGATCCTCCCCCGCACTTCCGGCCCGGTGAAATACGCCTTAACCTGCTTCAACCACAAAATCAGCAGCCGCTCCCCGGCACCAGCGAGGAACTTCGAGCCCGCCAACGCCGCCAACGCCGCCTGCACACCACCCACCCCACCCAACGTCCGCCGCCCCGGCGGGATCACAGCGGGATCGGTCTCCGATGCGTGCTGCCACCACGCCGCCAGCCACACCGCCTCATCGCCATCGACGTCCTCAGCACTCAACACGCTCGCCTCGTCATCCCCCAGCAGACGCCCCGACCGACGAAACACATCCCCGTAAAAGACACACGCAATGTCCGCAACCGCCAACCTCCCCCCATACCCAGCAAGACCCACACCATCGAGCAGCGCGGGAACCCACACCTGCGCCATCGAACTCGGACCACCGTAAGTGTTGTTGATCCCATGAACCACAACCACTCGCGCCACGACACCCAACCTCCACACCCACACCCGGGCCCCCGCCAAGCACACATCACCCGACCGCGCCTTGGATCACATCAATCACTGAGCCTAAGCGATGATCAACACCAGCAGACGCAACCACAAGCCATAAAGGCCATGAACCGGAACCAGCCCTGTCCTGGCAAAGCACTCTCATGCCGCCGAGCGCGGGTTCAACA
>QHBY01000226.1:0-2105 GCA_003244245.1 Pseudonocardiales bacterium
GGGCTCGTGAATAACCCTCAATGACGCGTATCTGTTCTATCTCGCGGAGACATCTATTCCTACGGTGATGCAGCGCGACTCGACGTTTGGTTTGCAGCTGTCTCAGCTCACCAGTGCCCTGCGGACTCGGCTTGAGCGGTGCGAGCAGCCGGCGGCTCGCACCGCGTGTGAGAAGATCCTGCGCATGCTGGAGAACGACACTTCGAGCGCTGGCGGAAGAGGCTCGTGTGACTACACCTGGTGACCAGGATACCTACGCTCAGAACGCGGAGTTTTGGGTTAAGATCATCCGGCAGGGTCTTGACCGCTACCGAGCTGAGTTGACCGACGCCGCAGTTCTCGACGCTATCGGATCGTGCGACGGGCTCGCTGTCCTTGACGGCGGCTGCGGGGAGGGCTACCTCTCGCGCTACCTGGCCATGCGCGGCGCGACAGTGTCCGGCATCGACACCTCCGGCGCCCTGATCGCCGCAGCCGAGCAGGAGTGCGAACGTCTGAGCCTCGCGGTCGAGTACCAGGTGGCAAGTTTGGAGGCCATCCCGTATCCCGCTAAGCACTTCGACGTCGTTGTGTGTAACCACGTAATGAGTGACGTTGCGGACCCTGAGGCTGCCCTCAAAGAGATCGGTCGCGTGACAAATTCCGGCGGTAAGCTCGTTTTACTGATGTTGCATCCCTGTTTCTACACTGCGCACGCTGAGCGGGGTGACCACGGCGATCTCCCGGTCGACGTCTATTTCAGCACTCGGCGGATCGACCAGAAGTTCAACGTTGCTGGAATCGAATCGCCGACCGAGGTACACATGAACTTCCGACCACTTGAATACTACATGTCGCTCCTAACAGACAGCGGCTACGTAGTCACGCAGCTGCGCGAGCCCCACCCGACGCGCGAGCAATTGCAGCACGAGTGGTGGCGCAAGAATTTCGTGAAGCCGCTGTTTATGCTTGTGGTCGGTGAACGCTGCTAAGGTACGCCAGCTCCACTTCCACGTGGTTGCTGATCACCGGAACCCCTGGGGCGGTTACCGGCGTTGCCAGCCTTCCAACCGGGGCTGGCGGAGGGATGGTGTCCTCGGTGGCCCAGGCCATTTGTGAGGCTACGCGTCTGGCTGGGCCGTGGATCCGCCGTAGGCGTCGTCACCTGCCATCCTCGTTGATCCGATGATCTACCGCTTGCCTGTCGGAAACCCAAGGGGTGCTGCGGATCGACGCAGCAGGCGTTACCACACATTCCGTGTCTGGTTCCTTGCCTGGTTCCTGTCGGGGAGGACTTTCTGTACGTCTTCAAGCCAGGCCGACACGGCCCGGACGCGCCGCCGCTACGTCCCCGCCCTGCGCTCGCTCCCGCGTTGCTCCGCGAGCGCGCCGGGCGGCTGGCGCGCGACACGAGGTTTGTGGTTGTGCCGTGGTTGCGTCCGGAAGAGGGAGGCGCGAATTGTGCGGAGCCGCCCCCCAGCGTCCAGCCCGCTACGCGTCCCGATCCGTCCGGCCCCTCCGAGCGTGCACCGTTGGGCCTTGCTCATCACTGTGGCGAGTGGGTCGCGTCCGGAGGGGCCGGACGGATCGGGAGTAAACGGCTTGACCCTGGGGCCCCTACGACTCCTCGGCCGGCTATCGCCGGCAGGCCAAGGGGCCTGCCGTAGTGAATACGCGCATCCCTCTTCCTTGCAGCTCCAGGCCCTCTATCGCTTAGTTGCTGGAACACCATTTGTAACCCCTGCGTGCTGCCCATGCAGCCGCGGTAGCTACAGCGACTGGAGTAATACCAGTGTGGTCCTGGGTGTATTTCGAAATGTCAGGATAGTCGGCACTCCACGTAGCTAAGCGCCCGAGCACCAAGATCCACACAAAGGTCATTACGGTGGCCGTTCGCAATGAAGGCGGCAAACACGTCCACCATGTGACAACATCGACATCGAACCCGCCCGCATACAACTCCCGTTGAAGGTCAGATTCAAGGCGGCGGGCCGCAATCTCTACATCTCTCGCAAGTTCGGCGGTGTCGAACCTGGGCAGAGCGACATCGAACAGCCTGAGGGTGTCGGCCAGTCTGAACGTCTCGGCCAGCTTCATGGTGTTGGCGACGTTGGCCAGCTTCATGG
>QHBY01000226.1:2210-10690 GCA_003244245.1 Pseudonocardiales bacterium
TTGGCCAGCTTCATGGTGTCGGCCAGCTTGAAGGTGTCGAACTTGGGCCGCATGGCATCGAACATCCCTGTCAAGTACAGGCCGTTCCACGGCTGCATGTACGTACCGGCCACAGCGAACCCTCCTCGTACTACCTGCTCTTAACCCCAAAATACGCACTGTGACCAGCATCGCCATGTTGCGACCAAGAGTTCGCCAAACGGCACGTTTCCGGCGCCGAGCGGCCAAACCTCAGGGGCAACGACCTGCGCCCATGTCGAGTCGGCCGTGTAGCAGCCGTGTAGCAACGACACCCCACAGCAGCCATCGCGCGCAGGCTTCGCCACCACATCGGCGCAGGTACTCCCTCTAATGCATACCACCGCACACAGCCTGCCGAGGCTTTGGGAACGAGGGGCCGTCGGCCGTTACTTCGGGGCGCTGAGTCGAGTCCATGTGTCACCGACTGGGTAGATGACGGTGACACCAGCAGCGGCGAGGTAGGCCACCAGGTCGGGCCGGGGCCGGGAGGGCACAAGAAGGGCGTGTGTTTTGGCCTCGGCGAATCTACCGTAGTCCAGCAGTTGCCCGACGGCCTGTCGCAGGTTGTCACGATTGACCGTGCCCTTGGCTTCCACCAGCTCACGGGCCGTCTCATCCCAGAGGTCGCTATAAAGCGGACGTGACTCGCCGGGCGGAATCACCAACAGTCGACTGACCGTGTGACCGAGGCTCTCCAGGTGCTCCCGGTAGCGGTGGACCAGAGCGGCTTCGCGGCGCTCGGCTTCATAGGGTTCGCGGTCAGGGCTGACGAAGGCCCGTTCGCTGTTACTCGCCTCCACGGGTACAACCCGCACCGTGGCCGAGGACGTGGGCGTCACCGGCAGGTGGGGGAGATCGACGGGGACTTCGCCCTTCGGACGCAGCCGGAACACGATGACCTGGCGCAGCACACCTGCTGTCAGCCGTTTCGTGGGCGTCAGTGAAATAGTAATCGACCAGCTCGAACTCGCCGAGGTAGGTCACGATCGTTCCCGATGCGCGAAAGCCTTCGAGAGTGCGCCCGTCTTCTCGATGGTTGAGAATCCTCCGGTTGCCCCGAATAAGCTCCTGGTCGCCTCGCTGACCCTCACCGACGTAGTGGAATAAACCGTCTTCACCCCAGCCGTCGTAGTACCCGTGTTGGTGGCTGGTGGCGGGGTCGGTGAAGAACAGGACGACGGGCGCCTTGCTGGACGAGCCAATGCCGCCTTGCCGGCTGCCGCCGTATCGTTCATGAATCTCACGGCGACTGTGTTGCTCTCCGACATTCAGATCCTCAAGCACCGCCTCCTGTGTCCTTCCTGCCTCACCATCCACCTCAATCGCTCGTTACCGGGCGCGTCTCGGTTCGGCGGCGGTGATCTTCTCGCGACGCGAGCACCTGCTGCGACTTACAGGCTTGGGCTCGACGGTGACAGCGCAACCTGACAGCAACGCCACCGGATCTAAGAACGTGTTGGGAAAGGGATCAGGCTGGTCTGGTTGGCTGCCAGGGGCGGCGTCCGGGGGCTGGTGCGAGGCGGCGGGTCATGAGCCCGATCATGGCCCATTTGATCATGGCTTCGGCGTGTTCTGGGAGGCGTTCGCAGTCGCGGTCCAGTCGACGGCAGCGGACCAACCAGGACAGGGTCCGCTCGACGACCCAGCGTCGGGGCAGTACCTCGAAGGTGCGCTGGCCTGCGGGCTTGCGCACGATCTGGAGGGCGATCCGCAGAAATTGGTGGGCGAAGGCCACACAGCGCCCGGCGTAGCCGCCATCAGCCCACACCAGCACGATCGAGGGCATCGCCATCCGAGCCCGGGCCAGCACCCGCCGGCCGCCGTCGCGGTCCTGCAGGCTGGCCGCGGTGACCAGCACCACCACGAGCAGGCCGAGGGTGTCGACTACCACGTGACGCTTGCGGCCGTTGACCTTCTTGCCGGCGTCGAACCCGCGGCTGGCCGCAGGCACGGTGTCGGCGCCCTTGACCGACTGGGCGTCGACGATGCCGGCGCTGGTCATCGGATCGCGGCCCGCGGCGTCACGCACCGCCGCGCGGAGCGCGTCATGGATCCGGTCGGTGGTGCCCTCGGCGTTCCATCGCTTGAAATACCAGTACACGGTGTCCCAGGGCGGGAAGTCGTGCGGCAGCTGCCGCCAGGAACACCCGGTCCGGTTCACATACAAAATCGCCTCAACGATCCGGCGGCGGGGGTGGATCGCCGGGCGGCCACCAGGACGTACCGGCACCATCGACTCGATCAACGCCCACTGCTCATCGGTCAGGTCCGAGGGGTAGCGGCCGGAGGAAGAAGATCGCATGCGGCACAATCACCCCACCTGTCCAGCCAGTCACGCAGGCACGCCGCGACCTTTCCCAACACGTTCTAAGCATGCGCGTACGCATGGTTTCGAACGCTGTGCGGCAGGTCACGATCGGTGTCGGACCTCCAAGGACCGACTGGGGGTCAAGGGTCCCGGGGTTGCGCCGGCTCGCCCCCGAGGACCGGCTGCGAGTTCAGAGCGTCGTGGACGCCCTGACGGCGCCTTAGAGCGAGTCGAGCCACCGGCGGGCCAAGTCGCGTATGAACTGCTGGCCCTCCTCGATCGACATGATCCGGTTCGGGATCCTGCCCCCCGGGGGGCGGCGGGCGTGCCGGGCGTCGGCGCCGCTGGCGTCAGGGTGGTTGGCCGAGTAGCCGAACTCGTCGAGGTCGTCGTCAGTTACCCAGCCAGTGGGGATTAGCGATGCTTTTCCACCGACGGCGACCTTGATGATCTCCAGCGCCTTCCACAGCGGGTCCCAGCCGAGCGCTCCGGCGTTGCCGATCAGTGCCAGCAGGTCATCAGCGTCGGAGTTGGCCGCGGCGCGGGCCAACTGCCGCAGGCCCGTGGGGGTCGGTGTCACGGGGACGCCGTCGACCGCGACCCCGGCGACGAGAGCACCTAGGCGGGCCTCGGCCGTGACCGCAACAACGACCGCGTGCTCCCGCGCGCCGGCCTGGTCGCCAACGACGAGGTGTGTGTCGGCGGCCCCATCGACGAACCGGTTGAGGAGCTTGACGGGCCGGTATCCGGCGTCGTCGAGCATGGCGTGCCCGTTGAGCCGGGCCAAGAGGTCGCTGGCCGTCGCGACGAGTTGGGCGCCATCGTTGAACACCTCGTCGAGGGCGGTGGCTTCGAGGTAGGTGCGGCCGTCGTCGTTGACAATCCGGGGATCGCCGGTCGGGAAGTGCCTGGCGAGGGCGGCAAGGTCGAACTCGTGGCCGTCGAGTTCGGCCCGGACGGTCACTCGTCCACCTCAGTGGCCGTGTGGTTACGGATCGTTGCTACGAACATGGGGGCGGCCATAACGGGTAGCACCGACAAACACGGCGACACCCGTCCCCCGCGCCGGGGCGCGAAGGCGACCAGTGAAGGAACATGGAGGGAACATGCCCTCCAACACCTGCCAGCATCAGGACGCTCTGCCTGACAAATAGGCCCAGGTGACAACACATACAACGCGCTTGCCCCGTACTGGGCAACGGCCGGAAGCGGCCTTCACACCGAAGTGGTCACTGGGGTGACCCGAGTATCGTCGCTTGCCGATGGCGCCAACCAATAATCTGCATGATCTTGACACTGGAATCGTCTTTACTGAAGCTCATTCTGCTTTGAACACCTTTCCGCTCCCGATGAGATTTGTGCCTCTCCGCCGCCGGCGGATCGGGAGTACCGGCTTGACGCATCCAGGCACAGCCGCGGACGGCGGGTAGGCGGCTCGTCTGCTTCGTGCGGCTGTGTACCTGGTGCCGCCGATTCGATGAACTACCTCTTTACCTGTCGGAAACCCCAGGAGTTGCTGGGGAGCGACCCGGTGTGACAGGGCCGCGGCTTGAGGGAGCACCCGCTTTGACCAGGGCCGCAAGGTACACCGGGGTTGCAGCGCGCAGTTGAACCCTAACCAGCGGGTTCGGGGTTCGAGTCCCTGGCGGCGCACCATCTGGTCCTGGTAGACGATCCGCAAGGATCGTCCAGTCAAGATTACAGGACACTTTTTCGGACACTTTTCGCCTTCATCCCTCCTCTGACTCCATCAACTTTTCGAGGACGTCAGCGGTCTGCCGGTCGGTCAGCTTGCGCCCAAGATAACGATCCTGCGTCATGCTCACCTTGGAGTGCCCGAGCTGGTCGCTGATCTTGCGGGTGGACACGTCAGCATCGTCGAGGAAGCTCGCGACGGTCTTGCGGAGCATGTGACTGACCAGCCCCTCCATCTGAGCCTCGTCGCGAACCTGCCGCCACACACGCCGCACGTTCGACGGATCACGCAGCCGCCCACCGAGTCAGCAAGTACCGCCTGCACCTCCGAGGCGATCGTGAGACGACGCCGCTTGAGCATCGTCGCAGCCCAACTCGGTAATGGGATCACCCGTTCACCGCTCTCCCCCGATTTCGTGGATCGCAGCCGTAGCAGCCCGGGCGTCACGACGCCCGTCTGGAGGCAATCCTGGCCCGGAATCTCGCGCGGATACGGTCCTGCGCTGGAGCGGGGTCACGGTGTCGGCGGGTCGTCCTAGGTGAGTGCGGCGATGAGGTAGCTGGCGGCCAGTCCGGTGGCGAGGAGCCCGAGGGTCTTGCGCAGGACCGTGTCCGGCATGTGGGGTGGCAGGAGTGCGCCGAGGTAGCCGCCGGTGAGACCACCGAGGCCGCTGGCGCCTACCAGGGGCGAGTTCGGGGCAATCGCGCCGCTAGTCACCGACAGCACGGCGTAGGTAAGTCAGCGCGCCGATGATCGAGGTGAGGGCGGTGCTTAGGAGCGCGGCGGGGCAACGGTAGCGACCGGCATGCCGGTGCCGACGACGATGTGCCCGGTAGGGATCACCGCCGACGCTGTAGATGATCGCTCCGATGATCACCCCGGGTATGGTGCAGGTGATCAGTTGTCCTGCGAGTGGACTGGTGAGTCGGTGTTGACAGTGATACCGGGCCAGCGCACCGGGTCCCGCGATGAACGTTGAACAGCAAGTTGGTGGGGAGTGACTTGCGGTTTGGGGACGTGTAAAACGTCGAGTTGGACCGGGAGCAGGAAAAACTGCTCCGGACATGCCAACCGGCGCGGTCAAGACGGAGATCAGCAGGCCAGCGGCGAACCCCAGCAGGCCCTGTTGCCAGCTCAGGTGATCGAGCAGGCCACCAGACGGGCAACTGGTCACCGCTGACCACGCCGCGCAGCGGCTCGGGATCCCCAAGCAGTATCAAGCAGGCACCAACAGCGGCTCGCCTGCGACCTTGCATGAGGCTTTTCAGTCTGTAGTGAGATTTCGCGGGTAAAGTCCTGTCTGCGGTCGGTAGCTGTTCGGCATCCAACGTCGTCGACACCAGTAGGAGGGTGCCCGATGGAACCGCCGAGCTGGACGTCGGACGACGTGGACATGGAGAATCCCAGCATCGCCCGGGTGTATGACTACTACCTCGGCGGCTCGCACAACTTCGTCGTTGACCGTCAGATGGCCCGTCAGGCGATCGAGCTCTGGCCAGAACTACCGGTGATCATGCAGGCCAACCGGGCATTCCTGCGCCGCGCAGTGCGCTACCTGGTCAGGGCGGGCGTCACCCAATTCCTGGACATCGGTTCGGGCATCCCCACCGAAGGCAACGTGCACGAGGTCGCCCAGGCCGCCGCACCCGAAACCCGAGTGGTCTATGTGGACATCGACCCGGTGGCCGTCCAACACAGCCGCGACATCCTGACCGGAAATCCGCGCGCCGACGTCGTCCAGGCCGATCTGCGCGACGTGGCGGCGATCTTCGATGACCCGCGGACCAGGCGACTGCTCGACCCCACTCAGCCGATCGGTGTGCTCATGGTGGCGATACTGCATTTCGTCCCGAATGAGGCGGACCCGGCGAGCATCGTCGCTCAGTACCGCAAGATGATGGCGCCCGGAAGCTATCTCGCCGTCTCGCACGCCAGCCACGTGGGCCGCCCCGACCAGGTCGGACCGCTCACCGACCTCTACCGGCACGCCGCCGCTCCGTTGACGATGCGCTCGCGCCCGGAGATCGAAGCATTGCTTGGCGGGTTCGAGCTGGTGGCCCCCGGAGTGGTGTTCATGCCGCTGTGGCATCCGGACTCGCCGGTCGACGTGGATGACCATCCCGAGCGATTCAGCGGTTACGCTGGAGTAGGCAGGCGAGAATGATCCACGCAGATCACGAGGCATCCGCTCGACGACGGGCCCTCCTCTAGCCCGAGTTTCCACTGATCATGAAATTTTGGGCCATGCGGCGATCTTGCTGTTCTCGCGGCGGTACCTCTGACCTCGGGTTTGCCCGGCGTGTCGGGTCGACGTGTGCACCGAAAAGATGTATTACCCATAATTGTGTCCTCGATCATCAAGAAACGCCGCGGTGGGAGTACCTACCTGTACGCGGCGACCTCGGCCCGTGTGGAGGGCCGGCCGCGGATCGTGGAGCAGGTGTATCTGGGCACCGAGGATGAGGTGATCGCCCGGCTGACCGCGACGCCGGGCGGTGATCCGGGTCTGCCGGAGACCGCGCACCGCAGGTTCGGTGACGTCGCGGCGGTGTGGGGGATGCTGGCGCGGCTCGACGCGATCGCCGTGATCGACTCGGTGGTGGGGGGCGGGCAGGTCAGCGGTGGGGTGTCGGTGGGCACCTACCTGGGGTTGGCCGCGTTGAACCGGGTCTGTGACCCCAGGTCCAAGCGGGCGTTCGCCGGGTGGTGGGCGGGCACCGCGCTGGGCCGGATCACCCGGATCGGGGCGGCGGCGTTGGATCATCGCCGGTTCTGGGATGCGATGGACGCGGTCACCGTGGAGCAGTTGGAGGAGATCGAGGCGGCGCTGACGAAGCGGATGATCGAGGTGTTCGGCCTGGACACCCACGCGTTGATCCTGGACATGACCAACTTCGCGACGTTCATCGACTCGGGCAACGACCGGGCGCCGATCGCGGCGCGGGGCAAGGCCAAGCAGAAGCGCTATGACCTGCGCATCGTGGGTCTGGGGTTGGTCGCGACCCGCGACGGTGGCATCCCGCTGCTCTCCCGCGCCTACCCGGGCAACAAGGTCGACGTCACCCAGTTCAGTGCGATGATCGAGGAGCTGGCGCGGCGCTACACGAGGGCGCTGGGCGGCCCGGGCGCGACCACGCTGACCTTCGACGCCGGGCAGAACTCCGAGCCCAACTTCACCCGCCTCGCCGCGCTGGGTCTGCACTTCGTCGGGTCGGTACCCCCGAGTGACCATCCCGGTCTGCTCGCCCGGCCCGCCGCCGAGCGCCACCTCGTGCCCGCCTACGCCGCGGAGAACCTGACCGCGTTCGAGACCACCGCGGTGGTGCTGGGCCAGCGACGCCGGGTGATCCTCACCCACTCGGTGGGCCTGCACACCGCCCAGCAGGCCGGGTTCGCCCAGACCCTGCGCAAGGCCACCACCGCGCTGGACAAGCTCGCCGACACCCTGGCCCGCGGCGGACCCGCCGACCCCGCCCCAAGGTCGAGGCCGAAATCGACACCATCTGCGCCCCCCGCTGGGTGGCCAGGGTCATCAGGACCGACCTCACCGGCGACACGCCCGCGACGATGCGCCTGACCTGGCGGATCGACACCCACGCCCAGGCCAGGCTGGAGGAGGAGATCTTCGGCAAGCGGATCCTGGTCACCGACCACGACGACTGGCCCCTCGCGCAGGTCATCGACACCTACCGGTCCCAGGAAGACCTCGAAGCCGGGTTCCGCCAAGCCAAAGACCCCCACGTGGTGTCCTTCGCCCCGATCCGCCACTTCACCGACCACAAGATCCGCGTCCACCTGTTCACCTGCGTGCTCGCCCTGGCCATCGCCCACCTGATGCGCCGCGAATGCGCCCGCGCCGGCCTGTCGCTGTCGGTGCCCGCGATGCTCGCCGAGCTCGAGGGCATCGGCGAGACCATCCTGCTCTACCAGGGCGAACGCGGCCGCCCCCGGGCCCGCCACACGATCACCAAGATGACCCCCACCCAGCAGCACCTCTACACGATCTTCGACCTCGACCGGTACACCCCCAAACGCTGACCTGGGTAATACGCCAAACTGAAGATCGAAAACTGCTGGACCTGCGGAAACCAGGGCGAAGCCACAAGATCTTTGGAAAGTCGGGCTAGTTCGTCCAGCCATGGATCTTCACGACTTGACCTCCGCCTGGCGGCTCGCGCGTTTCGGACTGGTGGCCGCCGACCGAGCACGGCCGTCAGGCCGCGCGCAATGTCGGGGGTTCAGGTCCGCGGCGGTACGACCAGACCGCCGCGGCGAGATCGCCCAGCAGCCCAGCTACTCCGACAACCCGTTTCGCCCACGCTAACCGCTCGGCCGCCGTGTTCACCAAACTGAACGCTCTAGCGGGTGCTGGTGATTCGGTTCTTACCGACACCCCAACTAGGGCGTGTCTGCGGGATCTTGATGTTTGGGTGCGGTAGATCTTGCTCATGCATG
>QHBY01000227.1 GCA_003244245.1 Pseudonocardiales bacterium
GGTCGAAACGCAGCGCGGCGATCCGCTCGAGCAGGCGGTGGCTGTGCCGCCGGGTCCACACGGTCTCGACCAGGGGATCCTCGGCGTAGCCGACGAGCACGGTCGCCGGCCGGTTCTCTGCGTCGGGCAGTCCGAGCACGGCGCCGGCGGTGTGGCCGTGCTCGGCCGCGGCGGCGAAGCGGGGATAGAGATCGCCGGTGGCGGGGCTGACCAGGCGGCGCAGCCCGAGCGCGTAGGCCGGCCAGCCGGCCGCGGCGTGCAGCGCCGCGGTGCCCGAGCCGTCGACCTGCGGAATGAACGCCGGTAGCACAGGCATCGGCGCCGTGGCAGGGAAGGTGAGGTCGTCGAACTCCAGCGTGCCGCCGACGTCGGCCATCCAGGCGTGGATGTCGGTGCGGGATCCGCAGCGGATCGAGCAGCCGCTGCACGGGCTCGGGCCGCTCACGCTGGCCCGGGTGGCTTCGGTGCGGGCGCAGCCGCAGTAGGAGCAGTCGCTGTTGCGGCCCGAACACAGCGGCGCCAGCTGCACGCCGGGATCCGCGGGCCGCTGCTCATTGCCGGCAAACCATGGGCACCGCCCGCAGTCGCAGCCGCGGGCCGGCGCGGTGGACAGCATTGGCAGCAGGGTGGGCATCAGGCGGTCCCCCGTCGGCGTCCGTCGCCGCGGCGCGGGCCAGCGGCGTCGAGGTCGGCGTGCTGGCGCAGCTCGTCGACGAGCAGCGCCAAGGTGCCGGTGTCATAGCGGCTCAGCCGGCGCCCGGCGCGCAGGTCCTCGACCAACGCGCGCAGCGCGGTGACCGCGGCCTCGACCCGGTGCGGCTCGACCGGCGCTGTCTCGATGCCGGGGTCCAGGGCGGCGTTGCCGCCCGCGTCGATGTTGATGACGGGAGTCGTGGCTGTGGGCAGCGTCGTCGGCGCGGCGGCCTGGGGCCATGGCGAGGCGGCGGGCAGGTCGCAGCTGGTGGTCTTCTCCCGCAGTTGTTGGCCGTCGTCGTCGCCCTGCCAGGGCGCGCCGTCGCCCGGGTGAGCTGGTGCCGGCTGAACGGCCTCCGTGGTGCGGCCGGTGAGGGTGTCGCTACGGCGGGCGTCGGCGTCGGCTGCGCACTGGGCCGCGACGTCGATCGCGGACTCCGGTTCGAGGGTGGCGTCGGTGAGCAGCTCGGCGACGGCGGCCGGGAGCAGCCCGGTGGCGCCGCGGGCGGCGATCGCGTCCCACAGGCTGCGGGCGGCGTGCTCGCGGCCGCGGTAGAGCTGGGCGTAGCGGCAGCGGGCGGTGAGGGTGATGCGGTGTTGGTCCATGTCGCTGCTGATCTCGCGGGGCAGCGTGCGGAAGGCCTCGACGAGCAGCCGTGCCTTGCGGGCGGTCAGGTGCAGCCCGAGCCGGCGGATCACGTCCTCCCACGCCGCCCCGACGTTGGCGGCCGGCCCGGCGCCGGGGCGCAGGGCTTGCAGCGCGTTCCAGCGCTGCACCGCGTTGTCGTGGTGGGCGGCGGCGTGCGGGACGACGATGCCGGCGCCGAGCAGCCGGGTGATCAGCATGGCGCAGCGTTCGAGCAGCAGTGCCTCGGCGAGCTCACCGGGCTGCAGCGGTTCGCGAGCGAGGTTCTCGATCAGCTGCCAGGACCTGACGTCCTCCTCGGACAGCGGGCCCGGGCAGATCACGGCGGGGATGCCGGCGAAGTGTGGGTTGGCGGGATCTTCGGCCGCGCCCCACCGGCACGCGCGCAGCCGTCGTTCGCCCAGGACGAGTCGTCGGTGGGCTCCGTCGTCGTGGATGGTCTCCTCGACCAGGATCGGCTGCAGCACGCCGGCGCCGCTGATCGAGGAGATCAGATCGGCCAGCGCGGCCGGGCGGGTTGACTCGCCTGGGCCGCGGCCTTGGATCTCGGTGAACACCGCGCCGGGGCCGGTGACCGGGAGCGTCTCCAGGCGGCGGTGCCGCAGACGATCGGACAGCTCGAGGCGGGCCAGTGCTTGCGCGGCGTCGCTCACGAGGCCCGGCCTGCGTCGACGTCGGCGAGTGGCTCGAGGAGTTGCTCGAGCTCAGACATGGGCGGCGGCCCGGGCGGCGGTGCGCTGGCGCCGGACCTGGCGGCCCAGTGGGACGAGGGCGATTAGGGCCGCGAGCAGGGCGGCTCCTTGGCCGCGCGGCAGCACCGGCGGGCCAGGCAGGTGGCGGGCGCGCACCTGTTGCCCGTCGGCGGCGATGTAGACCGTGAGCGACTGCCCTTGCCGTAGTAGGGCCGGGGCGTCGAGCAGAACTCGTTCACCCGACCCGCGGCCGGGCAGTCGGTCGACACGGACGAGGGCGGCGGTGGTCAGCCAGACGTGTCCGTTGCCGTCCTGGCTGCGGTAGGGGTCGACGTAGCCGGACTGGGCCGGGCTCAGCGCGTGCGCGGTGGTGCGGGTTTCCGAGGGGCTCAGCAC
>QHBY01000228.1 GCA_003244245.1 Pseudonocardiales bacterium
CGAAAGACACCAGCCACCTAGACCGCCTGACGACACTGCTCCGCCGGGCTGTGTGTGCGACCCGCAGATGATCTCGGTCAGCACCCTCGGCTCAATGGTCATGTGCTGTCGCCTGCGATCCTGCGCCTCATGGATATTGACGTGCGCACCATCACCGACGACGAGGTGGCAGCCTGGTCCGCGGGGGCGAGTACCGGGTTCCTCAACCCGGTGGGCGACGTGGACGCCGAGGCGCGCCGACCTGACCTGGTTCTCGACCGGACCTGGGGTGCTTTCGACGGGGACACAGTGGTGGCGACACTGCGCAGTTTCCGATCCCAGACGACGGTGCCGGGCGGTGGCGCGCTGGAGGCCTCAGCCGTGACGGCGGTGACCACTACCTCGACGCACCGTCGACGCGGGCTGGCCTCCCGGCTGGTGGCAGGAGAACTGGCCGCGTCCGTCGAGCGGGGAGAACAGGTGAGCGTCTTGATCGCGGCTGAGTGGGGAATTTACGGTCGGTTCGGGTACGGCGCCTCGACCGAACACCAGACCTGGATGGTGGATGCATTGGCGGCCCAGGTTCGACACCGTCCACAAGGGACGGTTGAGTACGTCGACCGGGACACCGCCCGGGCGCTCGCCCCGGAGGTCTATGAACGCCATCGGTCGAAGCGTCCCGGTGAGATTTCCCGGCCCGACTATTTCTGGGACATCGACTTCGGGATCCTGCGCTACCCGAGCTGGCCCGAGCCCAAGCCCAGCTTCTATGTCCTCGCCCGTGATCCGGCTCGATTGGTGACCGGCGTGGCTCGGTACAGCTATGAGGAGAAGTGGGAGCACCGGCAGCCGAAGGGCCAGGTCACCGTCCGGCTTTTCCTGACGGACGATCCCGCCGCCGAGGCGCTGCTATGGCACCACCTGCTCACTTTGGACTTGACAGCCAGTGTGCGAGTGGAGGACCGCCCGGCCGACGAGCTGTTGCCCCTGCTGCTTACTGATGCCCGACACGCGCAGCCGAGTGGCCGGGCCGACTTCCTGTGGATCCGTCCGCTCGACGTTGCCGGAATGCTCGCCTGTCGGTCCTATCTGGTCTCCGGACAAATCGTCCTCGAGGTGGTGGACTCCGCCGGTCTGGCGGGCGGCCGCTTCGCCCTCGACGGAGGGCCCGACGGCGCCAGCTGCGCGCGGACCACCGCCTCGCCCGACCTCACCGTGGATGCCGCGACGCTCGGCTCGGCCTACCTGGGTGGCTACCGCGTGCGATCGCTCGCCGCCGCAGGCCTGGTCGACGAACACTCGACCAGCGCCGTGGCGAGGGCCGATGCCATGTTTCGTTCCCCAGTCACACCGTGGTGCACCACCTGGTTCTGAATGCAGCCGCCTCGTAAGGCGGCGGTCAGTCTCAGCGTCCGAGGAGGGTGGCGAGGGCGGCGCGGCAGCGCAGCCATGGCTACAGCCGGCGTTCCGGCGACGGGCCTACCTGGACGCTCCGCCGCCCAATCCGGCAAGGACGATCTCGACGTAGCGCTGGCGCATCTCTGGTGGTGCCTCGCCGGCGGGGGCGGCGCTGAGCAGCATGACCAGGTCGGCCAGCGTCACGTCGGCGCGCACCGCTCCCACTGACCGGGCCCGCTGGAGCAGCGCGGTGATCGCCGTGACCGCCCGCGCGGTGGCCGACCCGGGCGGGGCGGTCGCGAGGTCACCGGCCGACGGGTTCTCCAACAATCCGGCGGCGGCCTTGAGCGCCCGATCGGTGCCGTGCCGCTCGACAACGGCGGCGAACAGCGCCCCGAGCTGCTCCCCCGCCCCGCAACCGCCCTCGACGGCCGCGAGCGCGCACTCGGCCAGCTCGGCGATGTGCGTGATCGAGTCCTCGATCACGGCCGCGATCAGATCCTCTTTGGCCGGGAAGTGCCGGTAGAGCGTCCCCACCGCGACACCTGCCCGCCGGGCGATGTCCTCCATGGTTGCGTCCACCCCGGCGGCGGCCACGAGCTCCCGGGCCGCGCCGAGGATACGCCTGCGGTTGCGCGCAGCGTCCGATCTCACCTGGACAAGATGAACCATGACTCACTATCGTGGCAAGAGTGAACGCTCATTCACCTTGGAGGGATGCCATGAGCTGGACCCCGTCCGATATTCCCGACCTCACCGGCCGCACGGTGGTGGTCACCGGCGCCAACGCGGGGCTCGGCTACGAGATCACCGCCGCCCTGGCCGCCCACGGAGCGCACGTCGTCCTGGCCTGCCGCAACACCGTCAAGGCGGACGCGGCGGCCGACCAGGTGCGGCGCCGCTGCCCCGCTGCCACGCTTGAGGTGCGTGCCCTCGACCTCGCCGACCTCGACTCCGTCGCCGCCTTCGCCGCCGGCCTGCTCGCCGGGCACGACAGGCTTGACATCCTCGTCAACAACGCCGGGCTGATGGCGATCGACGAGGCCCGCACCGCCCAGGGCGTCGAGATGCAGTTCGGGGTGAACCACCTCGGCCATTTCGCGCTCACCGCGCGCCTGCTGCCACTGCTGCTGGTCACCCCGGGCTCGCGGGTCGCCAGCATGTCGAGCATGGGTCACCGCGCCGCCTGCGGCCCCTTCGACCCGCGTGGGGAGCGTCCCTACCGGCGCTGGGGGGCTTACTTCCACAGCAAGCTCGCAAACCTGCTCTTCACCGCGGAGCTGCACCTGCGGCTCACCGGCGCAGCGGCCCGGACGATCGCCGTCGCCGCCCACCCCGGCGCCTCGCGCACCGACCTCGGAACCGAAGGCAGCGGCCCGCTCAACCGGGCCATGCACCTGGCCCCGCTGGTCACCCAGAGTGCGGAATTCGGCGCACGGCCCATGCTGCGCGCCGTCACCGACCCGGGCGTGCGCGGCGGAGAATTTTACGGTCCCAGGTTCCTCGCCCTGGGCGCCGCGCCGGTGCGCGAGACACCGTCGAGGGGCGCCCGGGACGCCGCGGCTGCGCGCCAACTCTGGGACCTCTCAGTGCAGCTGACCGGGCTGGCCCCGGCGATCACCCGCTGACTGAAGGTGCGGTTGACGTGCCCACCGGTTAGCACGTACAGCGGTTGCCTACCATCAGCGTGTGCCTCCCCCGAAGCGCTCCCTGGCGACCCTGTCCCGGGTTACGGCGATCGCCGCGGTGATCACCCAGGGCGGCATCGCGGTGACCGGGTCGGTGGTGCGGGTCACCGATTCGGGCCTGGGTTGCCCGACCTGGCCGCAGTGCTTCCCGGGAAGCCTGGTACCGCAGCCGCATCCAGAGATCGCCGCGGTGCACCAGTGGATCGAGTTCGGCAACCGCTTGCTCGTTGGCCTGGTCGGCGTGGCTGCGCTGGCCTGCCTGGTCGTCGCGCTGCTGGTGCGGCCCCGGCGTCGACGGCTGATCCTGCTGGCCGCGACGATGCCGCTGGGCGTCGTCGCGCAGGCCGTCCTCGGGGGCATCACCGTCCTGACCGGGCTGGCCTGGTGGACCGTCAGCGTCCATTTTCTCGTCTCGATGGTGCTGGTGTGGCTGGCGATGTTGCTGGTCGCTGCCTTTGCCGAGGGCGACACCCCGCCGCGCTGGCACCTACCTGGCCCGCTGCGCGGCTTGTTGCGCACCGCCACCACAGTGCTGGGGGCGCTGCTGATCGCCGGGACACTGGTGACCTCGGCGGGCCCGCACGCCGGAAACGCTGCGACTCCCCGGCTCACGGCGGGTGTCCCGGCGATGGCGCAGCTGCACGCCGATCTGCTCGTCGGCTTCCTTGGATTGCTCGCCGGGCTGGGGTTCGCGCTAGGCGCGGTGGGCGTACCGGGCCACGTTTGGCGGCGCTACGCAGTGCTGGTCTGCGTGGTCCTCGCGCAGGGCACCTTAGGCGTTGTGCAATACCTCACCGGGGTGCCTGAGGTGCTCGTCTCGCTACACGTCCTGGGCGCCGCCTCGGTGGTGGTGGCGATGGCCGCGCTCTGGAGCAGCTGCCGGGTCCGCGACAGCCTGTCGACCGTCGCCGTCGGAAGTGCCCGCCCACTGGCAAGCGCAGGCACACCCTAACTTCTCACAGGCCTGGGAACGGTTCGGACAGGGACCGCATCACGTGGTCGGCCTGCGCCGCGCTCAGCTCGTCGGCGTCGTAATGACCGCTAGCGACGCCGATCGCGGTAGCTCCCGCGGCACGACCGGCCGCGATATCGCGCGGCGTATCCCCGACGACGTACACCTGTTCCGGCGGGAGCTCCTGCCCGTGCAGCCGGGCGGCCTTGGCGACGCCCAGCCGGGTGACTTCGGTCCGGTCCGGGGAGTCCGACCCGTAGGAACCGAACACGAAGTACCTGTTGAGCTTGCCGGGTTCCATCTTGGTGCGCGCCGCGCCCTCCATAGCGCCGGAGACCACTCCGAGGATGATCCCAGCAGCGGTGAGCCGCTGCAGGAGATCCTCCGCGCCGCCAAGGACCCGGTAAGCTTCCGACGTCCAGATCTCCTCGGCCAGGTGCCAGAGATACTTGGCGTACAGCCGAGCCATCTCGTCGTAGCTAGGGTCACGGCCGAGCACCGCGCGGAAGGTCCCCCGACCGACCTGCGGATCGGTTTCACCAGCCGAGGTGTGCTGGCCGATGTCGGCGGGCACCCCATGCAACTGATCGAACGCCCACGCCCAGCTGCGGGCCCCGGCGCCTCCGGTGTGCACCAGGGTTTCGTCGATATCGAACAGCACGGCGATCGGTTTCGCCATCCTCAGCTGCCCCCATCCGGCTTCTCGTCGTGACCACCGAACTGTTTGCGCATCGCCGACAGCGCCTTGTCCGCGAACTCGTCGCGATTGCGTGAGCCGAACCGCGAGTACAGCGCGGCGGTCAGCACGGGCGCCGGCACTCCCTCGTCGATGGCCGCGATGGAGGTCCAGCGGCCCTCACCGGAATCGGACACCCGCCCGGCGAAGTCGCGCAGCTCCGGGGACTCATGCAGCGCGGCGGCGCTCAGGTCGAGCAACCACGAGCCGACCACGCTGCCGCGTCGCCACACCTCGGCGACCTCGGCGACGTCGATGTCGTAGCGGTAATACTCGGGATTGGCCAGCGGGGCGGTCTCGGCGTCGCCTTCCTGGGCGCGGGTGCCGATGTCGGCGTTGTGCAGGATGTTCAGGCCCTCCGCGAGGGAGGCCATCATGCCGTACTCGATGCCGTTGTGGACCATCTTGACGAAGTGCCCGGCGCCGGTGGGACCGCAGTGCAGGTAGCCCTGCTCCGCCGGCGTGACCGCACCATCGCGGCCCGGGGTGCGCTCCGCGGTGCCGACGCCAGGAGCCAGCGACGCGAAGATCGGTTGCGCCTGGGCGACAGCATCGGTGTCGCCGCCGATCATCAGGCAGTACCCACGGTCCAGGCCGAGCACACCGCCGCTGGTGCCACAGTCCAGCAGCCGGATGCCGCGCTGCGCCAGCTGTTTCGCATGCCGGATGTCGTCGCGGTAGTAGGAGTTTCCCCCATCAATGACGGTGTCGCCGGATTCCAGTGTCTCGGCCAACTCGGCGATGACGGAGCTGGTGATCACACCCGCCGGCACCATCACCCACACCGCGCGCGGCGCGGTGAGCTTCGCCGCCAACTCCTGCACCGAGCTGGCGCCGGTCGCGCCCTCGCCAGCCAGCGCTTCGACGACGCTGGGAGCACGGTCGTAGACGACGCACTCGTGGCCGTCGCGCATCAGTCGCCGCACGATGTTGGCTCCCATGCGACCCAGGCCGATCATCCCCAACTGCATCTACGTCTCCTTGCCGATCTGGAATAGATCCGCCCGAGTGTCCGCTGCGCTGCGATCAGCGAGTACCCCGAATTCTCCGGAGCAGCCATGGGTACACCCTGATGGGGAGAAGGTTTGCACAACGACCGAGGACGGAGCGGACCCCCATGCTCTTGGAGGGAAGGAAGGCGATCGTCACCGGCGCCTCCAGCGGTATCGGCAAGGCCACCGCGCAGCGGCTGGGACGCGAAGGCGCCAACGTCTGCGTGAACTACTACTCCGACGAGGAGCAAGGCGACGCCCACCAGGTGGTCGCAAGCATCGAGCGGGCCGGCCCCGGTAAGTCGGTCGCCGTGCAGGCCGACGTCGGCACCGAGACCGACGTCGAACGGATGGTAGCCGAGACCGTCAAGGCTTTCGGCGGCGTGGACATCCTGGTCAATAACGCCGGAATCGAGAAACAGATCCCGCTGCTGGAGACCTCCCAGCAAGACTGGGAGCGGATCCTGCGGACCAACCTCACCGGGACGTTCCTGTGCCTGCGGGAGGTTGGAAAGATCATGGCTGCCGGTGGCGGTGGGGTGATCGTCAACATGTCCAGCGTGCACGAGTTCATTCCCTGGCCCGGCTTCGCGCCGTACTGCGCGAGCAAAGGCGGGGTCAAGCTGCTGATGGAGACCGCCGCGCGGGAACTTGCCCCGAAGGGCATCCGCGTCCTCAACATCGCCCCAGGGGCCATCGTGACACCGATCAACAAGTTCGTCCTGGACGACCCCGAGGCCAAGCATGCGGTGGAGGAGGAGATCCCGCTTGGGCGGATGGGCACGCCCGAGGAGATCGCCGCCGCGGTGGCCTGGGCGTCCAGCGGGGAGGCGAACTACCTCACCGGGACGACGATCGTGGTGGACGGCGGGATGTCGCTGTATCCGAAATTCGTTTAGCGGGCGGTGCCGAGCCGGGCGCCCCATCGGGTGGTGACCGCCTCGCCTGGTGCCAGCCGGCGGACACCCTGGCCGGACTGGAAGGCGTTCGGCGGGCAGGTCATCGGCTCGGCCCCCAACCCCAGGCGGCGACGGTCCGGGCTCAGGGTGTCGCCGGTGTAAAGCTCGATGATCGGATATGTGCCGTCCACCCACAGCTCGGCACGCCTGCCGTCCGGCCCCTCCAGCCGCACCCACGCCCGCCCGACCT
Source organism: Pseudonocardiales bacterium (assembly GCA_003244245.1). GTDB lineage: Bacteria > Actinomycetota > Actinomycetes > Mycobacteriales > Pseudonocardiaceae. Next base: position 6,895 of record QHBY01000228.1, read on the forward strand.
CGTCGCGGGCGAGGTCGGTGAAGGCGAAATCGATCCGCAACCCACCGAGCCTGCGAGCCTCGGAGAAATCGAAGCGACCGCCGGCCACCGGCTCAACCCCGGTCGGGAGCTGACGGGTCGGGTCGGTGAGGATCCGGGTACCGGCCGTAAAGCTCAGCACCGCATCATCGATCACGCCGCAGCCCGGCGAGAGGTACGGATGCTGCCCAGCGCCGTACGGGCAACTCCGCTCACCACGGTTGGTCGCCGTGGTGGTGACCGTCAAGCCATCGTCGTCGAGGCGGTAGTCCACCTCGACGTCGAGCAGGAAAGGGTAGCCGGTCAGGGGATGCAGCCGGGTTCCCATGGTGACCCGATTGGCCTGCTCGCGCACCGCGTCCCAGCACCGCCAGCGCAGCAAGCCGTGGATGGCAGTGCCCTTGTCCGGTTCGGTGATCGCCACCTGATAGTCGACACCGTCGAACCGATACCGACCGTCGGCCAGCCGATTGGGCCAGGGCACCAGCGGAGTGCCGTGCGCGCCGTCGCACATCGCGTCGAGCGGGTAGGGGTCGAGAACCGCCCGCTCGCCAAACCGATATTCCCGCAACCCGCCGCCGACCTCCACCACCACGGCGACCTGTTCGCCATGCCGGATCTCGTACTGCCGCCCGGACGGTGGGAAGCTCATACGTTCACCTCAGTGGCCATTCTCAGGCCGGCGGTATCGGCGCATCGCGTCGGGATAACCGACAATCGCTGCGTCGTAGGCCGGGATCCCCAGTTCGGTGGCCAGCTTTCGGGCGACCGCGGGAGAGCCCACCCGGCGACGGATCCACTCGCCGTCGGAGGCAACCGCCACGGCCGTCGTATCGGTCGCCGCCGTTTCCGGCTCGACATAGAACTCGACACCGCTCCTGCTCGCGACAAAGCTGCGCAACGCAGCAAGGTCATCCACGGTAGCTTCTCGATCGAGCAGGCTCTGGTAGTCACCGCGCCTGACGCGGATGGCTCGCTGATCGGAGAGGCCGCCCGTGGCCCGCTGGAAAACCCGCCCCAGGTAGTCCCGCAGCCCCACTCCTCACTCCTATCTGGTCGCCGCCGCAATCCCGTTCTTCGTTCTCGCGGGGGAGCCGCGAGTTGAGCCCGGCCCGGCACCCAGCCTAGCTACCCCACGTGTCCGGGCGACCGGCTCTTCCGAAGCCAGCCCGTCGGGCCCGCTGGACGGGCTCGGCGCGACCGCTGACCTGTAGCTTCGCGAACAACGTCGAGGCGTGGTTGGTCACCGCCTTGGTGGCTAACCCGAGCCGGGCGCCGATCACCGCGGTCGGTACGCCGGCGGCCAGCAGTTCCAACACCTCGCGCTCGCGCGGAGTCAACTCGGGAAACGGATGGGCCACCGCCGCGGGCCCGGACAGCTGACCGAGCACCCGCCGCGCCACGCCGGGACCGAAGATCGCTTCGCCGGCGGCCACCGCGCGGATCGCCCGGACGATCTCCTCCTGGCTGGCGCCCTTGAGGACATACCCGCGGGCGCCGGCTCCGTCCAACTCGGGCATCTGGACATCGAGCACGACGACCTGGGGGCGCACCGTGACCGCGGCCCGGATCGCCTCTCGACCGGTCGACGCCGTGCCGACCACCTCGATTCCTGGTACCGACCCGAGCAGCGCGGACAACCCGTCGCGCACCACCGGATGGTCATCAGCCAAGACCACCCGAATCACACCGCTGATCGGATCACCCATCGGCCGGCTCCAGAGGAAGACAGGCCCAGACCAATGGAGGACAACCCGACGCCGGGCACCCAGGTGCCCGCGTGGCCGGGACCGTCGTCGCTGACCGCGATCTCCAGCGCACCGTTGACACCAGGCGCAGGTCCACTCGCGCCGCGCCGGCGTGCCGGACGGCATTGTTCAGCGCCTCCACCGCGATCCGGTAGGCGGCGACCTCGACGGCGGCCGGCAGCGTCGGCAGTGACTCGGGAGCGTCCACTTCGATCGCCGGCTCGCGACCGCCGGTGCCGAGCTGGTCGGCCTGCCGGCGCAGCGCCCCACCAAGCCCAGCTCGTCCAGTGCCGGGGGGCGCAGCGCGTAGACCAGCCGCCGGACATCGTCGATCGCCTCAGTGGCGCTGCGCCGCAGCGCCACGATGAGCTCGGCGGCTCGATCCGGTTCGGTGCGCAACAGGTTGCCGGTGGCATCAGCCGCAAATGCCATCCCCGTCAGCGCAGGGCCCAGGCCGTCGTGCAGGTCCCGGCGCAGCCGGCGGCGCTCTTTCTCCAGGGCAGCCACGATGTGCTCCCGGGAACGTTGCACCGCCGCCGACAGCGCGGTCGCGTGCACTGCCACGGCCAGCGGGGCGGCCAGTAGCTCCAGGGCGGCACGGTCCGCCGGGTTGAGTCGGGCTGCCCGGAACGGGCCCCGACCACCAGCTCACCGACGCGCTCACCCCGGTAGATCAGCGGGATCGACTCCAGCAGCTCGGGTGACACCCCCACGGCGGCCCGCTCGGCGTCCTCTGCCCGCACCGCCGCATAGGGCAACCGCAACGCCTCCCGCACGGCGTTGAGCACGTCAGTCGGGTCGGCGCCGGTGCCGACCGCAGCCAACCGCTCACCCATCCGGGCCGGGTCGGCCCGGTCGCCATACAGCGCCCGGTCCACTAGCCGCTGTAGGCGCACCCGGACCGGGTTGAAGCCGACCGCGATGATGAGCGTGGCCAGTACGGGGCTACCCAGCCCGATGCCCTGGCGTACCACGTCAGCGACCGTCACCAGCCCGACATACGTGCCGATCACCGCAGCGGTGATCACCGCGTAGAGCACCGCCCGGGAGAACACCAGGCGGATGTCCAGCAGCTGGTAGCGCAGGATGGCCACGGTCATCGCCGCCGGCACCAACGCGATCAGCAGCAGCGCCAGCACTGGCGTGAGTTGGTATATCCCCCACAGTGGTAAGAGCACCGCCACCACGAGCACGGCGAGGATCAGCCAGCAACGGCCGGCGCAGCCGCTCGTCGCCGCGCCGGTAGCGGACCGCCAGGCCGACCAGCGCGGCCAGCAACACGGCGTCGTTGAGCAGTTCGACGGCCAGCCAGAGCAGCCCGAGATCGGCGTAGCCGGGGATCACCAGCCACGGCACCGCTCGCCCGTCGCCGGTGAAACCGGCCGGATCCGCACCCACCTCGAGTGCGAACAGCGGGCCGACGAGGCCCTCTACCTCGGTTCCCCTCCTGGTCTTCATCCCGGGCCACATCCTGGGCGGGATCCTGCTCGGCATCGCGCTGTGGCGGGTGATCCCGAGATGGGCCGCGATCGCGCTGATCCTGTCCCAGCCGCTGCACCTGGTGTTCGCGGTATTCGTGCCCAACCACGCGTTCGACGCCGCCGCGTGGTGCCTGACTGGCCTCGGCTTCGCCGCCGCACTGGCCTGCGTCCGGCTCAACCAGTCCCCGGTCGGTCACGATAGACAGAGGAGAACGTCATGATCCGTACTCGTGCAGCAGCCGCCGGACCGGCTGCTCGGACTGCTCTCGCTGACCGACCTGGCCAGCTTGCTACTCACTGACGGCGCTGTCGGGGCGCGGCCTCGGCGTACCTGATGTACTGGCGTGGGCTCAGCGAGTAGAGCACCGAGCGTAACCCGAAGCGTCCGCGCCTGGGCGGTCGGTACGAGGGAAGAAGACTCACTCGTCATTGGTCAGACGCTCCGTCACCCTGCCCGGTGGGATTCTTACGGTCAGTGTGCTGGTATTGCGCTCGATGTACCCGTCACCCCTGCTGCCCTGGTGGTGGGAGGCTTATCAGCGCAAAGCTGCGCGAACGCCGCTACTGCTTGGTATCGCTCAGACACGGGATGTAGCGATGAACTCTCGAAGTTGCGCATTTCAGGCTGTATTTGCCGCCACAGGTATCAGCCGCTGGTTCACGTTGCTCTTGAGTTCAAACACTAGCAGAGAGGGTGGCTGATGAATCCTGCAGACGTCAACACTCGAGCAAACTCCTGTGCGTACGTCCACGCACCCCGGTCGGTTTCGCTGATTCCTGCTCCGCGGTGCACAACGCGGCCGCATACCGAGAATTCACGATGGTTCCTAGTTCGTCACCGATTCTGTCGGTGACCGGCATCGACGAGAAGCCCATCACGGCGACTGCACTGCTGGTATAAAACGATCCAACCTCTGATCAACGACCGTCTCCCGGACTGCAGGAGAAATCGATGAAAATAAAAAGGGCTCCAATCCAACGATCACCTGTCGATCCGGACACCCCGCTCAAGCGTCTAGAACCTGAGTTCCCCACAGACGCTGACCTGATCCTGGAGGCTTATCGGAAACTCAGCTTGAAGAAGTGAAGTGAGCGAATCGCGCTGAAGGCAGTCGGGTAGGTTCGAGGTGGGCGGCGGTAGTCGGTGTGCATG
>QHBY01000229.1 GCA_003244245.1 Pseudonocardiales bacterium
TGCTTGCGGTGCAGCCGGTAGCGTCGGGTCAGCTCGCTGACGAATTCATCACCCGCGAACTCCGCGATGGCTTCCACACCGGCTTCGGTGATGGACCAGCCGCCACGTTTGGCCATCCAGCCGATCGCGCTGCTCCACGTCGACACCCAGCGCAGGTAGGTCTCGTAGCGCGGGAAGCCACTGGCGTTGTGGCTGAGCTCTTGATTGTTCGGCGGCACCCGGTTCGTCACGCGGGCGAGGGCGTCCTTGGGTGCCAGCGGCTCGCCCGCATCCCGCAACGTCTCGAACAAGGTGCGGGCGAGTAGTCCGCGCCGAACCTGTGGTTCCGGGTTCATCACTGCCTCCGGCCCGCGATCATGCCACAGGCCCGCTCGTCCGCGTGCAGCGATGGAACGAGGCCCGGTCAGCTCGCGCCCGCTGGCATCTCGACGCGGGTGGAATCTCTGGCCACGCAGCCACCACAACATGGGAGCACTCCGGGCTCTTGGACCGGGGCGCTCCCATGTGCATTAGGTATTGATGGGTGTTGCCCACCGCATTCGCTCGGCAATGAGCCTGCGGCTCGGACCGAGGGCGCGGCTGTGAACCTGAGGCTCCGGTCACACCCGCCGTAGATTACTCCGTGGTTCCGTGATTGCCCACGGAGTGAAGAACTCGGACCTGGGAGGCCTTTGCGCCCTCGTAGGCCGACAGCAGATGGGTAGGCCCGAGCGCGTAATATCGGGTCCAGAGCTGCCAGATCTCCTGCCACCAGGCGTCGTCCGCTTCGAGCTTCCGCACTGGCAATCCGGCCTCCTGCGCTTCACTGCTCCCGATAACCGCCGAGTGCGTCTTTGGTTGGTCGATGAGCGGTCGGTGAACCATCGCGCATAGTTCGCTGATGTCCTGCGGGGTCCGGTCTGGGTTGCTGCTGATGGCCTGCTCAGCGAGCTCATCCGTGCTAGCGAGTGCTGAGCGCGCGAACTGAACAGCGGTGCTATCGATGCCGGCGAGCATGGCCGCGTGAAGCGGATAAGTATCGGGACGAGTTGCAACATCGTCGAGCGCACTGTTGACGGCCTCAATCAGATCCTCGGCGCTGACGAACCCCCGATCGCTCATCAGTATCTGAGGATCGATCGGTCCAAGATCCGATGTGGGCCCCATAACAATGCTGTGCGCACCGAGCGCCAGGATCGTGGCCGCGCTCTTGGCCATCTCTGGGACGATCACGACGAGCTCGCGGCAGGCTGCTTGGGCCATCCGCGCTAGCCGTACGGCGGCGCCACCATCCCCGCCTGGTGAGGCGAGAAGAAGGTGAAGGTCCTGCGAGCGGTCGAGCCCATAGAGCAACTCCGCGAACAGGGTGATGCTGTCCTGAGTGATCTGGTCAATGAGCACCACGAGGTTGCAACCGTGGCGTTGCTGGTAGTCCTTGATCAGATCACGACGCAGGTAACGGTCTTCGTGCTGCGCGAGGAACAGCGGGGTATACGCGGACCGCGACGCTACTGGGCCCGCCGGGCCGCCGTCCGGGGTTGTGGTACAGGCCTCCGCGGTTTTGGTTTCATCGTCTTGCGCCCCAGCTTCCATGCTTCGACCGCCGTTCGCCGCCGTTCGTCCCAGTTCTTGTCCTCACGCTCGGGCGGCTCGGGTAGCGCTGCAGAAGACTCCGATGTCATGGCTGAGCCTCCTTCGTCTGCTCCACTTTCCGTCCAGGCTAGCGGCCGAGCCAGCTCCGTGGTGCTGCTCCACCGTCTGTGCACACCATCGCAGACAGGTCTGACAATCTCCGGTGAGCGGAGGTTCATCCACTACCTCCACCGGTAGCTGCGTATCGGGGAGCGAGCCTGCCACCGAGACTCCGGAGGTGCCGGTGCAGGGGTTCGGTGAGCTCGGCGTAGTCGCCGCCGGCGATGCGGGACTTGAGACCGACACCGACCACAACGCAACCAAGAGCTCGGTGAGCTCGGCGTAGTCGCCGCCGGCGATGCGGGACAGGAGCCGGGCGGCCACGGCGAGCTGCGCGGTCTGGCCGGCGTCGGTATCGAGCAGGTCGCCGAACGTGGCGTGGACCCGTTTGGCCACAGTTGGAACGAGCAGGCTGTGCAGCAGCAGGGTGGCCGCGTCGGTGCCGGCCGGGCCGCGGCCCCCCAGCTCCCAGTCCAGCAGCCCCAACTGTGGGGCGAGCAGATTTTCCCAGTGCAGGTCGCCGTGTACGGTTTCCCACTGCCCAACATGCAGCTCGGCACCGAAGGCGTCGCGGGTGCGCTCGGAGATCCGCGCCTGATCGGTATACACCCGACTGGTGGGGATGGCCCGCAAGGTATCGATGCTGCGCCGCAGCTCAGCCCACCAGGTGTCCGGCAGGTCAACAGCGGCCCGGAGCTGGTTGGTGGGCGAGATTGCGGTGCCGGGCAGCAGCTCAGCGGGTCGCGTGTGGTGGGTGGCGAGGGCCGTGGCCGGGTGGGGGGTTGAGCACGGTGCGGTACGGCTCGCCGGTGTGCAGGGCGTCGGCCATGGCGTCGTAGGTTTCGAGGATCGCGTTTTTGGTACGGGTGAAGCGGTCCGGGCCGTTGTGTCGGAAGGCGCGGAAGGTGTCCATGACGTAGTTCACGTCGTCGCGCGGGAGGCCGTAGAGGTGGAAGTAGGCGGCATCGAGCTCTGCGCGCAGCTGGAATCGCCGCTGCTCATTCCACCGGAACGGTGGCCCCTTGTCCCCGTGATCCGCGGCGAACGCCGTCATGTCGTATGTGGTGTACGACAGTTCGAGTACGCGGGAGGTGATCCAATTATCGAGCCGCTGATTTGAGTCCCACGGGCAGTCTTTGTCGTACGAGCCCGGTGGGAGGACCGGTAGCTGCGTGAAATATCCGTAGGTCAAGTGCGTCCCGGCCATCTTCTGTCGTGCCACGTAGTCGAGCACGAATGCGCAGAGGTTGGCGTAGAGGGCGGGGACGAGCGGAGACGTACTCTGCGCGAGCGGGTAGGTGTGCCCCACGCCAGCGTGGGGGATGACGCCGGCGATAAGGGTGCGCACGTCGGAGCTGCGGC
>QHBY01000230.1 GCA_003244245.1 Pseudonocardiales bacterium
TTAATTCATCGCAGCCCCTAAGCGTCGAGCAGACCCGCCAGCTACTCGCCTTACCCGACCGATCCACCCGCACAGGCAGACGAGACGCGACCCTGCTGGCCACCCTCTACGACACCGCGGCCAGGGTCCAAGAACTCGCCGATCTGACCGTCCGTGACATCCGTCTGGACAACCCCGCCATGGCCGCCCTAACCGGCAAGGGCCGCAAGACCCGTCACGTCCCGATCGGCGCCAACACCACGGCGCTGCTGACCGCCTACCTGACCGACCGGCACCTGGACAGCCCCGGTCATGATGACCATCCGGTGTTCTTCAACCAGCACCGGGCCAAACTCAGCCGCGGCGGCATCGCCTGGATCCTTCACAAATACCAAGCCCAGGCAACCGATCCGTCGCTCGCCAATGCCCGCCTCAGTCCACACATTCTGCGGCACAGTCGGGCCATGCACCTCTACGACGGTGGTGTTCCGCTGCCCTACATCCGTGACATCCTCGGCCACGTCGACCTATCCACCACCGAGATCTACGCGCGAGCCTCCACCGAGGCCAAACGCAAGGCTCTCGAAGCCGTTTACGACGACGTCGTCACCGCCGACCTGGCCGAATGGAACCAAGACCCCCAGCTGCTCAGCTGGCTCGCCAACCTCTGACCGCGCCCAGCTTATGCGCAGCGTCCGGCCGCTACCACCGCCCCCACCAGCGCCAACCGCCAGGCGCTGCGCATAACCCAGCGCTGCTCATAGGGCTCCTTATGCGCAGCTGCGCATAAGGAGCCCTGTGGCGTGCCGGTGATGGTGTCCCGATCGGTCCCGTCCTCGGACAAGATCCCGGCTTTGAGAAACGACTTGACCAGCGCCAGGACCCGCTTGTCTGTGATGCGTTTGCGCAGCAGGTCCATCAGGGCCGTATGCGGTGGGCGAGGATGCGCTGGCCGATCTTGTGCAGCGACGTGGCGTTGAACGACCGGGCGTGGTGAGCCAGTTCGGCTCTCGCGGCGTCGCGGTCGGTGGCGCTCACGTTGGCGGGTATCGCGTTCATCGTTTCGGTGATCACCCGGACGTGCGCTGGGCCGATCTCGCCGGCGGCCAGCGCCGCGGCGGTGTTGGGCGGCAACGGGGCCAGCACCTCACCACTGAGTGTGCGGCGGGTGGAGAGCTGCCCGGCCTGGGTGACTCGGGTGCCGGCCTCAGTCGGTGAGATATTTAGCATCCCGGCGAGGAGTTGTTTGGTGTTGCGGAACCCGGCGGTGGTCGCGAAATTGCGGGATTCCAGTTCCGCGACCGCATCCAGCATCACCGGATACCCGATCCGCGACACCGACTCGATATCCCGGACCTGATCCGGCAACCCCGCGTCAGCACAGTCGATGATGGACTGACGCCACTGGTCGAGACCGCTACCATCGCCTGCCTCGAATCCAGCTGCGTCTCGATCACGTGACCATTGTCGCACCCACCCCCGACAATCTCGGGGGTCATCAGAGCTCTCGATAAGGAATTTTTCAAAGACTCGACAACCGGACTAAATGATCATGAAGGCCACCGCTCCTGCCCTGTGGCGACGATCCGTGAGACTCGAGGTATCTGGCAGCTGCTTTTCTGGTGAACGCCGTAAGTGCTAGTCGCGGGAGGCGGCAAACCTAGCGCTCGGCAACACCGAGGCCTTTTTCCATACGGATGGAGCATCCCGTTTCTGGCCAGCATCGTGATGGTGGCAGCCGGACTCTACGTCCGGTTGAAGATCGAGGAAACGCCGGTATTCCGAGCAGCGGTCGCTCACGATGATGTTCGCGCTGGTCTACACCAATACGACCTACCTCACCAACTACGGCACCAGCCCCACCGGCGCTGCGGTGAGCCGCACACTGATGCTGTCCCTCGGCATCGTGGTCGGCGCAGCGATGGCGCTGGCCGTAGTCGTGTCGGCGATCTCCTCGGACTGGTTCGGTCGGCGCTCCCAGCTACCGCTACACCGGCGCCGGTGCGAGCTACAACCTGGCCGGCATCCTTGGTGGCGTGATGCCGCCGCTGGTAGCGGCACCACTGGCAGCAACCTTCGGTAGTTTCGCTGTCGGCATTCTGCTGTGCGCGCTTTCGCTGCTCAGCCCTGGTTGTGCACAAAGGCACTACTCGAGACGAAGGATGGCGATCTGCGGCAGGCCCAGCCGGCCACGGCGCCCACCGTTGACTCTCATCGGGCCACCGGTGCTGACCCTCACCGGGTCAGTGGAGCTGCCCGCGCGGTGCGGGATGACGAGCCGCCGTGGGCGGTCGAGGCGAAGCCCGATGGCGACGGTCACGCACCATCTAGGTAGCGCCAATCCAAGGAGTAAGTACTGATACGCCATTCCAGTCAGTACTAATAGCCCATCCGAGTGTTCATACCGCCACTTGCGCCCTATCTATCACCTAGTGTTACTCTTGGTGAGTCCGTAGCCCTGAATGAGGGGTCAGTGGTGGGGTGCGATATGGCAGGGGGGCCTAGCCGTGCTCGATGCAATGGTGGTTTCAACTCCGCTGATCACAAGATCAAGATTGGCTAGGGCGAACGGAGTCGCGCCCTAGGGTGCAACCCAGCGCGCTGGCCACCTCCATGAGGCGGCGGCACGTCCGTCCAGCCACCACACATCTTGTCGGTTGGCGCACCTGGGTGATCACTGAGGGGACACCTGGTTCACCCAATCCTGCACATCGACTAGACGCACGCCCCGGGACCAGGTCAGGACCCAGGTGCGGACTTCCGGGCTAGCCCGGGTATGGGAGAAGAGGGCCGAGGATGACCATGCAGGATCAAGAGCTCGTGGTGGGGATCACGCCTTTCGAGGAACCCAACGCAGCTCTCGCGGTCGCACTCGCGCGAGCTGGCGCGCTTGGCGTCCTCAACCTGGGCCGGGACGCGGTGCGGGCGCGGGCCGCGCTGGCGGACGTCTGCCGATGGTGGGGCGGCGCCTTCGGGGTCCGGGTAGGGGCCGAGTGCTCGCTGCTGCCGACCGACCTGCCGGAGCAGGTCGACATGGTGGTGCATGGGCCCGGATCAGTGTGGCCCATCACATCCGGGCGGCGCGCGTTCGTCGAGGTCGTTTCGGTAGCTCAGGCCTGGGCGGCGGTCCGGGCCGGGGCGTACGGATTGATCGCCAAGGGTGCCGAGGCCGGCGGTCGGGTCGGTACCACGACCACGTTCGTGCTGCTGCAGCAGCTGCTGGCTGACCCCCAGATCACCATCCCGATCTGGGCGGCCGGCGGGATCGGGCCGCACACGGCTGCCGCGGCGGTGGCCGGCGGCGCAGCCGGGGTGGTCCTCGACGCGCAACTGGCGCTGGTTGCCGAGGCCGATCTGCCGGATGAGGTAGCCGCGGCGATCCGGCTGATGGACGGCAGCGAAACCGCGGTCGTCGGCGGTCACCGTCTTTACACGCGCCCGGACCTTCCGGCTGTGGACCCCGACTCGGTTGCGACCCGGCTGGGCGCCCGGGATCTTGGTGCACTGCCCGTCGGGCAGGACGGCGCGCTTGCCGCTTCGCTGGCGCAGCGGTATGTGACCGCGGGGGGCGTCGTGGCGGCGATCCGCGCCGCAGTCACCGACCAGCTGCGCGCTGCCCTATCGCAGACCGCGCACGGCGTGGCGCCACTGGTGGTGCAGGGGCCGATGACCCGGGTCAGTGACCAAGCAAAGTTCGCTGCCGAGGTGGCCGCAGCAGGCGGGTTACCGTTCCTGGCTTTAGCGCTGAGCAACGGCGAGCAGACGCGCGCACTACTCGAGCAGACCGCTGCCCAGCTGGATGGACGGCCGTGGGGAGTGGGCATTCTCGGTTTTGCCCCACCGGATGTCCGCGACGCACAATTGACCGCGGTGCACCAGGTGCGCCCACCATATGCGCTGATCGCTGGGGGCCGGCCGGCGCAGGCGGTCCCGCTGGAAGCCGCCGGGATCGCCACGTTTCTGCACGTGCCCTCCCCCGGCCTGCTGGACCGGTTCCTGACCGAGGGGGCCCGGCGGTTCGTGTTCGAAGGCCGGGAGTGCGGCGGGCACATCGGACCGCAGGCCAGCTTCCCGCTGTGGGAAATCCAGTTGCAGCGGCTGTTGCGCTACGACGACGCGCACGGATGCGCCGGCCAACTTCACGTGCTGTTCGCCGGGGGGATCCACGACGAGCGTTCAGCAGCCATGGTCGCCGCGTTGGGCGCTCCCCTGGTCGAGCGGGGCGCCCAAATCGGAATGTTGATGGGCACCGCTTACCTGTTCACCGAGGAGGCGGTCACGGCTGGGGCCATCCGGCCGGAGTTTCAGCGCGCTGCGCTGGGCTGCGAGCAGACCGTGCTGCTGGAGACCGCACCCGGCCATGCCACTCGCTGCGCGGACTCGCCGTATCAGCGCACTTTCACCGAGACCCGGGCCCGGTTGGTGGCCGCGGGAGTGCCCCGCGATCAGATGTGGGCCGAGCTGGAGCAGCTCAACCTGGGTCGGCTGCGGATCGCCAGCAAGGGGCTGCGCCGCGACGGTGACGCGCTGGTCGCGGTGGACGAGGAAGTCCAGCACGAAGACGGCATGGTCATGCTCGGCGAGGTAGCCACGCTGCGCTCGGCGACCACGACGATCGAGGCGTTGCACACACAGGTGACCGAGGGCGCGGCCGGTTTTCTCAGTGCCAGGGCCGCCGAGCTGGGCATCGAGCCGACCAGCGATGGCCAGCCGGCCGAGGTCCCAGAAACCCATCCGCTGGACGTGGCGATCGTCGGTATGGCCGGAGTGTTCCCGGGTGCCGAGGACCTGGCCGGCTACTGGGCCAATGTGCTGGCCGGGGTGGACGCGGTCACCGAGGTACCAGCTGAGCGGTGGGACCCGGCGGTGTACGGCGAGACCGCGAAGTGGGGCGGGTTCCTGCCGAACATCCCGTTCGACGCGTTGTCCTACGGCATTCCACCGGCCGCGCTGGCCAGCATCGAACCGGTCCAGCTCCTGGCGCTGGAGGTGGCCGCCCGCGCACTGCGCGATGCCGGGTACGCGCAGCGCAGCTTCGACCGGGAGCGTACGTCGGTGATCTTCGGCGCCGAGGCCGGAGCCGACCTGGGCAGCGCATACGGGTTCCGTTCGCTCTACCCGGCTTACCACGGGGCGCTGCCTCCCGAGCTGGATGAGCAACTACCGAAGCTGACCGAGGACTCCTTCCCCGGCGTGCTGGCCAACGTGATCGCGGGTCGAATCGCCAACCGGTTGGATCTCGGCGGCGCCAATTACACGGTGGACGCCGCCTGCGCCTCCTCGCTGGCCGCGATCGACCTGGCTTGCAAAGAGCTGCGGACGGGCACCAGCAGCATGGTGCTCGCCGGTGGCGCCGATGTGCACAACAGCATCAACGACTATCTGATGTTCGCCTCCGTACACGCGCTCTCGCCGACCGGCCGGTGTCGCCCGTTCGACGCCGCCGCCGACGGCATCGCGCTCGGCGAGGGCGTGGGGTGCGTGGTGCTCAAGCGGCTCGCTGACGCCGAACGCGACGGCGACCGGATCTACGCGGTGATCAAGGGAATCGGCTCGGCCAGCGATGGACGCTCGCTGGGGCTGACCGCGCCCCGGCCGGAGGGGCAGCGCCGGACACTGGAGCGCGCCTACCGGATGGCCGGGATCTCACCGGCCGAGGTCGGGTTGGTGGAGGCGCACGGCACCGGCACCGTGGTCGGCGACCGCACCGAGCTAGCCGTACTGACCGAGTTGTTCACCGAGGCCGGCACACCGGTCGGCAGCTGCACGCTGGGATCGGTGAAATCTCAGATCGGGCACACCAAGTGCGCCGCTGGGATCGCCGGATTGATCAAGGCGACGTGTGCGGTGCACACCGGGGTGCGTCCACCCACCGCTGCGCTGCGGGATCCGAACCCGTACTGGGACCGCAGCACAAGCCCGTTCTCCTTCGACGTCGCGGCACGACCGTGGGTCTCATCGACACGTCGGGTCGCGGGGGTGAGCGCGTTCGGGTTCGGCGGCACGAACTTCCATGCCGTCCTCACTTCCTATGACGGTGCACCCGAACCCCGGCACGGGCTGGACGCGTGGCCGGCTGAGCTGTTCCTGTTCACCGGTGCGGATCGGACGGCGGCACTCGCGCAGCTGGATCGGCTAGCCGAGTTCCTCGTGGCCAATGATGGAGCAGGCCGGCCCTGGCGGCTGCGGGATCTCGGCCGGAGCCATTCGGTAGAACACGGCCGCAACCGGGTGTGGGCCGCGGTGGTGGCCGAGGACCTGGAGGACCTCGCCACCAAGGTGGCGCAGGCTCGGGCGGCAGCTGCGGCGGATGGTGTCTTCCTCGCACCCGACAGCGACCCGCTGGGCGGCGACGGCGTAGGGCAGGTCGCTTTCCTTTTTCCCGGGCAGGGAAGCCAACGCCCCGGCATGCTGGCTGAGCTGTTCGTGGCGTTCCCGCGGCTGCGTCGATTCCTGGAGCTCGGCGACCGGTGGGCCGGTGCGATGTTCCCGCCGGCCGCGCTCGGCAAGGAGGAGTCGGCGCGGCAGCGTTCAGCGCTGACCGACACTCGAGTCGCTCAGCCGGCGCTCGGCATCGCCGGGCTGGCCATGCACGAGCTGCTCACCTCGCTGGGGATACAACCAGACCATCTTGGCGGGCACAGCTACGGTGAGCTGGTCGCGCTGGCCGCTGCCGGCGCGGTCGATCCCGCTGAGCTGCTAGAGCTCAGCGAGGCCCGTGGGCAGGCCATCCTCGCAGCTGCCGGGGCCGACCCTGGCACGATGGCCGCTGTAGCCGGTGCTGTCAAGCAGGTCCGGGCCGCACTGGGAAATGAGCCCGTCGTGGTGGCCAACCACAACGCACCCGCGCAAGCAGTGATCTCCGGACCTACCCCGGCGGTGGATGCCGCGCTGAAGCGGCTCGCCGCGGTGGGACTGACCGGTGCACGCATCCCGGTAGCGTGCGCATTCCACAGTCCGGTGGTGGCCGGGGCTACCCTGATCTTCACCGCCGAACTGGCTCGCCGCGCCGTCGGTTCACCGCGGTTGCCAGTGTGGTCGAACACCATCGCCGCGCCGTACCCGACCGAGCCCGCCGCGATCCGGGCAACGCTGGCCGCCCACATCGCCGAGCCCGTCCGGTTCGTCGAGCAGATTGAGGCGATGTACGCAGCCGGGGTGCGGGTCTTTGTCGAGGCTGGCGCGGGCCGGGTTCTCACCCAGTTGGTCGACACCATCCTTGCCGACCGCCCCCACGTCGCGGTCGCCACCGACGTACCGGGTGAGCCCGGTCTTCGTCGGCTACTGTTTACGCTCGCCGAGCTGGCCGTCGCCGGGGTTCCAGTCGATCCGACCGGGCTCTTCCACGGTCGGAACGCCCAGCTGGTGTCTGTGTCTGCTCTTCCCCCCCGCCCCGGTTGGCTGGTCAACGGCCATCTGGTCAAGACCGCCGACGGGCGGCACCTGCCGGGCGGGTTGAGGCCGGCTCAACAGCTGACTGCACGGGATTCTGGGCCAGAGACCAGCGCGGCGGCCGGGCGGGATTCGGCCGTGCTGGAGTTCCTGCGCAGTACCCGTGAGCTTGTCGCGGCGCAGCGCGAGGTAATGCTCGGCTACCTCGGTACCCCGGCTCCTGCCGGGTTAGCGGCTCTGTCACCAGCGGCCGCGGTGCAGCCCGTCGCCGTGCAGAACGCCGCCGCTGACCAGGTATTCGAATCCGGTCCTACCCAGCTGGCCGAGCCAGTTGACCTGACACCCGAGACAGTGCTGGCCACCGTGCAGTCCCTGGTGAGCGAACGAACCGGTTACCCGGTGGACATGCTCGAGGCCGACCTCGACCTCGAGGCGGACCTGAGCATCGATTCGATCAAGCGGACCGAGCTGATCGGTTTGCTCACCGACCGGCTTGGACTCGCTGGTACCGCCTCCGCGCTGGATGAATCAGTGATGGAAGAACTGGCCCGGCTGCGGACGCTGCGGGGCATCGTCGACTGGATCACCAACCGGACCACCACACCTCCCCAGGCCACACCAGCTCAGGCCACATCTCCTCATCGGGCGCGACGCTACCTCGTCGAGGCCGCCGCCTTGCCACCACTGGGCGCACCGCCCGACGCGTCGCTCATCGGGCGCCGGATAGCCATCGTCGGGGACGGGGCGGGCATCGCGCTGGAGTTGTCGGTGCTGCTGGAGCAGCGTGGCGCCGAGGTACGGCTGCTCAGCCCGGATCAGCCCGCGGAGATCACGCGGACTGATGCCCTCGTCTACCTCGCTGCGCTGGATCGGGGCCGGGCACCGGTACTGCCGGACGGGTTTACCGCGCTTCGGGATGCCATCCTCGGCGGGGTCAGCCAGCTGCTGGTCATCACCGGCTCAGGTGGCAGGTTCGGTCGGGCGCACAACCCCAATGGCGTGGCTGGGATCGGGCTACCCGGCCTTGTCCGCACGATCGCCCGCGAGTTCCCGGATCGCCTGGTTCGGGTCATTGACGTGGACCCCAAGGAGGAGCCGGTCCACATCGCCGGGCACCTGCTGAGCGAACTACTCACCCCCCACGCCCCCACCGCAGTGGGATACGCGGCTGGACAGCGGGTCAGGCTCCAACTCGCCGCCGCGCCGCTGGACCCGGGTGGATCTGGCGGGCTCAGTCTCGGGCCGGAGTCCGTGGTGCTGCTCACCGGCGGCGCCCGCGGCATCACCGCGCGGGTCGCGATCGGCTTGGCTCGGGCCGGTGCCGGTCACCTGGAGCTGGTAGGCCGGACCCCGCTGCCAGCGGGTGAGGAGGATCCAGTGACGGTGGCAGCGGCCGACCGGATCACGTTGCGACGGGTACTGGCGGAGGCCGGGAACCGCACACCAGCCGACATCGAGGTGACAACCAGCCGGATCCTTGCCGAACGGGAGATCCGCACCACGCTCGCCGAGCTGGCCGGGGTGGCCGTCTCGGTTCGGTACTCCTCGGTCGACGTCCGCGATCCGGCGGCGGTCGCCGCGATGGTGGATGGCGTATATCAGCGGCATGGGCGGTTGGACGTGATCGTGCACGGTGCCGGAGTGCTTGCCGACCGGTTGCTGGCCGAGAAGACAACCGAGGGATTCGCCCGAGTGTGGGCCACCAAGGTCGACGGGGCGCGAGCATTGGCCGAAGCGGCCCGGGAGGACCTCGGCTTCCTGGTGCTGTTCGGCAGCGTGTCGGGGGTGTTCGGCAACCGGGGACAGGTCGACTACTCCGCTGCCAACGACGCGCTGGACACACTGGCCCGGATCTGGGCTTCCCGATCCCACGGCCGGGTGATCGCGGTCGACTGGGGACCGTGGTCAGCACCTGACGATGGGACCGGAATGGTCTCCGCCGAGGTGACGCGCGAGTACGCCCGGCGCGGCATCGGGATGATCCAGCCAGACGACGGTGTCGCATGTCTGCTCGCCGAGCTGGCCGGTGGCACCGATCCCCAGGTCGTGTACATGTGCGCCGACCCAACAGCGTTCGAGGTCGGACAGGATGGCTGAACCGATTCAGGTAGCCATCGTCGGGATGGCCGCAGTGTTCCCCGGCGCGCCCGACCTGGCCACCTACTGGTCCAACATTCTGGCCGGGGTAGATGCGATCACCGACGTTCCCGCCTCGCGCTGGGATCCGTCGTACTACGACCCCGAGGCTGCCGCCAGCACCCGCCGCGGCGACCGGCTGTACTGCCGCCGCGGCGGGTTTATCCAGGCGGCCACGTTCGACCCGACCCGATTCGGGATCATGCCGCTGGCGGTCTCGGGAACCGAACCTGACCAGCTGCTCGCACTGCACACGGCTGCGGAAGCGCTCGCCGACGCGGGCGGCGAGAACAGGCTCGGCGACCGGTCCCGGGTTGGCGTGATCGTCGGCCGCGGCGCCTACCTCACTCCCGGCCTGGCCCGGCTGGACCAGCGAATCCGCACCGCGAACCAGCTCGTCACCACGCTGCGCGAGCTACTCCCGGACCTCGACGAGGCACGCCTGGACGCGGTCCGGACCGCCTTCCAAGCCCGGCTCGGCCCGGAACGACCGGAGTCCGCAATCGACCTGGTACCAAACCTGGTTGCCTCGCGAGTGGCCAATCGGCTCGACCTCGCGGGTCCCGCCTACACCGTCGACGCCGCCTGCGCCTCGTCGCTGGTCGCGATCGACCATGCCGTCGCTGAGCTGACCGCCGGGCGCTGCGACGTCGTGCTCGCCGGCGGGGTGCACCACTGCCACGACATCACGCTGTGGAGCGTGTTCAGCCAACTCGGCGCGCTGAGTCCCAGCCAGCAGATCCGACCCTTCCACCGCGGCGCCGACGGCATCCTCATCGGCGAGGGCACCGGAATGGTGGTGCTCAAGCGGCTGGCCGACGCCGGCGACGATCGGATCTACGCGGTGATCCGCGGAACCGGGATCGCCAGCGACGGCCGAGCGACAAGCCTGATGAGCCCCCGCGCCGACGGCCAGGTACGTGCCGTCGAGCGGGCCTGGCTGACCGCCGATCTCGACCCCACCGAACCTGGCGCGCTCGGCCTCGTCGAGGCGCACGGTACGGCGACCCAGGCCGGCGACGAGACCGAGCTGGCCTCGCTGACCCGGGTATTCGGGCCACCGAACGGCACCGGTCAAGACATCGGCATCGGATCGGTCAAATCGATGATCGGCCACGCAATGCCGGCCGCCGGCATCGCCGGGTTGATCAAGGCTGCGTTGGCGGTACACCACGGCGTTCTGCCGCCCACCCTGCACTGCGACGATCCGCACCCGGCACTGGTCGGATCCCGCTTCGCGCCAGTCGCCGAGGCCCGACCATGGCCGTCCCTCGGCAGCACGCCACGCCGGGCCGGAGTCAACGCATTCGGCTTCGGCGGCATCAACGCGCACGCCATCCTGGAACAGTCGCCGGCCACCCAACGCTCGCTACGCGCGCGGCCCTCAGGTCCCGAACGGCTGCTGCTGGTCGGAGGCACGCCAGCAGAGTTGGAGCGGCAGCTCCAGGCGCCCGACTCGGGCTTGCTTGACCGCGACGACGCAGGTGCCCCGCCAAACGGTGGGCCGTGCCGGCTGGCGATCGTCGCGCCCACCGCGCGCCGGCTGGCGCTGGCCCGCCGGATCGTCGCGCAAGGCACGCCGTGGCGGGGCCGCGACGACGTCTGGTTCACCGCCGAGCCGCTGCACCCGGAGCCCGCGCCGGGTCGGCTGGTGTTCGTCTTCCCAGGCCTGGAGCAGGGATTCGAACCCCGTGTGGACGACGTCGCCGAGCACTTCGGGCTGGACCGTCCGAACCTCGGCGGCACCGCCGTACTCGGCCGGCACGGTCTTGGGGTGTTCACCGTCGGTCGGCTACTGGACGCGGCGTTGCGCGAGCTCGGAGTGAAACCCGACCTGGTAGCCGGGCACAGCGTCGGTGAATGGAACGCGATGGCGGCTGCAGGCATCTACCCGAACCGGGCGATCGAGGAGCTCATCGCGTCATTCGACCCGGCGGCGCTGCAGGTCCCCGGGCTGGTATTCGCCGCGCTCGGCTGTGGGGCCGAACAGGCCGCCCTGGTCATTGACGGACTGGACGGGGTCGTGGTCTCACACGACAACTGTCCACACCAGTCGATCATCTGCGGTGAGGAAGCTGACGTGGTCACCGCCCTGGATCGGTTGCAGGCGCGCGGAGTCACCGGTCAGGTGCTGCCGTTCCGGTCCGGCTTCCACTCACAGATGCTCGCGCCGTACTTGGACCGGATCCTGAACACCTTCGCCTGTCTACCTGTGCGACCACCTGTCAGCCCGATCTGGTCGGCCACCACGGTCGACCGCTACCCCGACAATCCCGACCGCATCCGCGACCTCGCCGCCCGCCACCTCCTCGAACCGGTCCGTTTCGGCCCGTTGATCCGGCGCCTGTACAAAGCCGGTGCGCGGGCCTTCGTCCAAGTCGGCACTGGCAGCCTGCCCGGATTCGTGGCAGACACGCTGAGCGGCCTGCCGCACCTCGCGGTGACCGCCAACACTTCGCGGCGAACCGGGCTCGACCAGCTACGGCGGGTCGCCGCCGCATTGTGGGTGGAGGGCTGGGCCCCCTGCTTCGACCGGCTGCCTCTCGCCTCACCGGCCCGGACGCCGGTGTACTCAGAGTCCAACGGGCCGGTGGTATCCCTCGACCTAGGTGCGCCGCTGATCCGGCTGGGGAACACCGCCTCAACCCTGACCCTGGCCGCACCCACCCGGCCGGCGGAGCTTCGCCGGCACCCGGTGCTGGCCGAGTTCGACGCGGCACTGCGAGACGCCACGACCGCCGCCACGGATGTCGTTGGTTCGTGGGCACGGACTTCCCCCATGCGGGCGACCACGACGCGAACCCTTTCCCTGGCAACCATGCCCTACCTCGTCGATCACTGCTTCTACCGGCAGCCGGACGGGTGGCCTGAGCCGGCTGACCGGTACCCCGTGGTGCCGTTGACCACGGTGCTCGAGCTGATGGCCGACGCCGCCCGGGCCGTGAGCCCTGGCCGCACCGTCGTCGGGGTCAGGGACGTCAAGGCGATGCGCTGGCTTGCGGTTGCCCCACCGGTCACCATCTCGACCAGCACAACGCTGCACCCGGACGGCAACGTCACTGTGGTCCTCGACGGTTACGCGCGCGGTACGGTGCTGCTCGGCGACGGCTATCCGGCGTCGCCACCGCTGCCCTCTCCCCCGCTCACCGGAGAACGGTTCTGCGAAGTCACCGCGCAGGGGCTGTACCAGGACCGGTGGATGTTTCACGGCCCGGCTTTCCAAGGGGTCGCCGAACTCGGCCCGGTGGCCGACGACGGGATCGTCGGCGAGCTGATCACACCGCCTGCGCCCGGGGCGTTGCTGGACACCGCCGGACAGTTGTTCGGTTTCTGGATCATGAAGCGAACCGCGCAGAATCGGCTCGCGTTCCCGGCCGGGATTGACCACGTGCACTACTACGGCTCGCCGCCGAGACCCGGCGAGCGGGTGCGATGCGTGGTCCGGATCAGATCGGTCTCCGCCACCGAGGTTGCCGCTGACCTCGAGCTCCGGCGCGCGGACGGCCGGCTGTGGGCGAGCATCGACCGGTGGACCGACCGCCGATTCGATACCGACGAAGTGACCTGGCCAGTCTTCCTGTTTCCCGAGCGCAACCGGATTGCGCAGCGTCAGCCCGGCGGGTGGTATTTGGTCCGGGACCGGTGGCCGGATCCGGCAACCCGGGAGCTGGTCATGCGTCGCTATCTCAGCGCCGCCGAACGCATGGACTACGAGCAGCGCGCCCCGCGGGTAGCGCGGCAGTGGCTGCTGGGTCGGATCGCGGTGAAGGACGCAGTCCGGCAGTGGTTGTGGGACGCCGGTGCTGGGCCGGTGTTCCCGATCGAGATCACGGTGACCAACGATCCGTCGGGACGCCCGCGAGTAGTGGGCCCGTTCACCGAACCACCGGACGTGTCGCTCGCACACACCGGATCACAGGCAGCCGCACTGGTTGCTGATCCCGGATGCTCACCCGGCGTGGGCATCGACATCGAGCGGATCGTAGACCGCGATGACCGCACCGTGGCGGCGATCCTCACCAACGCCGAACGCGCCCTGATCGACAACCTGTATCCGTCGGGACCAAGCCGACCAAGCTGGGTGACCCGGTTCTGGGCTGCCAAGGAAGCCGTTGCCAAGGCTGCGGGGACCGGGCTGGGTGGGCGCCCGCACCGGTTTGCGGTCGAGCAGGTTGACGGCGACCGGCTGCTGGTCGCTGCAGGGCAGGGGGCACCGCCCCGCTGGATACAGACCGAGGTGGGCACGGAACCAGAGCCGTACGCAGCGGCCTGGACTTCACCGGAGGTACCACACCGTGCGCTTAACAGACACAGCGCACACAGGAGGGGGCAACCTGATGATGCCTGAGGAGATCCTCACCGATATTCGCACAATGCTGACCGAGATCATCGGTGTGGAATACGCCTTGAGTCTCGACATCGGCATGGATACCTCATTCGATGCGGATCTCGAGCTGGAAAGCATCGAGTTCGTCAAGCTCTCCACGATGCTCGCCGACCATTACGGCAACCGGATCGACTTCGTGGCCTTCCTGGCGGACAAAGCGCTTGACAAGATTATCGCCCTGAAGGTCGGTGAGGTGGTCAACTACATCGCGGGCAGCCTCGTCCCCGCTGGGGCGCTCGATGGCTGACGTCACCGCGCGTGGCGTCCGGTTCCACGTCCAGCGGTTGGCGCCAGCGCACCGGATCGGCCAACCCGAGCACCCGGTTGTGTTCATCCACGGGCTATTCATGGACAATCTGTCAAGCTTCTATTACACGCTGGCCAACCCGGTGGCGCGGGCCGGGATCCCTGCGATCCTGTATGACCTGCGTGGCCATGGCCTGTCCGATCGCCCGCGCACCAACTACGGGGTCGACGACTCAGTCGCCGATCTCGTCGCTCTCTTGGAGGCCCTGGGCGTCGACGGTCCGATACACCTGGTCGGCAACAGTTACGGGGGCACAGTGGCCCTCGGCTTCGCGGTAGCGTATCCCGAGCGGGTGGCCAGCATGGTGCTGATCGAGGCCCATGTCCCTGTCCCAGGCTGGACCGAGCAGATGGCCGCCACTATCACGAATATCGGGTTGGACGTCACTGCGGGTGAATTGGGCCGGTGGATCGCACAGCACCGCAAAGATACCCGGCTGGCAGCGCTGATAAGAGACATGATTACCCGCACCAGCGTGGTGGCCGATATTTTGGCCACAGAACCGCTCGCGGAAGAGTCGCTGCGGGCGCTTACCTGTCCGGTCCGGGCTGTATACGGCGAGCACTCCGATGTTCTCTATCACGCGCGCATACTCGATGGTCTCCTGTCCCGGTTTACGCTCACCGTCCTACCGGGCATCGACCATTGGGTGCTACCGAAGGCGACCCGCGCGATGCGCGACATCGTCTTGGAATGGTTTACCACGCAGGCTCCGGTGAATGCCCGATGAGCCGCTTTCTGTTCGTGGTACCGCCGCTGGCCGGACACACCTTGCCCACAGTGGAGGTGGGCCGGGAACTGGCCGACCGGGGCCATCTGGTCGCCTGGGCCGGGCACCCGACGCACATCGGCCCGCTGCTGCCAGCCGGTGTGACGTTACTGCCCGTCGATACCAACTTCGGCGACGGCACGCTCGCCAAGTTGCGCCCTCGCCCCCATCACTTGCGGGGGGCCGCGGCATTCCGGTTCCTGTGGCAGGAATTCCTCCTCCCACTGGCCTACTCGATGGTGCCCGGGACGACCGCAGCAGTGGACGAGTTCCGGCCGGATGTCATGGTTGTGGATCAGCAAACACTGGCCGGCGCCCTGGTGGCCCGCCGGCGTGGGCTGCCGTGGGCCACCTCAGCCACCACTTCGGCCGAGCTCACCGAGCAGTTCGCCACCATGCCCCGGCTAGCTGCGTGGGTTCGGCAGTGCATCGACGACTTCCAGTTCGACTTCGACGTGTCCGAACCGGTCGATCTGCGGTTCTCCGACCACCTGGTACTGGCGTTCACGACCGAAGCACTGGTCGGACCGCTATCGGCGTTCCCCGGTCACTACATATTCGTAGGTCCTTCGATCGGCACACGGGCCAACAATGTCGCCTTCCCGTGGGACTGGCTGGACCCCGCCCGCCGGCACGTGTTGGTCTCGCTCGGTACCGTCAACCCGGCGACCGGTCGGCGGTTCTTGGCCACCACGGTGGAGGCAGTGGCACCGCTGGCCGAGCGGCTGCAGGTGATCCTGGTCGCGCCGCACGACGTGATCGACCCGCCGCCCGATCACGTACTGGTTCGCGAGTTCGTGCCGCAGCTGGATCTGCTTCCGTTCCTGGATGCGGTTGTCTGCCACGCCGGCCACAACACGGTGTGCGAAACCCTTGCGCACGGCCTGCCGCTCGTGGTGGCTCCGATCCGCGACGACCAGCCCGTGATCGCCCGTCAGGTCACCGACGCCGGTGCCGGCCTCAGAGTGCACTTCGGCCGGGTCGGCCCAACCGAACTACGCAACGCCGTCACCACGCTGCTGGACGACGCGTCCTACCGGGCCGCGGCGCAGCGCGTACAAGCTTCGTTCACCACTGCCGGCGGCGCCCGCACCGCGGCCGACCACCTGGAGAAACTCCTATGACTATTCCGGACGAGGCCGCTCGGCCGTACAACCGAGCTGAGCGAACCCCACCCCAGAGATCCGCACGCCGCCTGAGCGGGCTGGACGCCGGGTTCCTCGCCCTGGAGTTACGGGAGCAGCCCATGCACATCATGGCCGTCGCGGTCCTTCGCCCCGCCGCCGACGGCGAGACCTCGGCTCAGATCACCCTCGATGACGTCCGCCGGCACCTGGCCCGTCGACTCAACGTCTTGCCAGCATTGCGGCTCCGCGTGCAACCGGTCCCGTTGGGTCTACACCATCCGGTGTTCGTCGAGGCTTCCGACTTCGATCTCGATCATCACCTCGGTAGCGCCACACTCCCCGCACCCGGGGGATCTCAGGAATTGGACCGGCTGTGCGCGTCCCTCGCCGGGAGCTGTCTCGATCGCCGCCATCCCCTATGGCATCTCACCCTCGTCGACGGGCTCATTGATGGACGCCAAGCTCTCGTGTTCGAGGTCCACCACTGCCTCATGGATGGCACCGCAATGCTGACCACGTTCGCGCGCTTGTTCGCCGAGGAAGATCCTCAGCCGGGGGGCCGGTGTTGCGGGTGGCGCCCGGAACGCCCCCCAAGCCGGTGGCGCCTGATCGCTGATGCGATAGCCAATCAACGCGGGATGTTCGCTGGGCTGCCGGCACTGGTCCGCAAGACCAGACGCGGGAGGGCCGTCATCTGTCAATCAACTGCCGGATCCTCGATCGCGGTCCCCCGGCCAGGAGCCGACGCACCGGCGTGCTCACTCAACCTTGGCTACACCCCCGAGCGGCGCTTCGCGCGCGCATCGTTGTCACTGGCCGACGTCAAGCTCGTGACGGACGTGGCTGGCGTCAGCGTGAACGACGTCGTGCTGAGCGTCGTCGCGGGAGCCTTGCGGGACTACCTTGAGCAGCGGCACGTCCTGCCCAACCGGCCGCTCGTAGCAAACGTGCCAGTCGGCATGAAGACACCAGGCGATCCGGCCCGCGCCGTAGGCAACCGCTTCACGCGCCTCGCGACTTCGCTGGCTACCGATATGGGCGATCCTTGGGCTCGGCTTCAGACGATCAGCGCGGTAACGCGTGAGTCCAAGCGACGTCTTGACCTCATGGGGCGCGAAGTGCTCGGGGAATGGCTGGACTTCTTACCGCCTGCAATCACCTGCGCTGTCGTCCGTCGCGGTTATCGACGACGGCGGAGCCATCCCGATCACTTGGACACCAATGTGACGATCTCTAACATCCGGGGTCCGGCACGGCCGTGGTGCTTTGGATCCGCAGTTGTTGACGAGATGTACGTGTCCGCGCCACCGAACAGCGGTGTGGGCGTCACCTTTGTGATGTGGGACTACGCGGGCACGCTGCTCGTCGGGATCCTCTCCTTCGCAGATTCGGTAGCGGACCCCGGTGAGTTGGCCGGCGGGTTGTCTCGCTCGCTCAGCGAGCTGGTAACCATCGCCCGATGCCGTCGAGGAAGCTCCGCTTCGCTCGCCGGTGGGTCCGCATGCAATGTCCGCCCGGTGACTGGTGAAGCTGCCGGGACCGGGACCGGGACCGGGACCGCAATCCGTCTCGCCACGGCCGGCACCCACGTCGCAGGGGGTGACCGCTTGTGAAGGTCAAGCAAGGTGATCTGACGGTGACAGCGCTGTACACCTCGCAGGTGTGGGCGTGGGGAGGCCTTTCCCACGCGCATCTGTTCGCGAGCTCGGATGCGCAGCACGTGTTCGACGCTGCCAACGCGGCGCTCGCCGCAGCGAGGACGCCCGATCAGGAGCTCGCGCCGCTGCACCAATCGCTACTCCATCGCCATGCGATGATTGATCACCTGTTGAGCGCGTCGGGCTATCAGCAGGTCATCGAGCTGGCCGCGGGACTCTCTCGCCGAGGAGCCGCCGCAACCAGCGATGCGCAGGTTCATTACACCGAGCTTGACTTGCCACACGTCGTGGAGCTCAAGCGGGAGCTTCTCCAGCGCACCGACGAGGGCCGCGCTGTGCTCGCACGGCCGGGATTGCGCCTCGTCGAGGGCGACGTCGAGACCGTAGCGTTTGAACCATTCGTGCGACGGGGCGAGCCCGTATTCGTCATCGCAGAAGGCCTGATGATGTATCTGACCGCCAACGCTCGCCGTCGCCTGTTCGCGAAGGTGAGCCGTCTCGCGGCAATCACGGGAGAGGTGCGGTTGGTATTCGATCTGGTGCCCACCAGTGAGGACACCGAGTCCGACATCGTTGGGGGGATGGTCAAGGCGGCAACAGGCGGGCGGGGCTTCGAACGCGACGCGCCGACCCGCGACGACATCGTGACAGCGCTTCGCGAGACGGGCTTCGACGATGTCGAGGTCGTTGCGTCGAGCGATATCGCGCGCGAGTGGAACTTACCGGATCCCGATCGGCGAACGCTCGTAGTGCTGTTCATGGCCCGCGCGTCCTCACGAGCCACTCGACCGTGACAGTCTCGGTGCTCGCAAGGCTCTTCACGATGTGCGCGGCGTCCGCTCGACTCCGAACGGCAACGCCTTACAAACCGCTGTTTTCTCATCGAGAAACCCGCAGCGACAGCCCGACCGGAAGGCGAGATGCAGTCGATATTTCAATCAGCCGAGAGCCGCCCGTGGCTGGTCGATGGTGAGCAAGTAAGCGCACCGACTGGAGAATATCCGGCCATCGCGTCACTGGCGCGTTGGCCGGTGCTGACGATCGCCGCAGGGGTCGGATTGGTGCTGTTGCTGACCAGCGGACGTGTCGGTTACTTCTGTGACGAGCTTTACTTCCTTGCCGCCGGCCACCATATGGATTGGGGATATGCCGATCAAGGGCCGCTGGTGCCGTTGCTAGCCCGTGCGATGGATACCGCCTTTCCCGGCTCGCTGGTCGGAGTACGGCTGCCGGTAACGGTTCTCAGCGCGGTGGGCGTGGTGGCGACCGCGCTGATTGCCAGGGAGTTCGGTGGGCGGCGCCGAGCGCAGGTGCTGACCGCGGGAGCCTATGCCATGGGGACGCTGGTGGGTGGTCATACGCTCAGCACCGGCACGGTCGATATGATCGTGTGGACGGTGGTGACATGGCTGCTGGTGCGGTGGGTGCGGCTTCGCGACGACCGGTTGTTGCTCGCGCTCGGTGGCCTGACGGCTATTTCCTTGCAGAATAAGTGGCTGATAGTCGCCTTTTGGCTCATCGTTGGAATCAGCGTCCTGGCCGTAGGTCCGCGGGAGCTCCTGCGCCGGCCGATGCTGTGGCTCGGGGCGGCACTCGCGACGCTCGTGACGCTTCCCGCCCTATTCTGGCAAGCCCAGCACGGATGGCCGCAGCTCGGAGTGGCGCAGGCAATCGCCGACGACGACCTCCTAGGCGGCGGGCGCGCGCGGCTGACGTTCCTGCCGCTGGCACTGGCTAGTGCCGGGATCCTGCTGGGAGTGGTGCTGGTCTGTTACGGCCTGTGGCGGCTACTGCGCTCCCCGGAGATGCGGCCCTACCGTTTCCTCGGGTGGACCTTCGTCGGGCTGGTCGCGCTCTTTGTCATCACCGGAGGTCGCTATTACTACGTATCCGGGCTGTTCGCGGTGTGCTGGGCCGCGGGGGCGGTGGAGCTGCAACGGCACGAGCCGGCGCGCTGGTGGCGGTGGGTGCTCAGCTGGCCGGTCTACGTTCTCTCGGCAGTCATCGCGCTCACGATGCTGCCGGTGGTGCCAGCGTCCTGGCCAACCCCCGCAAAACTGGGATCGCTGTTCATGCTCGGCTGGCCGGAGGAGACCGATACGGTAGCCGGCGCTTACCGGGCGCTGCCGCCGACATCGCAGCACAACACCGTGGTGATGACCGAATGGTATTGGGACGCGGCCGCCATCGAACGGTTCGGCCCAGCACGCGGGATGCCACACGTCTACAGCGCACATCGCGGTTACTGGTATTTCGGGGAGCCCCCGGATGATGCCCAGACCGTTCTGTTCGTCGGCTCCAATCCGGCCTACCTGAGCCGGTATTTCACCGAAGTAGGCCAGGTGGCCACCGTGACCATCGGCCCGATGATGAACCTATTCTCGCGGCCCACGCCGGTCTGGCTCTGCTCCGGCCCGCGGGTGCCGTGGTCGCAGCTCTGGCCCGAGCTCCGTCACCTTTGACGCCCATGTACCGCCGTGCCGTCCTCGCTGCCGCAGCCACCGCGCTGGCGCTGCTTGGGTTACCGACTACCGGAACAGCCGAGACGGTGAGTTCACCGAAGCATTACGTCGCGCTTGGTGACTCCTACGCCTCGGGGCCGGGGATCCCCGAGCAGCGAACTGACCCGCGGCTGGGCCCCAACCCACCACAGTTCGACGCACTTCGCCGGCACACCGACCTGGTCACGATCACCATCGGCGGCAACGACATCGACATCGGGGCCCTCTGGCTGACCTGCGCCCGCCTGGGTCCCACCGACCCGTCCGGCGATCCGTGTAAGCGGCAGGCCACCGCCGGCGGCACCGACCTCTGTGCGCAGCGCATCGCCGGCGCCGCGCCGAAGGTCGCCCGGGTGCTGGCGGGTGTCCGGGCGCGCTCGCCGCACGCGACTGTGCTGCTGGTGGGCTATCTACGAATTCTGCCGCCCACCACCGGGTGCTATCCGGCCTTTCCCATCGCCCGCGGTGACGTGCCCTACGTCGACGGGGTGGAGCGGCAGCTCACCGCCATGCTGGCTGACCAGGCCAACAACCATGGCGCGGTGTTCGTCGACTCCTATGCGGGCTCACTCGGCCACGACGCCTGCCAGCAGCCGGGCGTGAAATGGGTGGAGGGACCCGCCCCCACCAGCGCTGCTGCCCCGGACCACCCCAACGTCATCGGCATGCGGGAGGTGGCCGGTTTCGCGTTGGACCCGCTCAGGGATCGCAACGGAGGGTAGTTAGCGTATGCCCCTGTGTAACGATGGCCCTTCGCGCACCGATTCTCCCAGTACCGGCTCCTGGCCGGTAGGTGGCCGATTGAAGCAGCCAGTACCTGGAGAGAGGCGACGTGGCCGTAGCCTTCGCATACCCCCAGACCGAGCAGTCCGGCTCGGTTGCGATCGGTGATGCACCGGCGGCCAAACGCCCCACCAGGCGGCGGTGGCTGAGGGCCACGACGCTGCTGGTGTTCATCGTCGCGGTTGTCGCCAACGTCGTCATCATCAGGATCACGGTCAGCCGCGGTGATACCGCCTCGACGGCCACGGCACATCCCCAGGCTCCGACACTGCCAGCGCCGGCCCCCGCGCCAGCACTCCCCCCGGGCCTGGCCACAACGTTCAGCGAGGGCAAGTTCGTGGTCGGCACGGACATCGCCCCGGGCACCTACCGCACTACCGGGCCCTCCGGTCACCTGGACTGCTACTGGGAGCGCCTCAAGCGTACCGGCGGAGCCACCGCCTCGATCATCGCCAACAATCTCGGGCGCGGTGCGGCCACCGTGACGATCGCCGATAACGACGACGCGTTCCAGACCCGCTGGTGCAGCACTTGGACCAAGGTCAGCTGACCCGCGACCTTGCTGACCTGGCGAAGCGCATGGCCACAGTGGTTCCGGTATGACCGGTGTGCGTAGTCAGAACGTCGGCGAGGTGGCGGGCTATCCAGATGCCCCTGCCGCGTCGAGCATCGGTGCTGGGCCGGTGGTAGCCGGTGGTCACGGGAATGCAGGTCCGGCCCTGGTCGTCGACCTGGACGAACAAAGCGTCGGGGGTGGTCCAGCCCCGGACGCAGGCGGGCGGCTGACCGTGTTCCAGGGCGTTGGTGGCGATCTCGTCGACCGCTATCACGATGTCGTCAGTGTCCGGCTCGGCCAGACCACAGGTAGCTCCCCAGCTACGCAGTCTCCGACGCAGCACCCCAAGATCATCGGCGGAGCCGAGGTGCACGACCAGATCGAGATCAACCGGCGCAGCTGCTGGTGAGCTCCTCTCCCGGGTGAGGTAGTCGATGGGCATATGGTACTCGGCGTTGGTGATCGGACCGCTGGTGTCGAGCAGCTGTGGATGGACCGCGCGGACGTGGTCCAGCACGTCGGGCGGGTAGCGGCGCTGGTCCCACAGACACACCACCGGGTACCCATAAGGCGCGTAGATCTCGTTGGCCATCGATTCGTATCGCAGATACTGACTCACCCGGTCTGGGCTGCTGTTAGAGTCGAACTCACCAATAACACGAGTGGGGACGCCGGCGCGGAACTGCTGAGCGAGGTAGCCAGTGAACCCCTCGAACATCTGACCCAGCCGGTCATAGGACACACCAGCGCTGCCCCACTGCACGCGGTCCGCCGCGTCACCCAGGGCGTCATGCAGCACCCGGCGCGCGGCCTGAGAAATCACGGCCAGGATGTTCTCCTGGCGACGCAGGCCCTCGTCAAGGTAGGGCAACAACAGGTCACACAGTTGCTCGTCAGATGCGTAGAGCACCGCGACGTGCGCGAACTCGCCGGTGGGCGCACCCGTACTCATGACGTTGCCTGCGCAGCGCTGAACTCGACACCGCAGTCGCCAGCCACGTCGGCCAAGTCGTCACAAGTCATAGGCACCCGGGATACCCAGTATCGACCGATTTATACCACTGGTGGCGCACGAGACCGTCAGGCCTCGTCATCCACGTCGTACACTTCGGTCGCGGGGGTAGCTAGCAACAGCTCGGCCATCTCGCGCTTCAGGACGGTCAAGCGATTCTCCTGCTCCGCTGTCCGCTGCGGCATCCCCGCGAGCGCGATGAACTCCTCCCCCACGTAGCCCTCGCGAAGAACCACCGTGACCCTGCGCCCTCGGTAGCCGAGCCGGAAAACGAAGCGCTCGCGCGTTGGACCCCGTTCGGGACGCACCAACGCATCGTCGACGAAGTACCGACCCTCGGTCACCGCGCGGGTGACCATCTCGAATCCGTCACGAGCGCCCGGCCCGGCAAAGGCCGTCTGCACCTCGATCTCGCGCCGCTCCGGCAGGCCGCCCGGCTCGAGAAGCGGCAGAACCCGTTCCATCACCTTCACGGCGTGCGCCACGCCGCCAGGGGACCCTGGCCCGTGGTAAAGCATCACGTCGTCGAATGAATAAACCAGTGCGCTGCCCTCGTCGGCAACCTCGATCGTGCTGATCATCCGCGCTCCTTAACTTGTTCGGACGGCTCGCCGGCGGCGGCCCCGACCTGGAATCATCGCAAGCGATGATCCCCCGCCATCCGCGACGACCGGTCACGGACTCGCGCTGGCGCTTTGACGGTGAGATCGCCGCTTTCGGCACGACCTCGGGGCACCGCGTCGTCGTCGGACGATGGCCGGTGTCGCCCTTCGGCCCAGTCAGCGATGTCATGATCGAGACGCCCGACGGCATGAGATTGCTGATCGCGCCGAGCGACGAGGTCGCCCGGTTCGTCGCCAGCACCTACCGCTTCGACTCCGTCGAAGTCGCACCGGTGGAGGTGATCCGCCGGCCGGAGCGGGTGGCGGTGGTAGCCGGACCGCTGCGAGCCGACCTGATCGTCGGGCCACGGAGCTGGCTCGGGCTGTTCCTGCGAACCGTGCCGCGCCCAGTGGCCGTCGCCCCGGCTTGGGCGGCTCTGGTGGACCCGTTGGTCCGAGCCGTGCTCCCCGGTGTGCGCACCCGGGGTAGCGCCGGCGCCGGGCGCAGGGAGTGGTACGGGGCTTGGGATCACCATCCACTGGTGTCCGTCAGCGCCAGCTGGCAGGGGGCGGACCTCGGAGCCATGGCCGAGGTCCGCCCTCCGGTCCGGTTCGGCTTCGGCTCGACGCCACGCCGACCCTCGATCGTGCGCCTCACCACGACGGTCCAGCTATAGTCACGCCCGCCACTCCTACCGCCAGGCCGTCCATGTCGGCGCCGTCACTGTCCGCAATCCAGGATCCTGCCGCCGGCTCGGGTCCGAGCGTAGCGTCACCCACGACAGTGAGGGGGTGCCACTTCATGATCGGGATTACCGGCGCTCGGATGCTGTGGGATGCCCAGCAGTGGGTCACGGTATGAGACCACTCTGCTACATACCGTGATATCTCCGCCAGCTGTAACGCTACGCTCACCCAGAGCGAAATAAGGCATGGAGATCGATAGGACCAGAGAATAGGTGACCGTTGAGCGAAGCGACGGCGTGGGCTACGCCACCATGGCTCCCCTCCGGTAACGCGCGTCGCAGGTCCGCAGGCCGGCGTCCATGGCCGGTTGCCGGGGCCACGGCGGCTCACTCTGTACTCAGCACCGCCGGCTGCATGTCGCGGACGCGTGCCACGCACGCTCGCCACCGGTCACCTACGTTTGCAGTTGGCTACTTCTCGCCAGCGCATTCATTGAGGAAAAGGAGGGGATATGAGGATCTCGACAATCTTCACAAGCGGTTATGGTGGTGGTCATGATTGGGATGACGACTGGTACCGTCGATACGAGGACCACTGGTCTGGCTGGGACCGCAGATGCGAGGACCGTTGCGACTGGGACCGCGGATGCGGACACCACGGGGACAGGCATTGGTAAGTAGCCACCGACAGGTGGTGGGCGGCGGCTTCCATTCCGTTGAACGGGTGGGGGCCACCGCCTTTACATTTCAGGTCGGCAGGCTGGTTACAGAACCTCCCAGCCGCTGCGGTCTACGCGAACCACGACAGGTATTGCGCGATGCTCGTCCGCCCCAACGACGAGTCGGCGGCTGACGAAGATTGGTTATCTGGCGGGTTCGGTATCTCCGCCTCGATGCGCTCACAGGTCGAGGGTGAGCCCCTCGCCGCGGGCACGGGACACGCAGATCAGCATTGCGCCGGCCGCGCGCTCCGCGCTGCTGAGCAGTTTGTCGCGATGGTCGGGTTCGCCGGCGAGTACCGCGGTGCGACATGCGCCACAAACACCCTGCTCACATCCGGTCGAGACGGCGGGGGCGACGTCGCGGATGGCCTGCAGGACGGTGCGGTTGGCGGGCACATTGACGATGCGCCCGGTGCGGCGCAGCTCAACGTAGAGCGCGGCGCCCCCAACGGCGGCGGACCCGGCGAAAGGCTCGCTGTGCAAGCGTAGATCCAGCCGGGTGGCGACCCGCTCCTGCACCGCGTGCAGCATCCGGTCCGGGCCGCAGCAGTAGACAGCGGCGCCCGTCGGCGCGGCACCGATGATCGCGTCGAGGTCGGGCCGGCCGCGTTCGTCCGCGGGCATGACATCGACCCGGTCGGGACCCAGCGCACGAATCTCGTCGAGGAAGGCCATGCTGGCGCGGCGCCGCCCGGCATAGACCAGGTTCCATTCGCCATCCGCGGCGGCCACCCGGGCCGCCATCGCCATCATGGCGGTGATCCCGATCCCGCCGGCAATGAACAAGTAGGCAGGGCTTGGCACCAGCGGGAAATGGTTACGCGGTCCTTGCACTGTGATCAGCTGGCCGGCTCGGGCGTCGGTGTGCACCTCCACCGACCCGCCACGCCCGCCGGGGACCTGCAGGATCGCGATCCGGTAAGAATGGGTGTCGTTCGGGTCGCCGCACAGGGAGTACTGCCGCCGCCGGCCCGAGGGCAGGGCCAGCTCGATGTGCGCTCCTGGCTCCCAGCTCGGTAGCGGTGTGCCGTCAGGAGAATTCAGACGCAATGACAAGACGTCGTCGGCCTCCCACGTCGTCTGGCCGATGAGCAGCCGCATCCCGGTGCCGACCATGGTGGATGCCGGAGAAGGGTTCGCCATCCTCGGTTGCGGCACGAAGGGTTCGGACATCTCCGTGTCCCGCAGCTCCGCCGGCGCCACTGCCGCTGTACCAGCCGGCGCTGTACCAGCCGGGCGCGCGCTGAGGAGGCGCAATGCAGCCAGAAATAGGATCACCGCCCCCACCGCAAGGCTCGCCCAGTGCAAGATCGGGTGGGTGATGTCACTACCGGCTAGCACGGTGTGCGCACAGGCAAGGCCGAACAAGGGGAACGCCAGCAGGTGCATGCGACGCCACCAGCGCCAGGACAGTAGTGCCCGCGCCGAGGAAGTCAGCGCGAGCGCGGTGAGGAGGTAAAGGGCCAGCACCCCGCAACCCTGGGCCACCGGATTGTCCGGCCTGGCGAACGGGACGAGCAGCTCTCGCAGGCCGATCCGCAGCTGATCGGAGGCGAGGACGGAGGCCAGATGGATTACGGTGAATACCACTGCGAGCGGCCCGACGAACTCGTGGAGCCCCTGCGCCCACGTGCGAATGCGTCCCCGCGTGAGCCGCGTGGCGAGTAGCAGGCCGCCCACCACCGAGGCCGCGAGCAAGGCCCAGGCTATGAGACCGGATGCGCGGGACACATACCACCACACCACCGAGTCGACCTGCGCACGCACGGCCCCCAGCGGCGGCGCAGACATGGCCTGCTGCGTCTCCCGCGCCGGCGACGGCCCGAGGCCGAACCCACCGACCAGCACGCCCAGCGCGAGCGCGGTGGCGCATCCCGTCACTGCGATCGAACCAGCCCAGGCGATCGCTCGACGCCGCTCCATAGCCGCTCCGTATAATGGTCCAGAACTCGGTGATTTAGGGCATCCACGCTCGAATGGGAAAGTGGCTAGAGTGCCGCCGCTCGCTTCCCGCCTAGCATTAACGAAGGTGACTCCCCCATCCCGCGCTGGGATCGACAACCACGCGATCTGTGGAATACCGCAATAACCGACTGGATGGGTTGCGCGGAAGGCAGCGACCCTCGGCATCGGGCCGGCCGTGTTCCCCGTCGTCTGGCTGCCTCTCGGCAGCGCCGACCCGGGCACCGGCCAGCACGGCGTGCCACCGCACGCTGGTAAGCGCAAGCACCGGGTCGTCAGAATCGAGCTTTCCTTACCGGGCCGCTCGACCACCCAGGGCAGCTGGGTGATGACCTCTCTACATTCTTAGTCATCCGGGAACGAGTAGCCCGACTTCCGCTGTTTCGCACAGATGCGGAAGGTAAACCGTACAGCTTGGTGGCTCATGAGATCTCCTCCGCTTGTCGGACGAGCACGGCCCCGCCATAGCTCTTGTTATGCCCGTGCATCTGCACGGATACAGTGAGAGTAGTAGAGATGACCAACACTGTCACCACCTTCTCACCTGTGCCGGGGCAAGTGCCTCGCATGGCGGGCGCATCGTCACAACTAGGTCTGTGGGGTGTCACTGCTGCGGCTAGGGTGCGCGACAAATAGCGCGAACGTGGCAGTACTGCGCCGATTGATGCCTTCAGACCGCTCCTGTCGTGACACGGCGTGTGGCGAGCAACTTGGAAGTGTCTAAACCGCCGTACGGTGTGGCCGCACAACGAAGGTGCAATTGCATCTGTACTTGGTGTCGGTACACGACACTAAGTAGACCCCGCCTCCGCGGAGGTTGTCGATTGTCGAACTCGAACTTAGGTCGTCGCCGCAAGCTCTATCCAGCGGCCTGGCCGTCTGCGGTGGTCGGGCCTCACGTGTGACCGACAGCGTCCAGCCATGTCCTCCGAATGGCCCGCCCTTTCTTACGAGCCGTGGAGAGCGGCCCGCGACACGCTCCACGCGCAGACCCAGGTCCTCGGCAAGCTGGCGGCGGCGCTTGCCCCACCCGAGCCACAGCTCCAGCATGCGGCGCTGCGTCTCACCGCGAGGGGATGGGAAACGGCCCCGCTGCCAGCGCCCGACGGTTCGGGGGCGCTCGTCGTCGCGCTCGATCTACGAACCCATGACGCGGTCGTCGAGCACAGCGACGGCAACGAGCGACGCGTCGCGCTGGTACCCGACCGATCGGTGCGCGAGGTCACACTCGAGGTACTGACAGCGGTCCGCAGCTTTGGGGGCGCGGTCGAGATCAACCCGACACCGCAGGAGGTGCCGTGGAGCGTGCCGCTCGACCAGGACGACGATCATAAGCGTTATGACCCCGGCCAGGTCGCTTCCTACTTCGCCGCCGCGACCCGCGCCGCGCTCGTCCTGGCAGCGTTCCGTGCTCCGTATCGCGGACGCTCGACGCCGGTCAACGCGTGGTGGGGCTCGTTTGACCTCGCGGTGAATCTGTTCTCCGGCCTCCCTGCCGATCCGCCGTCGGGCGACTTCATCATGCGAAACGCGATGGACGCGCAGGAGGTCGCCATCGGCTGGTGGCCTGGCGATCCGCGATACGGTAAGGCAGCCTTCTATGCCTATGCGCACCCAGCGCCGGAGGGTTTTGCGGCCGCGATGCTCTCCCCCGCGTCTGCTCGCTGGGATGCGGTGCTCGGCGAGTACATCCTGG
Organism: Pseudonocardiales bacterium; assembly: GCA_003244245.1. GTDB lineage: Bacteria > Actinomycetota > Actinomycetes > Mycobacteriales > Pseudonocardiaceae. Next base: position 28,276 of record QHBY01000230.1, read on the forward strand.
ACTGGGATGATGTTCGCCGCAGCCCCAACCCCCACGCGGTCGCGCTCGAGTTCGCCCGCTCAGCGTTCCGCCACGCCTGCACAGACAGTATGCGATTGGGCGCCGGCCCTTCTCGCCAGCGCTGAGGGGATGCCACCGCCTGTCACGTAAACCCGCCAAGGGACACGCCTGCGCGAGCCCATCGGATGCCCGCCGTCGGCCGAGTGTCCGCACCTCGTAAGTCCCGGCTAGGGAGGAGTGGCCGTGTTCTGGCCACCCCTGCCCCCCCTAGCCAGCTCACCGTTCCTAGTCAACTGCGCCGCAGACAATCAGGTGATCGCCCAAGCGGCACCCCACTCGACTCAGCCGCTCACGCCGCCGCCGGCACCTCCAGTGGCGCTGCCGCCGGCACCGCCGACGCCGTCACCAGCGCTGTTGGTCTGGTCGCCGAACAGGTTGAGGTTCAGCAGGTTGATACCGAGGCCGCCCCGGCCGACGCCACCGGCACCACCGGTGCCGGCGTTGCCGCCACGGCCGCCGCCGTTTCCGGCGCTGAACATCGACAGCACGGTACGGGCCGGCAGCAGTTCCACGTGCTGCCCGTCGAGCTCAGCAAAGCTCAGTGCGTCAGACATAAATCCTCCTAGGGAAAAGATTGTCCCGGCAGCGCTGCCCGGGATAGAGAACGCCTCGTCGGCGGCATTACCGATTTGGCATCTCATACCTTGCCCGCAGTTGATGTGACGTGGCAATCAGTAGTCACACGTAACCCATCTTGGCGGACTACCTAGCGGGGAACGTGTTGGGCGAATACGTAGACGGCAGCGAACTTAGCGTAGATTTCAAGTACCCGAGTACCTACCGTGAACATGAGACCGCTTATTTGGTGGTACCTGTTACTGGCGTAACCTCGACGGGCAGGGGTGACCAGGTTCTGGCCACCCCTGCCCCATTGAGCAGCACGCCGCGGGATAAGCCGATCGTCGGCTGCAGTTGCTCGGTTTCAGTGTCCGATTCAGCCAGCACCACCAGTCGCGCCGCCCCCGGTGCCGCCAGCTCCGCCGGTGCCGCCAGGTGCTCCGGAGAGAGTGTTGTACTGGTTGCCATCGACGAAGATCGCGTTGCTGGTGAGGGTTGGCGCGCCGCCTGGGCTCGCGCCACCGGCACCACCGGCACCAGGGGCCCCGGCCGCACTGCCAGTCCCGCCTGTGGGGGCCGTGCCGGTGCCGGTCCCCCCGGTGGTGCCGGTGACCATTGACAGGACGGTACGCGCCGGCAGCAGCTCCACGTGCTGCCCTTCGATCTCCACAAAGCTCAGTTCATCAAACATCGAAACCTCCTAGAAGAAAGTGCCCCCGCCGGGGCCGAACACAGACCACACCTCACCGGTGCATTCCCGATTCGGCACCACATACCCTGCCGAGAAGTAAGGCTCGGCGGCAATCGGTAGTCGCACGTAAATCTCACGTACGCTACCTAGCAGTGGAGTTGTTTTCAACACGTAGTGGGCGGCGATATTCTACGGAGATCAGCAGACGCTGAGCACCAACACCGACCACACCCCCACCCCCAGCAGCGCCACACGGCGGGAAAACGGCACAGGCAGTCCACCCACTCCCCACCAAGGCGCAAGATCACAACAAACCGCGATCCACGCACACGAATCGGTTGTTCACAGGGATGTGGTATTACCTGAGCCAGGGGTTAGAGCTGGTGTCGTCGCCTACGTATCCGGCGGCCGCGGAAGGGCCGCCCGAGGTGAGGATGCCCACGCGACCCGCGGTCGAGCGAACCGGGCCGCTTGAGGTCCGCTGCCGAGACCCCGCCCGTGCTAGTGCTGCACCGCGTTAATCC
>QHBY01000231.1 GCA_003244245.1 Pseudonocardiales bacterium
AGCTGGACGGCTGCCGGGTCCGGAGGGTTCCAGGCCGGCCCGAGCCCGGCCAGTCTCGGGTTCTCCAACATGTCCTGGACCGCACCGTGCGGCCGGACGACGAGGATCGGATGGGGGGGTGCTCCGGCGTACGCGGCCGCGGTGGTGGGATGGCGGCTGCTGCACAGGGCCACGAGATCGGACAGCTTGGTGACCGGCTCGTCGATCTTCCTGCCGCCGCAGCCGACCAGCCCGGCGAGCAGCAGCGCAGCGGAGCAGACGTAATACCTGGATAGACTCTGCATCGCTGGCCTCTCCCGACCGGCCGCTGCGAGTCCCGGATCTCGCCGTGGCTGCGTCCTCGATCAACCCAACCGCGCCCCCGACCGTTGCCTCAGCGGCCGTGGTCCCGAGATTTAATCCAATGGTCATATTTCACGCAATACGGAATAAGGTCAACATCCCGCCGTTATGACCCGGCTTAGCAGATTTGGCCTGCGGCTCGATGAGGTCGCGGCGCCACTGACCGAAGACCCCAGCCGCAAGGTCGGCGGGTCCGGTGGCGTGTTCGCCCCTCGCTGTTCATGGGCGCCATGCTGGGCACCGCCTCTGGGCGAGCGGCCACCCGGCGATCGGTTCGTACAGCGCGGAGCCGTCCGGTCCGGCGCCTAGCCGGCTGCGAATCAGGTGCAGCGAGGTGGCGACCCACGCGAGCCCTTCCCACGGCGCGAGTCGCTCAACCAGCGGCAGCAGGTCAGCCGCGCCGTCGGACCGGGCCAGTGTGAGGTGTGGGTGGTACGGACGTTGTTCCACCGGCAGGCGGCTGCGCCGGGCGGCGGCCCGTACCGAGTCGGCCAGCCTGCGCAGCCCATCGACATTCCCCTGCACCCCGATCCACAGCACCCGGTGCCCGAACCGGCCGCCACCGCCGAAAGCCAGCGGCAGCGGCGGGTGCCGTGCGGCTGCCCGGTTCAGCCTGCGGGCCAGCTCGTCGACGACCTCGTCTGCTACCTCGCCGAGGAAGACCAGCGTCAGGTGCCACTGCTCTGGGCGGGTCCACCGAAGCTCCGGCGCCAGCTCACGCAGCGCCCCTGTGCTGGCACGCAGTTCCTCGACGACCGCATCCGGTGGTGTCAGGGCCACGAACAGTCGCACCGGGTCATCCTCGCAGCTCGCGGTCGGACGCAGCCGTCAGAAGGCCACGGAGTGGGCTTCTCGGCGATCTCGATCTGTTGTGACCGGGTGGCGTGGTTGGCGGTGCCTGCGTAGGCTCTCCTCCGTATGAATGCCAAGCCCCTCGGCTGAATTGCAGACCGCCGTAATACCCGTTACCGGTGGTTGCGCTCCAGTTGCCGCCGCTCTCGCACTGCGCCACGCGGTCCCACGGAGCCTGGCGAACCGGGGTCGCTTGGGCCGGGTGCTGCGAATACCAGTGGAGCCATCATAGGGACCCCGGTGAGTACCCATACCTGAGAGTAATCGGGAGGTCCTCGCCATGTCCATGTCTCCGCGAACGCGCACACGACTGGTGGCCGCCGGAAATCGCGCGGAATTCAGGTCCCGCGTTGACCCACCGTCGACCTACGTCCCTGTTCCTCGCGTGGTGGTCACCGCCATTGCGGTCGAATCCACTCGGGCGGTTCGGGAACTGGAGTCGATCGGGTACTACTCCCGGAGTAGGGGACTATTGGCTCCGGGACAGGCGCGGAGCGATTACGGAGACAGTGGCGATGGTGCTCGAGTTGACGCTGCTGGCACTGGTGTGGCTCTTGGGGTTGACTGCGGTGCATCGGTGGTACCGACGCCGCCGCGGAGGCCCGAGCCCGTCCAGCGCCCCGCTGTGCAGCGGCAGTTCGAGCATCAGCGCGGACGCTTCCGGTTGCCTAGCTCTGGAGGGTGAGTCGCCGGGTGCAACGTCCTCTTCTGCCGCAACGTTGGTGATTGAGATTGGCGGTGGGGATATCGGCTCACAGTGGTGGGCATGACGCCCTCGTCGGCTACGCGATGCGGTTGGACAGCCGACCCAGGCCGGTGATCGACACCTCGACGAGGTCCCCGCTGGTTAGGAACTTGGGTGGGTCGAACCCAATTCCGACGCCAGCTGGGGTGCCGGTGGCGATCAGGTCGCCGGGCAGCAGCGTGATCCCTGCCGACAGGGTGACGATCAGTTCCGGGATGTCGAAGATCAAGTCCTTGACCGGGGCGAACTGGCGGCGTTCGTCGTTGACAGTGGTCTCGATCTGCAGCGCGGTCACGTCGGTGATCTCGTCGGCGGTCACCGCGTACGGGCCCAACGGGCAGTGCGTGTCCAGCGACTTGCCCAGCAGCCATTGCTTGTGGTCGCGTTGCAGGTCCCGCGCGGTGACGTCGTTGACGATCGTGTAGCCCCACACGTGCTTGTAAGCATGTTCGCGGGTGATGCCGCGTCCGCCGCGGCCGATGATCACGCAGAGTTCGCCCTCGTAGTCGAGTTCGCTCGTGACTCCGCGGTGCGGGGCGATGGCGGCGGTAGGTCCGGTGACCGATGTCGTGGCCTTGCTGAACAGGATCGGCTTGGCTGGTAGTTGTTTGCACCGGCCCGGGGTGTCGTAGCCGCTGCGGCCGAACTCCGCGACGTGTTCGCGGTAGTTCTTCCCAACGCAGAAGATGTTCCGCCGCGGCGTGGGAATCGGCGCGAGCAACTCCACCGAGTCCAGCGGCAGCGTCGGCAACGCGACGGTGCGTTCGCGCAGCGCGGGCCCGAGTTCATCCCAGCCCTCGATCACCTCAAGCAGCCCGGCACCGGACGGGAGCAGCTCGCTGGCATCGCAGACGACACCGGCGTTGGCGACGCCGACCCGGCTCGTCGTCCCGGTGGAGAAGGTCACCAGCTTCATCGCTGAACCAATCTGACCAATTGAGCCCATATGAACTTCGCCGACACTACGCTGAAGACCCGTCATGCTAATCGACAGGCTGCGGAGACTCTGGTTTGCACAGCCCAAGGGCCATTACATCTTGGTCCACCGGCTGAACGTCCCGGTGGACGGTCCCCCCGCGGCACACGTTTCTCCTCGACGGGAGGCCCCTGTTTAGCGTCTAGCTGACAGTTGTTCTATCATCACAACCAGACAATCCCCTCGGCTTAGGAGACCTTCATGGCGCGCAAGGTAGAGACCACACTCGTGGATGACATGACGGGTGACGCCGCTGATGAGACGGTGGCCTTCGGCCTGGATGGCGTCGAGTTTGAGATCGACCTTTCGGCAAACAGCGCGGGTGTTTTGCGGGATATTCTCGCGGACTACGCGAACGCGGGACGCAAGGTCGGCAAGCGCACCGCCGTGTCGAACGATCGCTCTCGTCCGTCCGCAACTCCCCGCGGGAATCGTGAGAAGGCCGCTGCGATCCGCGCATGGGCCCGCGAAGCTGGCCGCCAGGTGTCGGACCGTGGCCGGATCTCCGCTGAGGTAGCGAAGGCGTTCGAGGACGCACACCGTGGACTGGCGGTCGTGGGGTGACGGTCGGGTGCGGCCCGGCGCGCCTGATCGGTGTTGGATCTCCGCGAGGGGTGTGGACTGGCGCATTTCTCCGCCCCCTCGTCGGTGTAAGCCCGCCTGGGCGGTCGGTGAGCGTGTCGACCAATTCGTTGAACTCACCTGGCGGGCGCTGACCAGCGCCGTTCATGCGGCTTTCGACCCTGTAGACGGTCACAGCGGCCGCCGCACCACTTCTACGATCCGCTGCCCACCGTTGAACACTTCACGCAGGTCGACACCGCCTGAGCCGCAGCGGGTGCCGGTTGAGGATCCCTCACTGGCAACAGCAAACGTCCGCACATGCCGCTGTCCGCGCGGATGCCGACGCAGGCCTTGCGCAGCGACCCGTAAGGCCGCCCACCGGAACGTCCAACCGGGGTCGAGGGGCGTCGCAGGCTCCGTCGTCTCACCGAGCCGTCCACATGGTGCTTCGGCGTGCCTGACCCGTCTGCCCGGCCGACGCCTACCGCGACGCCGGCGGGCGCGGCAAGCTGCACCTCCGGGTGTTCCTGGCTGGGCGCTGGAAAAGGACGCCGCGCTGGCGATCGTGCACGACCAGTGTGGATCCAACCTGTTCGGTTCACCCGGCGGGGCTCAACGAGTATGCTGAGCCGGGCTTCGAGCAGATCTACCTGCACGCGTCGGCCAGGAGCATCGACGCGTTCGGCGTCCACGTCCTACGGAGCTGTCATGAGGTTGACCCGTACGTCCGACCTGTGGTGGAGGAACGCGGTCATCTACTGCCTGGACGTCGAGACCTACCAGGACAGCAACGGCGATGGACACGGCGACTTCCGTGGCCTGATCCAGCGCATCGACCACCTGCATCGGCTCGGTGTGACCTGCATCTGGCTGATGCCGTACTACCCGTCTCCGGACCGCGACGACGGCTACGACATCACCGACTTCTACGGCGTCGACGCCAGGCTGGGCAGCCACGGTGAGTTCGTCGAGTTCGTGCGCACCGCGCGCGACCGCGGCATCCGGGTGATCGCCGACCTCGTGGTCAATCACACCTCCGACCAGCACCCGTGGTTCCAGAGCGCCCGCAGCAGCCCCGACTCGCCGTACCGCGACTGGTACGTCTGGGCGGACGAGCCGCCCGCGGACGGCCCGCAGGGCATCGCGTTCCCGGACCAGGAGACCAGCGTCTGGACCTACGACAAGGTCGCCGGCCAGTACTACCTGCACCGGTTCTACAAGTTCCAGCCCGACCTCAACGTGGCCAACCCGGAAGTGCGCGACGAGATCGCGCGGACGATCGGCTTCTGGCTGCAGCTCGGGCTGTCCGGGTTCCGGGTCGACGCCGTCCCGTTCCTGTTGGAGACAACCGGGCAGGACGACGCGGGCCAGCTCCCGGACCCGCACGACTACCTCGCTGACCTGCGGGCGTTTCTCGGCCGGCGCAGCGGTGAGGGCGTGCTGCTCGGCGAGGTCAACCTGCCGTACCCACAGACGATGACGTTCTTCGGCGCGGAGCGCGACGAGCTGACCATGTGCTTCGACTTCATCGGCATGCAGCGGATGTACCTGTCGCTGGCCCGCGGCAACGCCGAACCACTGGCCGAGGCGCTGCGCGACCGACCGGAGCCGCCCAAGGACGCGCACTGGGCGACCTTCGTCCGCAATCACGACGAGCTAACCCTGGACAAGCTCACCGACACGCAGCGCCAGGAGGTGTTCGAGGCGTTCGGGCCGGCCCCGGACATGCAGCTCTACGGCCGCGGGCTGCGCCGGCGGCTGCCGACGATGCTCGGCGGCGACCGAGACCGCATCCGGATGGTCTACAGCCTGCTGTTCTCGCTGCCCGGCACGCCTGTGCTGTTCTACGGCGAAGAGATCGGCATGGGCGAGGACCTCCGGGCGGAAGGCCGGCTCGCGGTGCGCACGCCGATGCAATGGTCACCGGAGCTCGGCGGCGGGTTCTCCACCGCCGAGGAGTCCGAGCTGTCCGGCCCGATCCCGGAGGGCGAGTACGGGCCTGAGCGCGTCAACGTCACTGCCCAGGAGCGCGACCCGGAATCGATGCTGTCCTGGATGCGGTTGCTGATCGAGTCCTACCGGGCCTGCCCCGAGCTGGCGTGGGGGCGCTACCAGGTGCTCGATGCCGGCGACGCCGCCGTGCTCGCGCACCGCTGCGACACCGAGGGCGGCACGGTCGTCGCGGTGCACAACTTGGGGGCGGACCCCACGAGCGCGTCGATGAAGCTGACCGGGCTCGACGATTCATGCCTGCTGAGCGACGTGCTGGTCAACGGATCGAAACGGGTGACCAAGGACGGTTCGGTGACCCTCAAGCTCAAGCGGTACGGCTGCCGCTGGCTACGTGTCGAGCGTGATCACCGGTGAGCGCTGTCCGCGATGGTGTTCCAGAACATCAGCTCGTAGGCCTGGAACAGCCGGCCATAGGTGAACGCCTCGCCGGACTGCCGGCCCGCGTCGATGCCGGCCTGCAGCGCGGCCACGGCCTGCTCCTCGATTTCAGGCACCGGCGTGGCGAAGAAGTCGAAGAACCCGCACGCCTCGTCGTCGAAGCCATAGTGCTCGCGCATCGCACCCGCGATGGTGGCGGCCGTCGGCATCAGGAGCTCGCGGCCGGTGCATGGCCCAGTCGCCGGTCCGCGGAGCCTCGCCCCGTTCCCGTCATCGCCCCAGCGGTGGCTGTCGCCCCCGGGTCCGAGCTACGCCTTTCCGTGCGAGCGGCGGCGGCCCGCGCCACACAACTCGGCGAGGCCCACGGGTGGTCGTGTTCCACCATCAGACCCGCGATGGACGGCTTGACGGCGAGGGTCTTGTCCACGGCGTCGTCCGCGCCGATGGGACGCTAGGGTCGGCGGACCGAGCGGTTACGGTGATGTGCACCTGTCAACGGTTCGTGAGGGCAAGCTCGTGCGCTTCCGTGAGCACACCGATCTGGACGGGACTCTCAACTGACCCGCTCCGGGCTGGCCGCGGCGCTTGCGACCGTGCCAGCCTTTCGACGCTGGCGGATCGTCCTTGGTGGGCCAATCACTGAACGGAGATCCCGATGAAGCTCAGCTTGGCCGGTGTGGTGGTCCTCGCGCGCTCGGTGCCGCCGCCCTGGCCGGTTGCTCCAGCGGCAATGAACCGGTGACGTCGACCGGCGCTGGGTCGACAAGCCTTCCCGGCATCACCACCCGCGGTCTCGGAACGGTCACCAGGACCCCGGACACCGTGACCGTCGTCATCGGAGTTCAGACCCGGGCGCAGAGCGCGAAGGGCGCCCTTGATGCCAACACCGGAAAGGCGACCGCGCTGATTGACGTGTTGAAGAGCAAGGGAGTCGCAGCAGCGGATTTGCAGACCAGTCAGCTGTCGGCCAACCCGACGTCTGACTCGGCGACCGGGCGGATCACCGGCTACGAGGTGACCAACCAGGTCACGGCCAAGCTGCATGATATCGGCGCCGCCGGCGGGCTCATCGACGCCGCTGGTGAGGCGGCGGGTGACGCTGTGCGGCTGCAGCAACTCGCCTTCTTGATCGATGACGACTCCGCATCACGGGCCCAGGCCCGGGCCGACGCGGTGCGGCAGGCGCAAGCACATGCCAAGCAGATGGCCGACGCGGCTGCGCCTGTCCCCATCGAGCCCGGTGCACAGGAACTCGCCGTCATGGTCGAGGTCGTCTACGCCATCGACCAGTAAGTCTCCGAGCGGCTGGTGGCGCCCCATTCGGCCTTGTCCAGCAGCCCGTCGGCGAGGATCCTCGGGTGCGTGGGCATGGAGCTTTGTTGGATCGACGCCACTGCCGTGGACGCCGTCGTCGCAGCCAGCCACCTCTTCGACCACCACGTGGAGCGGCACTGGGTCCAGGACTTCTTGGTGGAGCCCGCTCACCACCTGTGTCTTGCCTACCAAGGCGGTGAGCCGGCCGGCTTCGTGTCAGGTGTCGAGCTGACGCACCCGGACAAGGGCACGGAGATGTTTCTGTATGAGCTCGCCGTCGATGACCGTTTCCGGCGTCGAGGCATTGGCTCAGCACTCGTCGCAGCCCTCGTTGACCTCGCGCGGACCAGGGGGTGTTACGGCATGTGGGTCCTCACCGACGCAGACAACTCCGCCGCCCTCGCGACCTACCAGTCGAGCGGCCCCATCCAGCAGAGCGAGTCGGTGATGCTCACCTGGTGTCTCCACGGCGCCCATCACACGTTCGTGGACTAGTAGCACCGGCCGCGGGTGCAACAACTCGACCACGGGAGCGTGGCGGCGGACCAGGCTGTTGGGGAACGGGAATCTCATGGGCGGCGAAGCGGGCGACGACGTCGTAGCCGCCCGCCCATCTGGAGACGTGGAGTTCCTCGTCCTGGGTCCGCTCGCTGCGGTGGGCCCGACCGGTGACGTGCTCTGTCTCGGTTCGCCGCGCCGGCGCGCGCTGCTCGCGGCGCTGCTGGTGCACGCCGGCACGGTCCTGTCGGTCGACCTGCTGATCGACCTGCTGTGGGGCGCCTATCCCCCGCTTACCGCGGCCACGATGGTGCACGGTGCGGTCGCGGGTCTGCGCCGGGTCGTCGGACCGGGCAGAGGTGCGCAAGCATCAACGCTGCTCCTGACGCGGGACGGCGGGTATGCCCTCGAGGTGCGCCCGGAGCAGGTGGACGCGGTCAGGTTCGAGCGGCTCGTCGCCGCCGGTCGGTCGCTGGTCGAAGCCGCACCGGCGCGGGCGTCAAAGACGCTGGCCGATGCGCTGGCCCTGTGGCGGGGGCCTGCCTTCGCCGGGGTCGAGGAGCCCTTCGCCCGGGACGCGGCTACTCGCCTCGAGGAGCTTCGCCTGGAGTGCGTCGAGGAACGGATAGAGGCGGAGCTCACGCTGGGCCGCCACCACGACGTGGTCGCTGACCTAGAGGCGCTGGTGGCCCAACATCCCCTGCGGGAGCGATTGTGCGCGCAGCTCATGGTCGGTACGTACCGCTGCGGCCGGCAGGCCGACGCGCTGGCCGCGTACCGGGCGCTGCGCCGGACCCTGCGGACCGAGCTCGGTCTCGACCCCGGTCCGGACCTGCGGCGGCTGGAGCGGGCGGTCTTGCAGCAAAGCGATGACCTCGAGCGCGGCGGGTCCGTCCGAGTGGCGAGGCCACGAAGCGGCCTCCCGGTACCGATCAGCACGTTCGTCGGTCGCGTCCGCGAACGCGACGATGTGGCCGCCCTGCTGGCCAGGCACCGTTTGGTCACCCTCACCGGCCCCGGTGGCTCCGGCAAGACGCGGCTGGCCCTGGAGGTGGTGCGGGCCACGGTCGGCCGGACGGTGGCCGAGGCCTGGCTTGTCGATCTGGCGCCGGTGACGACTCCGGCGATGGTTCAGGAGAAGGTCGCCGACACGCTCGGCATCCGCGCGGAACCGGGACGCGATCTCGCCGACACGCTCGCCGCGGCGGTGTCGGCCCGGGACGTCACAATCCTGTTCGACAACTGCGAGCAGCTCGTGGAAACGTGCGCGGAGCTCGCGCAGGGCCTGCTCGCGTCAACCGAGCGGGTGCGGCTGCTGGCCACCAGCCGGGAGCGGCTGGGCGTCCCGGGGGAGGCGGTCTACGTCGTGCCGCCGCTGGCGACCGCGTCCCCGCACGACGACTGGGATCAGGTGGCGGCCAGCGACGCGGTCCGCCTTTTTGCGGACCGCGCGGCTGCCGCGCGTCCGGGGTTCACCGTCACGGCGGACAACGCGCACCTCGTGCTGGAGGTGTGCCGCCGCCTCGACGGGCTGCCGCTCGCCCTCGAGCTGGCCGCCGCGCGCGCCGCGACCATGCCGCTGCGCCACCTCGCCGACCGGCTCGACGACCGGTTCCGGCTGCTCGACTCCGCCATCCGGGTGGCCACCCCCCGGCACCGGAGCCTGGCGGCGACAGTGGCCTGGAGCTACGACCTGCTGGACGGCCCGGAGCGGACCGTGTTCGAGCGGGTCGCGGTGTTCCCCGCGGCCTTCGCGCTGGACGCGGCCGAGGAGGTCGTCTCCGGGGACGGCCTGGCGGCCCGCGACGTCGGGATGCTGCTCTCCCGGCTGGTGACGGTCAGCGCCGTCCAGCTGGAGGACGGCCCCGACGGGGAGATGCGATACCGCCTGCTTGAGACCACGCGCCAGTTCGCCCGGCATCGATTGGACGAGGTCACGTTGGTAGGGCTGCGGGAACGGCACGCCCGCCGGTACCTCGCGCAGGCGCAGGAAGCCGAACCGCACCTCTTCCGGGCGGGGTCCGCGCGATGGCTGCCGCGGCTGCACAGCGAGCAGGACAACTTCCGGGCAGCGCTGGGGTGGTCGTTCGGGCCGGACGGGGACCCGGAGCTCGGCGCGCAGCTGGTGCGGTGCCTCTGGCATCCGTGGGACCTGCGCGGAGCCCGCGGGGAGGGCCTGCATTGGGTGCACGCCGGTCTCGACGCGATCGGGCCCGACCTACCAGAGCAGCGCCTGCCGCTGCTCTCGGCGGGCGCACTGTTCCACCTCGGCAGGGCGGATTTCGACGCCGTCGCGGCACTGGCCAACGAGCAGCTCGCACTGGCCGGGGCGAGCGGTGCGCAGGACTGGGCGGGCGACGCGCTGGCGATGGCGGCCAGCGTGGCCTGGGCTCGTGGCGATTTCGCGCAGGCCCATTGCCTCTACGAGGACGCGGTTGCCGCCTCCCTCGCCGGCGGCGACCTGTGGCGCGCCGCGATGGAAGAGGCCCAGCTGGCCCGGCTGCATCGCGACCGGCAGCAGCTCGCGACCGCGCGGGCCGTCGCGCTGCGTGCCCTCGCGCACGCCCGCGAGGTGGGTGAGGACCTGGCCTGCGGACTTGCCCTCGACGTCCTCGCCTCGCTGGAGCAGCGGCGCGATGACGTGCCCGCTGCACAGCGCCTCGTGCAGGAGGCCCTCGTGCACTACCGCCGCGTGGGGTACGTCGAGGGCGAGGCCTCCGCGCTGCACCTGGCCGGGCGGCTCGCGCTCACCGCGCACGAGCCGCAGCCCGCCCGGGAGGCATTCGAACGTTCCATGCAGCTGTGCCGGCGGATCGGGCACCGGGCCGGGACAGCGACCGCACTGGAGGGATTGGCCGGCGTCGCCGCCATGGTGGACGACGACGAAGACGCCGTGCTGCTCCTCGGGGCCGTGACCGCGTTGCGTCGCGAGATCGGCGTCCCGGTGTGCGCAGAGGTGGCGGCGGAGCTCCTGCGGGAGCTGGATCGGCTCGCCGGCCGGCTCGGACCCCTTGCCGCCGAGCGGACGCTGCGCCAGGGCACCGAGCTGGCGCTGGACGAGCTCCTGCGGCGCATCAAGCGACCGGCTGCGCGCGATTAGCCAACGGTTAGGCGGCGCGTCGAGGCTCGTCCCATGACGACCGGCGCGCTGCACGTGGACCCGCCCGGCGAGGTCATCCGCCCGGGGGACGCCACCTACGACGAGGTCCGCGCCGTGTTCAACGCCATGATCGACCGCCGACCGCTCGCCGTGCTGCGGTGCCGGGAGACCGCCGACGTGGTGCGGGGCGTCGTGTTCGCCCGAGAGCACGACCTGCCGCTCTCGATCCGCGGCGGCGGCCACAACATCGCAGGCAACGCTGTCTGCGACGGCGGGATCATGCTTGACCTGTCGCCAATGAAGGACCTGCGGGTCGACCCGGACCGCCGCACCGCCCGGGCGGGTCCGGGCCTCACTCTGGGCGAGCTCGACGGCGGAACGCAGCAGCACGGGCTGGCCACCCCGCTCGGCGCGGTGTCGGTGACCGGCATCGCCGGTCTCACCCTGGGCGGCGGGCTCGGCTGGCTCAACGGCAAGCACGGTCTCACGTGCGACAACCTGCTCGCCGCTGAGGTCGTGACCGCCGACGGTGAGGTGTTGCGAGCCAGCGCGGAGGAGAACGCGGACCTGTTCTGGGCCCTGCGCGGCGGCGGCGGGAACTTCGGCGTCGTCACGTCGTTCACCTACCGCCTGCACCCGGTCGGGCCGGTGCTCGCCGGCGGGCTGTCCTACCCGTGGACCCGGGTGCGGGAGGCCCTGCGATTCCACCACGAGTTCATGGCGGCGGCCCCGGACGAGCTCTCCACCTCGGTCTCCCTCGCGCTGGACCCGGCCGGCGCGCCGGTCGTCACCGTCGCGGTCTGCTACTGCGGGCCGCACGAGGAGGGGCAACGCGTCCTGCGTCCGTTCCGCGCGTTCGGCCCGCCCGTGGCCGACACCATCGGCGCCGTGCCGTACCTGGCGTGGCAGAGCGCGTCCGACGCGGCCTGGCCGTCCGGCCGGCTGCAGTACTGGAAGGCCGGCTGGTTGCGGCAGCTGACCGACGGGGCGATCGAGACCATGGAACGGTTCGTCCCGCGGATGCCGTCGGCCGCCAGCGGCGTCGGGCTGCAACGCATGGGCGGCGCGGCGAGCCGGGTCGCAGCGTCCGCGACCGCATTCGCGCAGCGCGCCGAGCAGTACGACTTTCTGATCACTTCCCAGTGGCCGGACCCCCGGGACTCCGCGCGCAACCTCGAATGGACCCGGGCGTTCTTCACAGCCATGCAGCCACACCTAGAAAGCGCCGCGTACGTCAACAACCTGGGCGCCGAGGGCCAGGAACGCGTCCGCGCAGCCTACGGAGACAACTACCCGCGACTCGCCGAACTGAAGCGGACCTACGACCCCGCCAACGTGTTCCGGCTGAACCAAAACATCGCCACAGCAACTCCTCAGGCGCAAGGATCCCTGACGAGCTGACAGAATTGACAATCGCCAGTTCGTCGTCGACCCGGATTTGCAGACCAGCCAGGCGCGGCGGCGGCTGCGCCTGTCCCCATCGAGCCCGGCACCCAGGAACTTGCCGTCATGGTCGAGGTCGTCTACGCCATCGACCAGCAAGTCCTCCGGATTGCGCTTCGAGCTGCATGGGTCGGACCCGGTGGGTGGGATTTCCCTCCCCTACTCGGCCGACCGTGATGATCTCGCACGTGATCGGTGCGCCGGAGCGTTCGATCCGAGCGTCGGCGGTGAGCAGCGCGGTTTTGTGCCGCTCGGCGGCGGCGACGTAGATTGCGTCGGCGTGGCGCAGCGACCCGGACGCGAGCGTCCATGCGCGGTGCACGTCGATCCACGGTGTTGCTTCGATCAGGATCTCAACCGACTCTGCGTCGTGCAGCGCCTGCGTGAGGTCCGCAGTCTGGAAGGGATGGCCGGCTCGGTTCGAGGCTGCGCTGAGCCCGGACATGATCTCGATTGCGAAATGCCCCGGCGCGCAGAGTGGCTCGGCGGCGGGCTGGGCGGTCAACGCGTCGCGGGCTGCGATCCCTCGTGGTCCTGGGTCGGCGATGGCGTCGATGATGAGCGATGCGTCGACGATCACGGCGCCGGCCGGTTGATCAGCCGGTCAGCGCGCTCGGAGTGACCGTCCGCGATGGCGTCGAGCACTGCTCGCCGCTCATCAGCCGGCACCTCGGGCCGACCGTCCAAGCGCTCTGCTGTCCTGGCGAGCGCTGCCTGCCGGCGCAGGTAGGCAGCCTGCGCGTGAACGGCGTCGCGCAGATAGCTCTGCAGCGACGTGCCCCGCTCGGCTGCTGCCGACCGGATCTGATCGAGGTCGTCGTCGGGCACGTCGCGGATCAGGACGTTCGGCATACGGAAATGCTATCAATCATGATAGCCGTGATGCAAGCGCTTTGGCTCTGCTGTGCGCAGATGGTCGCGCCGGCACCGGCCAGGCTTCCCATAGTCGGCGCCAGCTCACCTGGTAGACAGCCTGGGTTGGGTGCTGGGGAGGAGGACCTGCAGCACAGCCGAAGCGGTCCGCCTCGATGTCAGCCCTGTGGCGATAATGGTGTAGTGCCCCGGAGGGTCCCTCTCCAGGATTCCGCCGTGTGTCACGCTGCCACTTAAGTCGGCGGGGAAAACGTCCATCACGCCGTTGGTCGGGCCGGTCCAGGAGAATCGCACGCCCTCCCTGGGCGAGAACCCCGAGGCGGTGGCTGAATAGGTACTGCCGATCCTGACCTGGGAGGTTGACAGCACCAACCGGGCGCTTGGCTGCTTCCGTAACACGAATGCCGTGGCAGCCGCCGCGATGACGAGCGCGCTGACGGTAATGAGCAGTAGCCAGCGTCGATGTGGGCGACGATCAGCTCTAGACGCGCGGCCGTCTGGTGCGCGGTGCATTCGTGCGAGTATGGCGCAAGGTTCTGACAGCGCCCAGCAAAGAGTTGCGAGACCACTCACTCAGGGTGCCTATCAGCGTCGCTCCGTGATGGCGTCAGCGCCACCCTTGATCCCTAGTTGCGCCCCTGATCAGCGGTTTTGTCCAATCGGAGTCGTCGCGCAGGTGCGAATTATGGTCGTGGAACTGAACCGGACCGGCCCGCCATCCGAACGCCAGGTGGGTAAAAGTAGATCGCGATCACGGCGGTCGTCACCGGATGCCGGATGGACGGAGTACAGCAATGCAGCAGTTCCAATGCGGGCACGAGGAGTGCGGAAGCCAGTTCACCGCGGCCAACAAGGATGACCTGATGGCCCAGGTAGCAGAACATCTGAAGGACGCACACAACGTCGACAACCCGACCCAGACCTTGATGGGGTACCTCGAGTCGACCTGCGTGACGGTAAAGCCTTAAGGCCGCTGCTCACCTCGGTGAGCGCCCCGTGTCGGTCTCGATGGTGCCTCCCGCGCTAGAGGCCGACACATGGGTCGCCGGTGCTCGCTGGCCAGTCCGTGACCTCGTCCGGCCCCGATCCTCCGCAGCTCCGCGACAGCTTGCAGTTCACGGGTAACTCCGCCGCCGCACCCGCGAGGGACGCGACCTTGAGGTGGCTCCTGGCGCACGGCGGCACCGCTGCACATTCGAGCCGCTGCGCTGGGGTCAGCCGCTGATGGCATGCACCGCACTGATCACGCCCAGGACGGTCATCACGAGCGCGGCGACGCGGGCGATCCACGCCAACGGGATCCAGCGCAGCAACTGCCGGCCGCCCAGGACGGCCAGGCCGCCGACCGCCCACAGGCCCAGCGTCGCGCCGAGTCCAACGCTGACCGGATCGTGGTACTTGGCGGCCAGGTTAGCGGTGAGGATCTGGGTGAGATCACCGAACTCCGCAACGAACAGCACCCCGAAGCTCGTCGCCGCTACCTTCCAGAAACCGGATGGCCGGAAGCTACGCCGGCTGCGGGCCCGGGTCAGCACGGCGGCCGAATCATGTGGCCTCCGCTCGTCGCCGCCGGACGCCGAGCCCGGCGCCTGCTCACGCCCTGGCGGCGTGCTCCCTGACGCATGGGGATCGTCCCCGCCGCGACGTAGCATCAGCACCGCCCCGGCCAGGAACAGCACCGCCACGATGGCTTCGACGATCCGGTGGGGCGCCAGGCTCAAGGCGCTGCCCGCGGCCACCGCGATGATCACATGCAGTGCGAAGGCCGCCGCCACCCCGACGAACACGAAACCGGGCCGGTAGCGGGTGCCCAGTACCAGACTCGCCAGCGCGGTCTTATCGGGCAGCTCGGCTACGAAGACGATGCCGAACACCGCGGCCAGCAGGGCCAGACTCACCGTCGCGGTTCCTCTCCTCGTAGCCTGTGCCAACCCGAGCGGTGCTCACACCGCGGTGGCGTGTCTGGTGGTGATCAGGTCGTGCAGGGCGGCGAGCCGGACGTGGCTCTGCTCGTCGGCTGGAGTGTAGGTGACCATCCGGGTACCGAGCCGTTGGCCGAACCACAGGTTGGTGTAGTCGAGGCGCAGTAGACCGACTCGCGGGTTGACGACATGCTTGGTGCGGTTCTCCGGGGCGCTCACCTCGTGGCGCTCCCAAAGCTCAGCGAACTCCGGTGAGGCCTTTCGAAGCCGTGCCACCAGACACTTCCAGGCCGGCTCGGCGACATACTCGGCCATGGCGGCACGGTATTGGCCGACCATCCGGCGCACCGCGTCCTCCCGGTCGGGAAACGCCGCGTGCCAGGCCGGGTGGGTGATCATCAGCCACAAGCTGTTGCGGTCGGTGAACGGCAGCGCATCCAGGTCCTCGACCAGGTGGGCATAGGTGCGGTTGTAGGCCAGCAGGTCATACCGGGCGTTGGTGATGCACGCGGGGTACGGTTCGAGCTGGTCGAGCAGGACCTGGACTGAGGGGAACATCGACCGGCACTCCGGCTCGATCGTCGGCGGCGGGAAGCCGGCGAGAGTGAACAGGTGCGCGCGTTCGTGCGGGTCGAACAGCAGCGTCCGCGCGACCGCTTCGAGTACCTGGTCGGATACCCGGATGTCGCGGCCCTGCTCCAGCCAGGTGTACCAGGTGACGCCGACTCCGGCGAGCTGCGCGACCTCCTCGCGGCGCAGCCCGGGGGTGCGGCGTCGACCGGCCGACGGCATTCCCACCTGTTCCGGGGAGATCCGCTGCCGGCGGCTGCGCAGGAACGCGGCCAGCTCACGGCGGCGCAGCTCGTCGGCTGATACGGGGATCGGTACGGCGATGGCTGGTGGCGGCACCCGTCCATCATGACCGAGGCTTAGCGTGTTAGCCAGGTGCCACGGATACCTGGATAACTACGCTCTTGGTACCTGGCTCGGCCCGGCATCACAGTAGGCGTGGCGACGTTGCCTGCGGGCAACTGGACCAGCACCCCGGTGGGTGCCAGCAGGTGGCCGATCGGGTTGCTGCCCAGGAACGCGGCGAACAGGTTGCTCACCGGTGGCAGCTGGGCGACCCCGGCGGCGACCGTGGCGGGCACGCGCTGTGCCTGCAGGCCTGCAGCGAGGGTGGCCGGCAATGACGTCGCCAGGCCCGCGATCATCAGCGAGAAGAACACCCCGATCGACAGCGAGGTCCCGGCGTTCTGGAAGGTCGAGCGCATGCCGGAGGCCACGCCGCGCTGGCTGGCGGGCATGCGGGTCTCGACGATGCAGAACACCACCAGCAGCCCGATCCCGGCCGCCAGGCCGCCCAGCACCCACGGACTGGTCCCCCCGGTGGGGTACCCACCGTAGGGCTGGATACCGACGGTGATCGAGGCCAGCAGCACACCCGTACCCGCGGTGAAGGTCAGGTTGCCCAGCCAATCGATCCGGGCCGGTCGGCGGGACCCGATCTCCCGCAGGCTGCGATACGACCACAGGGTGCCGACGATCCCGATCGGCACGTTGATCCAGAACACCGCACGCCAGTTGATCACGGCCAGCAGACCGCCGGCGAGCAGGCCGATGAACTGCCCGGCCAGCGCAGTGATCTGGTTGACGCCCAGCGCCATGCCGCGCTGCTCGATCGGGAACGCATCGGTGAGGATCGCCGCGGAGTTCGCGGTGAGCATCGCGCCGCCGACGGCTTGCACGACCCGGAACCCGATCAGCCACAGAGCGCCATCCGCCCCGGTGAACGGATCGACCGACAGGGCCAGCGACGCGACGCTGAACACCAGGAAACCCAGGGTTGTACATCGGCACCCGGCCGAAGATGTCGCCCAGCCGTCCGAACGTCGCCACCAGCACTGCCGAGGTCAGCAGGTATCCCAGATCATCCACAGCAGGTAGCCGATGTTCCCCGGCGCCAACGGATCCAGCCCGATACCGCGAAAAATCGCCGGTAGCGCGATGATGACGATCGAGCCGTCCAGCGCAGCCATCAGCACACCCAAGGTGGTATTGGACAGCGCCACCCATTTGTAGCGATCGGATGCGGTTGCCGTCGGGCTCACAGCCGCTGCGCCAACTTCTCCAACAGCGGTATCGCGACGACCAGCTGGCGCTGCTCGGCCAGGCTGAACTCGTCCAGCGCGCGGGCCACCCGCTGGGTATTCACGCAGCGGCGGTCTACCAGGATCGTCTGGCCGGCCGCGGTCACCGACATCACGACGCAACGGCCGTCGTCGGGATGCGCCCGGCGCTCGACGAGTTGGCGCTGCTCCAGAGCGGCCAGGGTCGCGCCCATCGCTTGCGGGCGCACCCGCTCCTCCTCCGCGAGTGCCCCCGGAGTCGCGGGGCCGTCCCGGTCCAGCCGGGACAGCACCGAGATCTCCGACAACGTCAGGTCGCCGGCCGCATGGCCTTGGCGCAGCCGGCGCACGATCCGACCCAACACCACCCGCAGGTCACATCCGGCCCGAACCAGATCGGCAGGCAACGTCGCACCATCGCTCATGGATAGTCAACGTAGGCTTATCAACCTGAGTGTACGAGTTGACCTACGTTCGAAGGGGTGACAGCGGTGGCTGAGCTTCTCGTCGTCGTGGACATGCAGAACGGGTTCCTCCGGGACGGCAACCTGGCCAGCGACCGGTGCTTGGCCGTGCTCCCAGCGGTGCTCCGGGAGGTAGACGAGGCTCTCGCCGCTGGGCACCGGGTGCTGTTCACCGCCGATACTCACGAGATCGACGATGCGGAGTTCGCCGTGTTTCCCGAACACTGCGTCCGTGGCACCCACGAGGCCGATCTGGTCGATGAGCTGCTCCCGCTGCTGGCCCGGGACGATGTTCTGCTGTTGCGCAAGCGGCGGTACTCGGCGCTGTTCGAGACCGAGATGCAGGGTCACCTGCACCGCTTCGGCATCGACTCCGTGCGGATCTGCGGGGTATGTACCGACATCTGCGTCCTGCACACCACGGCGGACCTGCGCAACCGCGATTTTCCGGTGACGGTGGCTGTCCACGCCACCGGCACCTTCGAAGGTCCGGGGCACCCGGCGGATGCAGTGCAGGAGTTCTCCCTCATGCACCTGCGGCGAGTGCTCGGAGCGAGACTCGATTACGGCTAGGCCACCGCTCGGCTAGCCTTCGTCGACCCCGGTCGTTGCTGCGTTAGGGTTACAGCCCCAACAGCTACCGGAGCTCGGAGGGTGCGACGTGGAGGTAGGCCGCCAGCCAGCGGAACTCTCGAAGGAGCAACGGGAGCAACTTCATCGAGCCCACCAGCGCCTGCGCAATACCTCGCACGCTCTGGAAGCGTTAACGGTGGTCGAGCCGGTCCGCGGCCGATGGGTTGCCGCGCCCGCGCCTGACGAGGCACTCGAGGCAGCACAAAACGACCTCTATAACGCGTGGCAGGAATTCTGGCGTGTCCATCAGGAGCTGCTGCGCTGCGATCTCCCTCCGGGCGTTCTCGGTGAATAGGAAACCCCTTGTTCACCCGGCCTGCAACCTCTTGTTCACCCCGGTACGGCGACTTTCCTGGGTTCCTGAGATTATCGTTCTTCGCTAACTGCGGCGCCCGTCAGTGTGATATCAATCAATGCATCAAGGCAAGCCTGCGCGGCTCACGTCAACGAGGCCGACGAGGAGGAACGATGATTGAACCGGAGCACGTCGCGTCCGATCTGCCGGAGCTGGACCGTGCCGATGATCCCAGCGGTGGGGCGGTGGCCTGGGCGCTACTGGCGATGAGTGCGACCCTGATCTTCAGCGGCATTTCTGCGGCAGCCTGGGCGTGGTAATTGAACGCTCAAGCCCGCGCCGAAGGCCGATCACTTCGCTGGCGGGGTGACCGGTAGGTCAGAGTTGAAAATGTCGATCACTGCCTTCCACGACCCATCGGCCTGCTTCTTCCAGACGTCGACGAACTTCCCCTTGTCGATCGGGGGGTTGGCGAACGCGTAGGTTCCCGTGGAGTAGGCCAAGTCGCCGGAGCGGGCCACTTCCACCTTGGTGGTCTCGCTAGCGAAGGTCGTCCCAGCAGGAACGGAAGCGAATACCTGCATCCAGGTCTGGCGAATCTACTCCTTGGTCCGGGCGATCGGAGTGTTCGGTGCCAGCAGGACTGCTCCATCGCCGTAGTAGGAAACGGTGGCGTCGATCTACCCGGCCCCGATGGCCTTGAGCCAGGCTGCTTCTTCTTGGCGGATCGCCGCCGCCGCCCCCGGCCGTGGAATCGGCTTGCGCCGTGGAGCAGGCAGCTACGGAGCGGTCAGACCTGCGCAGCTGATCATCAATGCGATGAGGCGCAATGCGTGTTTCTTCGCCATTGTCTCGTTTCCAATCCCAGCAGAGCTTCGGCGTCGGAGCTCAGGTCGGCCCGGGCTTCCAGGGGTACGACCGTAAAAGTACGAGTGGTGCGTGGCGGCGATGCGATTAATCGACTACTCGAATCAGGTGCGCGCGCATGCCCGCATGATCGACTACGCTGAAAGCCCGAGGCTGGCCGCCAGCCGCAGCGGCGGGGAAGGGTCAGCGCGTGATCGAGGAGGTACGTCCGGGTCACGAGCGTCACGCTGGCGCGAGTGCGGAACCCGGGGCCGGCGAGTTGAGCCCGTTCCAGGCGGTGAACCGCTTTTTTGATCAGGCGGCGGATCATCTGCACCTGGGTGATGATCTGCGGGCGGTGTTGGGAAGCTCCTATCGGGAGCTTCGGGTGCAGATTCCCCTCCGAATGGACGACGGCTCAGGTCGGGTCTTCACCGGCTATCGGGTCCAGCACAACGGTGCCCGCGGCCCGTTCAAGGGTGGCATCCGTTACCATCCCGCGGCGGATCTCGATCATGGATGCCTACTCCGTCCGGCACGGCTACTCCCCGGCGATCGTGACGGGAAAGCCCGTTGAGCTCGGCGGCTGCCTGGGGCGGGCCGCTGCCACCGGGCGTGGACTGGTGTACTGCCTGGCGGAGGCCGCGCGAAGCCTTCAGCTCGATCTCGAAGGAGCGACGGTCGTCGTCCAAGGGTTCGGCAACGTCGGCTCCTGGTTCGCGCGGCTGGTGGGCGGCCTGGGCTGCAAGGTCGTCGCTGTCTCCGACGTCGGCGGCGGGGTGTACGACGGGCGTGGCCTCAGCATCCTCGCGGTGCAGGAGCACGCCCGGCACGCCGGCACGGTGGCGGTCAGCCCCGGCACCGAGCCGATCAGCAACGCCGAGCTCCTCGAACTGGACGTCGATGTGCTCGTGCCAGCGGCGTTGAGCCGCGTCGTGAACGAAACCAATGCCACGGCGGTGCGCGCCTCGGTGCTCCTCGAGGCCGCCAACCACCCGGTCAGCTTCGGCGCTGATCAGGTCCTCACTGACCGCGGAGTCACCGTGATCCCCGACATCCTCGCCAATGCGGGCGGGGTGACCGTGTCCTACTTCGAGTGGACCCAGAACCTCCAACAATTCCGGTGGGACGAATCGCGAGTCAACGACGAGCTTCGAAAGACCATGTCGACTGCGTGGCGGTGGGTGCACGAGCGATCCGTCCGTGACAACGTGTCGCTGCGGCTCGCCGCGTTCGCCACCGCGGTCGAGGCAGTAGCCACTGCGGAACAGCTCCGCGGCTACATCTGAACCATCGCTAGCCCAAGGATCCTCAATCGCTGCGTAGCAGGCGGCGAGTTCGGTGCGGTCGGTGGCGCGAGTTTGGCGCAGGCGCGGTAGAGGTGGCGGCGACGGCGGCCAAGGGGGGTGCGGCACCTTCACATGCCTGCGTCAACCGGTGGGCGCGGGTGCTGGCGGCTTGGGCGGAGCCGCGCCTATTATGGCGGGTGTGTGCGGCGGTGGCCTGGGCGGCGGCGTCGACGGCCAGCAGCAGGGCGCCGATCTGTTCGAGTTGGACCGAAGCGGCGTGCAGCGCCGCGCCATCGTCGGTGGCCAGAGCAGCGGCGTGCGCGGCCGCAGCGGGGGCGCGGGGGCCGTCGACCTGGGTGGCCAGTTCGGCGAGCCGGCTGGTGTTGCGACGCGGCCACCTCGGCCGCTCGCCGGGCTAGCGTGACGGCCTCGCTGACACCGCCCTCAGCGGCGGCGACCCAAGCCTGGGCGAGTAGCACCTCCGGTTCCAGGTAGAGCCAGGTTGGATGCCGCGCGGTCGTCATGTCCATGAGAGCTTGGCGCGCTGACGCCACGTCACCGGTCATCCCGAGCGCGCCGGTGAGGGCTACCAGCGCGTGAAACGACCATCCGCCGGGGTCATCACTTCCCCTGGTCCGGGGTGTCCTGGCAGCGCTCGCGGTACCGGCGCGAGGTGTGGTCGGCACGGTCCACCCACAAGGCCGCCGAGCAGCAGCGCCCGCAGCCACACGTCCACGACGACGGCCGCCTGATGCAGTCCGATCTCGAATGACTCGACGCGGGTGTCGATCCGCCGCAAGGTCTCCTCGACCCCATCAAGGCGGCCGAGCCCCCCGCAGGCCATCGCCAGACCCCACCCGGCCATTTGTGTCGCGGCCGGAGAGCATCGCGGATGGGCGAGCACCCCGGCGGCCGCCTCCGCGGCTTGGGCAGTCCGTCCGAGGAAGGCGTCCAGAACCGACCGCATCCTGGCCAGCTCCAAGGCTGCGGCGTCATCGGAGATGGTGATCGCGACGGCGTCGAGCACCTCCTCGGCCTCGGTGGGACGATGGAGCGTGAAAGCCAATCCGATCAACCGGGGGATGGCGGCCTGGGCTCGCTGGGCGTCGCTGCAAGCCATAGCGTCCAGCGCAGCCAGCTCGGTATCGCCGAGTTTGGCGCAGGCGCGGTAGAGGTGGCCCTCGACGGTGCGGACCGAGACGACGAGCCGGTCGGCGACCTGGCGGTTGGACAGCCCGCCGGCGGCCAGGGTGACGATCTCCCGTTCTCGGCTGGTCAGTGGTAGTGGCGCGGTCAGTATGGTCAGCGCGGGGATGCGGGCGCCTTCGCAGGCCTGCGCCAGCCGGTGGGCGCGCGCCCGCGGCCTGGCCGGAGCCCCGCCGCTCATGGCGGGTGTGTGCGGCGGCGGCTTGAGCGGCGGCGTCGGCGGCCAGCAGCAGGGCGCCGATTTCTTCGAGTTGAACCGAGGCGGCGTGCAGTGCCGCGCCGTCGTCGGCGGCCAGGGCGGCGGCGTGCGCGGCTGCGGCGGGGGCGCGGGGCCCGTCGACTCGGGTGGCCAGCTCGGCGAGCCGGTCGGCCACCGTGCGGTCACCGAAACAGACCGCCGTGTGCAGCGCGAACACCTCCACGGCGGGTTGGCCCGGGGCCGCGGCCACCTCAGCGGCTTGATGGGTTTGCGCGACGGCCTTGCTGGTCGAACCCTCGGCGGCGGCGGCATCATCCAATTCGTCGCCGAGCGGGTGGCCCCGTACAAGCGCATTCGCGCCGTCGAGATCGTCGACGAGATTCCGAAGTCGCCATCCGGGCGCATTCTCAGACGCTTACTCGAGAGCGAGAACGCGCGGACAGGGACTAGTTTGAGTGGCTGCGGTGACGATTCGCTTGTCGTCACCCAAGGCGCCGGGACGCAGCCGGTAACTGCGGGCCGCGTGACCGATCCCGATCTTTACCCGGTCCGCCTTGGGTGGGGACAGCCGAGTTGCTCCAGCCAGACTGGCGTGCGGAGCCCCGGCTGGTGGCGTCCACGACCAGATCGCCGGACACCGCCAGCTCGTGACTGCCCTCGTCGCGGCGCACGATCCGTACCCCGCCGTTGGTCGCTGTCTGTGACCAGCCTGACGACGTCGCAGCCCTAGGCAATGTACGGACGGCAGCGCCTTCGCCCGTAGCCGGATCTGGCCCTCCGCGACTACTGGCATCCGACCGGGGCCGGGTACGCGCGGCCCGGTGTCAGTCGCAGCACCGAGTTTTTACCTGCGGCTAACCCAGCTCAGGCCATGCGGTAACCAGCTGCTCCGTAGCGTCTGTGTCATGACCCAGCACCTCACCCCCGCGGCCGGCCGCGAGGACAACGGCTTCCCCCGGCCGCGGACCGGGGGCAATGGCGCTCTTACCGCAGACCCCGTCGGTGACCTGGGTGTGCGGCCAGGTGACTCCAACCCGGCACGCATGCTGTCCGCCGTGCTGCTGCTCGCGATCACAATGATCATTATGGCGGTTGCGCTGGTGTTGTGGTTGACCTGATACCTATTCAGGTAGACAGCGGCGAGGCCGCTCCTTCGGCCCGGGTGGTGCCCGTGCGGCCGCGACCGGTCGCCGCCAGCGGCGGGGCGACGTCCTCCAGGGATCGGCCTTCGGCCGCCACCCCGAAGACCACCGCGACGAGTCCACCGGCGATCATCACCGCGGCGCCGAGCAGGTAACCCAAGAACAGCTTGAACGGTTGGCTACCGTCGCCGATGAGCGTCCCGTAGATGACCGGACCGAGCGCGCCGAAGGACTGCGCGATGGCGAAGAACACCGCGATCGCCTTCGCTCGCACCTCGAGCGGAAAGATCTCGCTGACCGTCAAGTACGCGGCGCTGGCGCCGGGTGAGGCGACGAAGAAGATCACGCACCAGGCGATGGTCTGGGTCGTGGCGGTGAGCAACCCGGCATTGAACAGGAACGCGCTGACGGCGAGCAGGATGCCGGAGGTGATGTACGTGCCGGCAATCATGGTCTTGCGACCGATCGTATCGAAGAGGTGCCCGATGGTCAGCGGACCGGCCAAGTTCCCGACGGCGAAGGCGATAAGGAATAGCGGCACCGACGTCGAGGACACCCCGTAGAACTTGCCCAGCACCAGGGCAGAGGTGAAGAAGATCGCGTTGTACAGGAATGACTGACTGATCATCAGAGACGCGCCGAGCACGGCCCGGCTCGGATACTCCCGAAACAGTACCCGGGTCAAAGCTAGGTAACCGATCTGGTCGGCGGGCTGCAGGTCCATTGCCTTGCTCTGGTCCACCGGCGGCAGCGCCTTGCCGGACAGCTCCACTTCGTGCTCGATGTAGGAGATGGACTTCTCGGCGGCCTGCTCGCGACCGTTCATGACCTGCCATCGGGGACTTTCCGGCAGATTCCGCCTGACCACTAGAATCACCAGACCCAGCACGGGCCCGATAAGGAAACCGATCCGCCACCCGATGCTGGGGCTCAACACGTTCAGCAGGATGAATGTGCCCAACGTGCCCAGTACCGCGCCCGCCCAATACGTGCCGTTGACCGCGATATCCACCCTCCCGCGGTAGCGCGCCGGGATCAGCTCGTCGATCGCGGAGTTGATTGCCGCGTACTCCCCGCCGATGCCCGTACCGGCGATGAAACGGGTTGCATACAGGAAGACGACCCAGCCGGTGCCGCTGCCCAGGGTCAGCGCGGTCAGGCCGCTGCCCACCAGGTACACACCCAACGTGATCATGAACAGGTTTCGGCGTCCCAGCTTGTCCGACATCCGCCCGAACACCAGCGCGCCGACGACTTCGCCGACCAGGTACACCGTCGCGATCAGCCCGACCTCGGTCGAGGACAGATTGAGCGTGTCGCGCTGGTTGAGCACGGCGCCGACGGCGGTCGCGACCTGGATCTCGAGGCCGTCGAGGACCCACGCCACGCCGAGCGCGACCACCATCCGGGTGTGAAACGACGACCAGGGCAACCGGTCGATCCGGGCGGGGATCAGGCTGCGCACCGCACCGGGCGTTACGTGGCTTGCGGCGGTCATCGGTGCCTCCCGACAGTGGCGGGTAAACCGTTACCCGGATACAACACTGGCCAACCGCGGCAGTCCACCGGTAGCGCAGCGGAGTCGGCCAGAGGCGCAGCGCCACCTCTCGGTGAACATCCTTGCCGGTGCGACAATCGCGGGGAATGCTTGATCTCGACAGCACATGTGTGCGGCACGCAGTGAGGGGGGCTCGATGGCTGGTCCCCGGGTGGCTGATGACATCAGGGTCGCGAGCCGGATCGGCACCGGCCTGGCCCAGCTCATCCGGCTCATCGAGCGCGCCGCCGTCGCCCGTGGCGAAGACCTTGACCGGCCGTCGTTCATGCTGCTCCACACGTTGGTCTGCCTTGGACCGTCGCGGGTCACCATGCTCGCCGCCGCGGTGCACTCCGACCCCTCCACGGTCAGCAGGCAGGGCGCCCATCTCGTCGAAATGGGGTTGCTGGAGCGGCGTGCCGATCCGGCTGACGGGCGTGCGTCGCTCCTTGCGATCACCGACGCCGGGACGGCCTTGCTCGAGCGGGCCCGGCAGCGCCGCGACGATCGGATCGAGGCAATCATCGGATCGTGGCAGCCCGCCGAACGGGAGCAGTTCGCCGATCTGATCGACCGCTTCACCGCCGGTTACGAGCGGAACTGGTGCGCCGGTCGGCCCCCCCAGGGCTGACCCGTCAGGCCCCTGGATCGGGCTGCAGGCCGCTGGCATCGAGGGCCCGCTGCCAGGAAGCGCGGATCTCCTGCTCTGCGTCCGTGACCCCTACCCAGTGGGCGCCCTCGACGCTCTTGCCGGGTTCCAGTGCTTTGTAGACCTCGAAGAAGTGCTGGATCTCCAGCTTGTAGAACTCGTCGAGATTGTCGATGTCACGCAGGTGCTCCATGCGGGGATCCGCGCTGGGCACGCAGAGCACCTTGTCGTCACCCCCTTTCTCGTCGCGCATCCGGAACATGCCCACGGCCCGGCAGCGGATCAGGCAGCCCGGGAAGGTGGGTTCCTGCACCAGTACCAGCGCGTCCAGCGGGTCGCCGTCCTCGCCGAGGCTGTCCTCGATGAAGCCGTAGTCGGCCGGGTACTGGGTGGCCGTGAACAGCGTGCGGTCCAGCCGGATGCGGCCGGTCTTGTGGTCCATCTCGTACTTGTTGCGCTGACCCTTCGGGATCTCGATGGTGACGTCGAACTCCACTGCACTCGTTCCCTTCCGCCGCTCGCGACAGCCCTACAGCTCCCGAACTCAACAGCAGAGCTGTTCGTGAGCGGTCCAACAGCTCTGCTGTTGAGTTCGGGACACTGAGCGCAGCTAAGACCCGGTGGCCCTCTAGTTTGCTCTGGGAACCGCGATGAGGGGAGAGGCCGGTGCCGGGATTCGGTGGCCGGATCGGTGCTGGGCTGCACCTGCCGGACCGACGTGGAAAGCGGATCGCGGTGGTCGTCGCCGTCCTGCTGTTCGCGGTGGTCGCCGGGATCGGTGTCGGGCTCGGCGTCACCACGTTGGGCGCGACAGGGCTGGCTGACCGGGTCGCGGCGACAGCGCCACCACCCCCGCCGGTGGTAGTGCGTCCAGCGCTGCGCCCGGCGACCGGCAATGGTCCAGTGCCGAGCCCCGGCGGGGTCGGCGCCGTGCTCGACCCGCTGATCGCGGCGGGCGGGCTGGGCACGCTGTCCGGTCAGGTGCTCGACCCGGCGACCGGCACAGTGCTCTGGCAGCAGGACCCAGGGGCAGCGCTGATGCCCGGATCAACCGCGAAGTTGCTCACCGCGTCGGCCGCGCTGCTCACGCTGGACCATCAGTCCCGGTTGCGCACCACCGTGCTGGCCGGTGCGGAGCCCGGCACCGTCGTGTTGGTCGGCGGCGGGGACCCCACCCTGTCCGCGGCGGGGCCCGGCACGGCGACCGGCTACCCGGGGGCCGCCCGGCTGGACGACCTGGTCGACCAGGTGCGGGTGCACGGCCCGGTGAGTCGCGTCCTGGTCGATGTGAGCCGCTATGTCGGCGACGCGTTCGCGCCGGGCTGGTTCCCCACCGACGTGGCCGGCGGGTACATCGCGCCGATCGAACCGATCATGCTCGACGGCGGCCGCGCGGATCCCAGCCAGGAGGTCTCCCCGCGAGCCGCCAAGCCCGCCACCGCCGCGGCGGCGGAACTGGCTCGCCGGCTGGGCGCCGACCCTGACACCGTCACGGTCGGCTACGCCCCGACCGGCGCGGCCGTGCTCGGTGAGGTGTCGTCGCCGCCGGTGCAGGACCTGGTCGCCACCGCGCTGACCGAATCGGACAACGTGCTCGCCGAGGCGCTGGCCCGGGAGGTGGCCCGTGCGACCGGGGCGCAACCCTCGTTCTCCGGGGCTTCCCAGGCGGTGCTCACCGTGCTGCGCGGCCGCGGCTTCGACGTCAGCGGCGCCGCCATGGTCGACGGTAGCGGGTTGTCGATCAACGACGCCGTCCCGGCGACGCTGCTCACCGAGCTGCTGGGCGCGGCGGCCGCACCTGATCACAGTAACCCTGATCACAGCAACACCGACGAGCAGCGGACCGTCGCGCTGCGAGCGCTCCTGGTGGGGCTGCCGGTGGCCGGCGGCAGCGGCACGCTGGCCGATCGCTACCACGGCCCGGCGGCCGGCGGCCGGGGCTGGGTGCGGGCCAAGACCGGCACCTTGACCGGCGTCAACAGCCTGGCGGGCACCGTGCTGGACGCCGACGGCAGGATGTTGGTGTTCGCGCTGCTGTCCAATGGGCCCAACCCGGTGTCGGTCCGGCCACGGCTCGACGCGCTGGCAGCGGGGCTACGCTCGTGTGGTTGCCACTAGTTCCGTACCGTCGTGGGTATGGGACACCCCGCGCTCGACACCCCGCAGGCGCCCCGGACGGGTCCGGCCGGCGCCCCGATCGACTGGGCGGTGGCCGCAGTCACCGCGCAACGCCTGCTACCAGCCGGTCCTGCGCTGCCCGCCGATGAGGCCGCCACGGCGGTGCGCCAGATGCGGGCCATGTCGGTGAGCGCTGAGGAGCACGTGCGGAAGCTGACCGGGCTCGACGATGGCCGGTCCCCGCGGCCCGCCGAGGTGGTCGACCGACCCGGATGGGTGGACGCGGCGGCCGAGGGCCTGTGCCGGTTGCTGGCCGACTACCGGATCCCGGAGGGGCGGGCCCGGCGCGTGCTGTCCACCACCACCGGCATGCAGGTGGGCGTGGCGTTGGCGTTCCTGGCTTCCCGGGTGCTCGGTCAGTACGACCCGTTCGGTGGCCCATCGGAACATCCGGGGCGGCTACTGCTGGTGGCCCCGAACGTGGTCACCGTCGGCCAGACGTTGGACGTACCGGCCGATGAGTTCCAGATGTGGGTCTGCCTGCATGAGGCCACCCACCGGTTGCAGTTCAATGCCGTGCCGTGGCTGCGGGAGTATTTCTCCAGCCAGGTGCAGTCCTTCGTAGCTTCCACCGAAGACCCGGACACCGTTGCCAAGATGATCGGCAGGCTGCCCACGGCGCTGCGCGGGGTCCGGCGCGGGGAGGCGCCGGACGCCCTGGGCGTGCTGAGCATGCTCCAGGACCCCGAGCAGCGCGCGGTGCTGGACCGCCTGCTCGCCTTGGCCACCCTGCTGGAAGGGCACGCCGACCACGTCATGGACGCGGTCGGACCGTCAGTGGTGCCCTCGGTACGGCTGATCCGCCAGCGGTTCACCGCCCGCCGCCAGGGCGGCAGCATCATCGAGCGGGTGCTGCGGGCAGTGCTGGGCATGGACGCCAAGCTGCGTCAGTACGCCGAGGGCGCGGCGTTCACCCGCCACGTTGTGGATGCTGTCGGCATGGACGGGTTCAATGCGGTGTGGACCTCACCGGAAACGCTGCCCACCCGCGCCGAGATCATCGATCCGGCGGCGTGGCTGTATCGCATGGCCCCAGCCTGAGCCCTGCCCGCATGAGACCGCCCGACCCAGCGGTGTGCGAGGTGCGCGCCGCGGTTCGCCGGTTCCTGGCCACCCACAACCCTGGGGATACCATCGCAGTGGCCTGCTCCGGCGGTGCCGATTCGCTGGCGCTGGCCGCCGCGACGGTGCACAGTGCCGGGCGGCTGGGCTTGGCGGTGCACGGCCTGGTCGTCGACCACCAGCTGCAGTCTGGGTCGGCGCAGGTGGCGCAGACCGCCGCGCAGGTGCTACGCGGGCTCGGCGCCACCGCGGTGCGGGTACTGCAGACCACCGTGGACGGTCCGGGGGGCCCGGAAGCGGCGGCCCGCAGGGCCCGGTACGCCGTGTTGCGCGAAGCCGCGCCGGCCGGG
Source organism: Pseudonocardiales bacterium (assembly GCA_003244245.1). Classification (GTDB taxonomy): domain Bacteria; phylum Actinomycetota; class Actinomycetes; order Mycobacteriales; family Pseudonocardiaceae. The sequence goes on from QHBY01000231.1 coordinate 29,000, forward strand.
GCCCTGGTACTGCTCGGCCACACCTTGGATGACCAGGCTGAGACGGTGTTGCTCGGGCTGGGGCGAGGCTCAGGACCCCGGTCGGTCGCGGGGATGCGGGAGCTTGACCCACCCTGGGGTCGGCCGTTGCTCGGGGTGCGCCGGGCGGTCACCACCGCGGCTTGTGCCGCGCTGGGGCTCGTCCCGTGGACCGATCCGCACAATGCGCAAACCCGGTTCCGGCGGGTCCGGCTGCGCACCGAGGTGCTGCCACTGCTGGAGGAGGTGCTCGCCGGCGGGGTGGCGCAGGCTCTGGCCCGCACCGCCGGGCAACTACAGGAGGATCTCGACGTGCTCGACGGGCAGGCGCTCGGGTTGCTGGCAGCAGCTCTGCGGGACGCCGACCTCGACGTCGCGGCTCTTGCCCACGCGCCGGCCGCGCTGCGCCGCCGGGTGCTGCGTCGCTGGCTGCTCGACACCGGGGTGGCCGAGCTGACCGACGGCCACCTGCGGGCGGCCGACGATCTCATCGGCCGATGGTCGGGCCAGGGCGCGTTGCGGTTGCCTGGCGATGTCGAGCTGGTTCGCGCACACGGGAGGCTGCATGTCTGTCGATGACACTGCTGCCGATGACACTGCTGTGGATGACACCGCCGTCGATGCCACTTCTCACGATCCGGATGATGACCTGTATCCGGGCGATATCGCCTCGGTGCTGGTCACCGAAGAGCAGATCCGGCACCGCACGGCGGAGCTCGCGCACCAGGTCGCCGCCGACTACCGGGCCCAACAAGACAAGGGCGACCTGCTGCTCGTCGGTGTGCTCAAGGGCGCGGTGATGTTCATGACCGACCTCGCCCGCGCGCTGCCCATCCCGGTGCAGCTGGAGTTCATGGCGGTGGCCTCCTACGGTTCGGCGACCTCATCGTCGGGAGTGGTGCGGATCCTCAAAGACCTCGACCGCGACATCGCCGGCCGCAACGTACTCATCGTGGAGGACATCCTCGACTCCGGGTTGACGCTGTCGTGGTTGTTGCGGAACCTGGCGACGCGTCGACCTGCCACGTTGGAGGTGTGCACGCTGCTGCGCAAGCCTGACGCGGTTCAGGTTGATGTGTCGGTGCGCTACATCGGTTTCGATATCCCTCAAGAGTTCGTCGTCGGGTACGGCTTGGACTACGGCGAGCGCTACCGCGACCTGCCGTACATCGGGACCCTCGCGCCGAAGGTCTACGCCGACTAGCGGTTCCCCGACCACTCATTTGTGGTGTAAGCCGGGACGCCAATACCACCCAGGGAGGGCTTGCACCGTCGCCTGGACCGCCAACTCCGGTTCATCCGCCAACCGGCGGCCGGGCCCGCCAGGTAGGGTGGTGCCAACGGGAGTGCTCTGCTGTCCTCGATGGTGGAGAGGCACTATCAAAGGACAGCACAGTCAGCTCAGGAGGGTCGAGGCCACCGAGGGGCCGTAGCCGCATGGACCGCAAGAAAATACTTCGCAACCCGCTGTTGTGGGTGGTAGCCGGGTTGCTGCTCTACTACGCCTTTGGCTTCCTCCTCGACGACACCCGAGGATACAGCCAGGCCACCACCTCGCAGGCGTTGCAGCAGCTCAGCGCGCACAACGTCAAGCAGGCGACGCTCGAGGACAAGGAACAGCGGCTGCGGCTGACGTTGGACCACCCGGTCCCGGGCATCCGCGGCACCAAGGTGCTCACCCAATACCCCGAGCAGAGCACCGACCAGATCACCCAGGCATTGCGCGAGTCGCCGATTCCGGACGGCTGGGACACCAAGGTGACCCAGCAGTCCCTGCTGTTCCAGGTGCTGATCTACCTCATCCCGCTCGGCCTGTTGCTCCTGCTGCTGATGTGGATGATGAACAACGTCCAAGGCGGCGGCAACCGGGTACTCAACTTCGGTAAGTCCAAAGCCAAACAGCTGAGCAAGGACATGCCCAAGACGACTTTCGGCGATGTCGCGGGCGCCGACGAGGCCGTTGAGGAACTTGAGGAGATCAAGGATTTCCTCGCCAATCCGAGCCGGTACCAGGCGCTCGGCGCCAAGATCCCCAAGGGTGTGCTCCTCTACGGCCCACCCGGAACCGGCAAGACCTTGTTGGCCCGCGCGGTGGCCGGTGAGGCCGCCGTGCCGTTCTACTCGATCTCCGGCTCCGACTTCGTCGAAATGTTCGTCGGGGTTGGTGCATCCCGAGTGCGAGATCTGTTCGAGCAAGCCAAGCAGAACTCCCCCTGCATCATCTTCGTCGACGAGATCGACGCGGTGGGACGGCAGCGTGGTGCAGGTCTGGGCGGCGGGCACGACGAGCGCGAGCAGACCCTCAACCAGCTTCTCGTCGAGATGGACGGCTTCGACGCCCGAGGCGGCATCATCCTCATCGCCGCGACCAACCGCCCGGACATTCTGGACCCCGCGTTGCTGCGGCCCGGACGCTTCGATCGGCAGATTCCGGTCTCCGCGCCGGACATCCAAGGTCGTCGGGCCATCCTCGAGGTGCACTCCAAGGGCAAGCCGTTCGATACCGATGTCGACTTCCAGGGGCTGGCCAAGCGCACGGTCGGCTTCTCCGGGGCCGATCTGGCCAACGTCATCAACGAGTCGGCCCTGCTCACCGCCAGGGAAGGCGGCAAGCTGATCAACGGTGCCGCGCTGGAGGAGGCGGTCGACCGGGTAATCGGCGGTCCGCGGCGCAAGAACCGGATCATCTCCGAGCGTGAGAAGAAGATCACCGCCTACCACGAGGGTGGACACGCACTGGCTGCCTGGGCGATGCCCGACCTCGACCCGGTGTACAAGCTGACGATCCTGCCCCGAGGACGAACCGGCGGGCACGCGCTGGTGGTGCCCGAGGACGACAAGCAGATGATGACCCGGTCGGAGATGATCGCCCGGCTCGTCTTCGCCCTGGGTGGGCGCTCGGCGGAAGAGCTGGTGTTCCACGAGCCGACCACCGGGGCATCCTCGGATATCGAGCAGGCCACCAAGATCGCCCGGGCGATGGTCACCGAATACGGGATGAGCGCGCGCCTGGGTGCGGTGAAGTACGGCCAGGAGCAGGGTGATCCGTTCCTCGGTCGCTCCGCGGGACGCCAGCCGGACTACTCCCTCGAAGTCGCGCACGAGATCGACGAGGAAGTGCGGGCGCTCATCGAAGCGGCGCACACCGAGGCTTGGGACATCCTCAACACCTATCGTGACGTCCTCGATGAACTCGTGGTTGAGCTGCTGGACCGGGAGACGCTGCACCGTAAGGACCTTCAGCGCGTCTTCAGCCGGGTGGACAAGCGACCGCGGATCACGGCGTTCAACGACTTCGGTGGCCGTACTCCTTCGGACAAGCCGCCGATCAAGACCGCCGGTGAGCTGGCCAAGGAGCGTGGCGAGCCGTGGCCGCCGCCGGAACGGACTCCCACCCCGGTGGGCGTGGCGCCAGGCGGGGATGACCTGCCAGGCGGTCCCCCGCACGGCCCACCCGGTCACCCCGGTCCCAATGGGGCGGGGCCGCACCCGGGCTACCCAGCGGGTTCAATCAATGGTGGCGGCACCGGATATCCGGCACCTGGACAGCCGACTCCGGGTTCGACGCAGGTGGGATTCCCGTCGTTCACCAAGTCCTATCCGCTGCCGCCACGCGGGTCGGAAAATCCGCAGGGGCCCGGCAGCCCGCCGAGCTCGGGTCCGCCAACCTATGGCGCACCGCCGGGGTGGCGCCCAGCCACCGAACCGCCCGCGCCGTCCTGGCGGCCCGCACCACCTGGCGCCCGCCCACCGCAGGAGCCGCCCCCCGATGACCAATCGACGCCCTGGTTCGGCGAGGACGGGCACCGCTGACGCTTTCCGACGTGGCCACCCACCGAATGTTCGACCATGCCCGGGCCGAGGCGGCGGTGCGTGAACTACTGATCGCCTGTGGTGAGGACCCGGACCGGGAGGGGTTGCGCGAGACCCCGGCTCGGGTCGCGCGGGCCTACCAGGAGATGTTCGCAGGCCTGTTCGTCGACCCCGACACGGTGCTGGAGCGGACCTTCGACGAAGGGCACGACGAGCTCGTGCTGGTCAAGGACATCCCGATGTACAGCCATTGCGAGCACCATCTGGTGCCCTTTCACGGCATGGCACACGTCGGCTACATCCCGAACACGGCCGGCCGGGTCACCGGGCTGTCCAAGCTCGCCCGGTTGGTCGACCTCTATGCGAGGCGCCCTCAGGTGCAGGAGCGGCTCACCTCGCAGATCGCCGACGCGCTGGTGCGCCGGCTGCAACCGCGGGGGGCGATCGTGGTGATCGAGGCTCAGCATTTGTGCATGGCGATGCGCGGCGTCCGCAAGCCCGGCTCGACCACCACGACGTCGGCTGTCCGGGGGCTGTTCAAGACCAGCGCCTCGTCCCGCGCCGAGGCGCTGGCTCTGATTCGGAGGTGATCGTGCACCCGGCGCTGCCCGATCCCGGCCGCTGCGCGGTGATCGGCATTCTCAACGTCACCCCCGACTCCTTCAGCGACGGTGGCCGGTACTGCGACCGCGATGACGCGGTGGCGCATGGCCTGGCGCTGCACGCTGCGGGCGCCGATCTGGTCGACGTCGGGGGCGAGTCCACCCGCCCGGGGGCCCAGCGCGTCGATGCACCCACTGAGATCGCCCGGGTGGTACCTGTGCTGCGGGAGCTGGCCGCCAGTGGCGTGCCCTGCAGCGTGGACACCACCCGAGCGGCGGTAGCTGAGGCTGCCCTGGAAGCGGGCGCGATCATGGTCAATGACGTCTCAGGGGGCCTGGCTGATCCGGCGATGGCGCCGGAGATGGCCCGCTGCCGGGTGCCGTGGATTCTCATGCACTGGCGCGGGCACAGCGACCGGATGGACGAGCTGGCCAGCTATTCCGACGTGGTCGCCGAGGTACGCGCCGAGTTGGTGGCCCGGGTGGACGCCGCGGTGATCGCCGGGGTCGACCCCGGCGCGCTGGTGCTGGATCCCGGGCTCGGCTTCGCCAAGACAGCGGCGCACAACTGGGCGCTGCTGGGCCACCTCGAGGCGCTGACCGAGCTGGGGTTCCCGGTCCTTGTCGGGTCCTCCCGCAAACGATTTCTGGGCACCCTGCTGGCCGGGGGGACCGGTGCCGCACGTCGCTGCGACGGCCGGGACACCGCCACCGCAGCGGTGTCCGCGCTGGCCGCGGCAGCCGGCGCCTGGGGGGTACGGGTGCACGACGCCGCAGCGTCTCGCGACGCCGTCGCTGTCGCCGCGGCCTGGCGACTCGGCGCCGCCGCGACCGTCGCACCGGGTGCGGGACCGCAATGAGCCCCAAAGGAAGCCGGCGAATCAGCGGTGACCGGATCACCCTGACCGGGTTGCGGATGCATGGCCACCACGGGGTGCACGAGCACGAGCGAGCGCACGGGCAGGAGTTCGTCGTCGACGCGACGATCTGGCTCGATCTCGGACCCGCCGCGGCCACTGATCGGCTGTCCGCGACGCTGGACTACGGCGCGCTGGCCCAGAGGGCCGCCCGAATCGTCAGTGGGCAGCCCTGCAACCTGATCGAGACGGTGGCCGCGCGAATCGCCACCGACCTGCTCACCGACCAGCGCGTCGAGGCCGTAGAAGTCACCGTCCACAAACCCCAAGCCCCCATCCCCCTCCCCTTCGCGGACATCTCCGTAACCACTCACCTCTCCCGCGCCCCACGCCAAGGGCGTTGAAGGATGCAGAACGCGCTGATTCGAGGCCGTTTTGGCGCGTTCTGCATCCAGAACGCGGTCGAGGGCAGCGTGCGGTGAGTGCGGGGGTGTTGTCGATCGGATCTAACGTGGGGGATCGGTTGGGGTACTTGCGCGGGTGTGTTGAGAGTTTGGGTGGTTGGGTACTCGGGTTGTCACCGGTGTACGCCACTGAGCCGTGGGGGGGCGTGGCGCAGGATGAGTTCCTCAACGCCATCTTGCTGGTCGAGGACCCGACCGCCAGCGTGCCGGAGTGGCTACGCCGCGGGCAGGCTTGTGAGACCGCCGCACAGCGCACCCGCGGAGTCCGGTGGGGACCGCGGACCCTGGACGTCGATGTGATCGACGTGGAGCAGACTCGGCGGGATGATCCCCAACTGACCCTGCCGCACCCCAGGGCGCACCAGCGGGCCTTCGTGCTGGTGCCCTGGCTCGATGTCGCACCCCATGCGGTGCTCGCCTGCCATGGCACGGTGGCCGACCTGGTTGCCGCGTTGCCGGCCGCCGAGCGGCGTAGCGTGCAGCGCCGCGACGACCTGGTGCTGCGCTGACTGTGAAGGGGGGTGCGGGTGACCTTCACCCGGGCCCGTGATCTGGTCGCCGCCGGCGTGATCGCGGCGGTGTTGGTGAACCTGCTGCTGCAGCTGTCCTATGGCGACGTGCCCACGTTGCCGCAGCCGGCCGGAACCACGCTGCTCGTCTTTGCGATCGCCGAGGTGGTGCTGGGCAATACGCTGCGGGCGCGGATCCGCCGGCGTCCCGGAGCCCGGCCGGTGCAGGTGCTCACCGCGGCGAAGGCCCTCGTGCTGGCCAAGGCGTCCTCGCTGGCCGGCGCCCTCACGGCGGGAGCCTGGCTCGGAGTTCTCGGCTACGTGCTGCCACAGCGGTCGCTCCTGCAATCCGCCGCCTCGGACACCGTCGCCGCTTCGATCGGGGTGGTCTGCGCGGGGGCTCTGGTGGGGGCTGCGCTGTGGCTGGAGTACTGCTGCCGGACCCCGCAGGGCCCCGACGATCCGGAACCGGAGGACGACTGATCCGCCCGCGTCTCCCTGTTATCGCACGATAGCTGCCTGTCACCGCCTGAGGGTCTACAGCTGCCCCGGTGAGCCGGTACGGTATCCGCCATGTCTGGGACCGCCGAGCCTGCGTCGCTGCCTGGCAGCGCTCGGGTCCTGATGATGAGCACGGTGGTCATGGCCGCGTCGGCCGCGGCCGTGCTAGCCCTGGGCACTCAGGATGCCCGCCTGCTGAGGCTGGGCGTTGTAGCGGCGCTGTGGGCGGCGCTGCTCGCAGCCTTCACCACGGCGCGGGCGCGGCGCGAGGTCAGCTCGCGAGCCGAGCACGCCGATCAGTTGCGGGCGGTCTACCAGCTCGAGCTCCAACGCGAGGTGGTTGCCCGGCGAGAACACGCGCTGGCCGTCGAGCGCGCGCTTCGCGAGCAGGCACAGCTATCGCAGCAGCGTGAGATCGGGCAGTTGCGGGCCGAGCTTGCGGCCATCGGAGGAAATCTGGCGCAGCTGGCGGCAGCGGCCACCACGTCGACGCCGGCGATCGCTTCGGTGGCTACCCCCGCCGCTATGCCCACCGCTCGGGGTGGCGCTACCTCCAGGGACAGCCTGGCTGGCCCCGGGTTCCCCGGTCCCGTCCGCCCAGAAGCGCCGAACTCCTATGGTCAGGGCCGCCACGGTGTTCCAAGCTGGGAACGGTCCGGACCGAACAACAACGGCTCATCCAACAACGGCGGCGGCGCGGCGCAAGCGCAACGGACAGTGCAGGATCTGCTGGCCGCCCACGGGCCGGCTTCGACCCCCCGGCGCGGGCGCACTCACAAGGACGGCACGGCTGCATCAGCCTGACCTAGGCTTCGAGGCCATGTTGCGTCCTGGAAGCTGGACGAAGCCAGCGGGTGGGAGTCCCGCCCGGGTAGTCGTCGGAGAGCCCGGTAGCAGGCCCCGGTTCGTCGTGGAGACGCGGCGGGCTGAGCGGGGCGTCGAGAGCCTCTTCGGAGGGAGCAAGCACGCGGGCCGTAGCGCTACCAGGCGCGAGTCCGCAGCCTCGTCAAAGTCACAATGGGGGAGCCGAGCCGCTCATGTCACGGTGAAGGCCACGTCCGATGGGTTGGCGCTCCGGAGATGCGCCCGTCGGGTCCCTCCGGGGTATGGGGAGCGGCACGTGCGCAGGGTTTCGTCACGGAACAGGAGAGACCCGTCTGTGCAGCCTTGTCAGCAAAGACCACCGGTATAAGCCAATGGTGAAATCTGGTGGAGCACAGCGGGAGTCCGACGGGGTCGTAGTACCGCAGATCGCCGTGAGCAACGCGGCGGGAGGGAAGGGCCCCGACTTCGGTCACGAACGCTTGCTGATCAAGAAGCGCGGTCGCAACCTACGCGCCGGTCAGGCGGGACGCTGGACCGAATCCTGGTTCCACGACCAGGGACTACACAAACTGCTCGGCACCATCCGATACCCGAAGGCGGCGAAACCATGTCCAGAAGACCGTCGGTAAGCCGTATGCGGGAAAACCGCACGTACGGATTGAAAGGGGGATGGGGAAACAGAACCGCCGCGCGGCTCCTGCGCCCCTGACTACCAATGACTGGGTTCGGAGCGGCCGGCCAGAGCTCGCCGGGCATTCGTGCTCATTCCGGGCAGGTGCTGCTGGCTTCGCTGGGCATGGTTGTGCTGGCCGTCCCCTTTCTTGTCGCGCTCGGCCTCATCAGCACCAATGTTGGTGGTCTTGCTGTGCTGGTCGGCGCGATGGCGGCGGTCCTGCCAGTGTTGCCGGTGGTGGCGGTCTTCTTGTGGGTGGACCGCTGGGAGCCCGAGCCGCCGCGGCTGCTGCTCGCCGCGTTCCTGTGGGGCGCGGGGATCTCGGTGCTCGGCGCGGCAACGGTTAACGACTCCGCGACAGCGTTCGGGGAGCAGGTGCTCGGCGCGGGAGGTGGTGACCTCGTCGGGGCGGTGATTTCCGCCCCGGTCGTCGAGGAGGCCTTCAAGGGCACGTTCCTGGTCGGTCTGCTGTGGATGCGTCGCCGCGAGTTCGACGGCGTGGTGGACGGCATCGTCTACGCGGGGCTGGTCGCCACCGGCTTCGCGTTCACCGAGAACGTTCTCTACTTCGGTCGCGCGTTCGCCATCGACGGGCTGGTCGGCGACGGCGGCGGGGTGGCCATCGTGTTCTTGATGCGCGGCGTGCTCGCCCCATTCGCGCATCCGGTGTTCACCGCGATGACCGGGATCGCCGTGGGGTTGGCGGTTCGCCGCCGCGACCGGACCCGGTGGGCGCTGCTGCCCTTCCTCGGGTACTTGGCAGCTGTGGGGCTGCACTCGCTGTGGAACGCATCTGCTGGTTTCGGCTTTCTCCCCACCTTTTACGGGGTAATCATGGTGCCGCTGTTCGGCGGGTTGGTCGCGCTGGTCCTCTGGCAGCGCCGTCGGGAACAACGGGTGATCTCTGCGGCGTTGCCGGGATTCGCCGGCGCGGGATGGATCGCCCCCAGCGAGGTCCCGCTGCTGGCCAGCCAGGCCGGTCGGCGGGGATGGTCTGCCGCGGTGTGCCGCCAAGCGGGCGAAGCCGCCGGCGACGCGGTGCGCGACTACCAGCATGCCGTCACCGAACTCGCTTTCTCGCAAGACCGGAGGTATCCCGGTGCCGACACCGAGCGGTGGCATCAAGAGGCGTTGGATGCGCTGCTGGCCGCTCGGCAGCGGGCCCAGCGGGTCCCAAACTACCCGCGAGACTACCCGTTGAGTGAAGCTGCTCACCCGGACCGGCGCGAATAGCTCCAGCGGGGTTAATCTGCGGCAGTCCGGTACCCGCGGCCAGCGCGGGACTGGAACATCTGGAGGACGGCAATGCCGACGATGCCACGGTCGGGTACGCCCGCGCCCAGCGGCGCGTCGAGCAGAGCAGCCGGCCGTCCGGCCCGACTGGCCGTGGGCGTGGTCTCCGCCGGCCGGGTGGGGTCAGTGCTCGGCGCCGCTGTCTCCGGTGCCGGGCACGTGGTGGTGGGGGTGAGCGCGGTCTCCCGAGCATCCTTGCGCCGCGCCGCGAAGCTGCTGCCCGATGCGCCGGTGCTGCCTCCCGACGACGTCGTGCGGCGGTCCGATCTGGTGCTGATCGCCGTCCCCGACGACGTGCTGCCTGGCCTGGTGTCCGGGCTCGCCACGACCGGGGCGTTTCGGGCCGGTCAAATCGTCGTGCACACCAGTGGCGCTCGGGGGGTGGACGTCCTGGCGCCGGCGGCCGCGCTCGGGGTGCTCCCGCTCGCGCTGCATCCCGCGATGACCTTCACCGGAAGCGCGGAGGACGTCGCGCGGCTGGCGGCGGCCTGCGTCGGCGTCACGGTCGCCGACGAGACCGGCTGGAGCGTCGGCGAGGCGCTGGTGCTGGAGATGGGCGCCGAGCCGGTGTGCGTCCCGCCGGAGGCCCGACCGCTGTATCACGCGGCGCTGACCCACGGAGCCAACCATCTGGCCACCCTGGTGCGCGACGCGGTGGAGGCGCTGGAGGGGGCCGGTGTGGTGCCCGCCGAACGGCTGCTGGGCCCGCTGCTGGAGGCCGCGCTGGACAACACGCTGCGCCACGGCGACCGCGCTTTGACCGGCCCGGTGACCCGCGGCGACCTCGACACAGTACGGCTGCACCTGCGGGTGCTCGCGGACTCCACGCCGCAGCTGCTCGAGTCCTACCGGGCGCAGGCGATGCGGACAGCCGACCGAGCCGAGGCGGCCGGGCTGCTGGCTCCGGCGGTCGCCATCCAGATCCGGGAAACCCTGCAGGTACGACGGTGACCAGCCGGCTGCGCGGTGAACTGACCGTCCACGAAGATCCCGCTGCGCTGTCCGCGGTGACTCGCTCGCTGCGCTTAGCCGGGCATCCGGTCGTGCTGGTCCCGACGATGGGAGCGTTGCACGCCGGCCACCGGGCGCTGATTCGAGCCGCCCGGGCCATTCCGAGCGGCCGCACGGTGGTGTCGATCTACCTCAACCCCCTGCAGTTCGGCTCCCGCCACGACCTGGACCGCTACCCCCGCAGCTTCGACGCCGACCTCGCGATGTGCCGGGAGGAGGGCGTGGAGCTGGTCTTCGCGCCCAGCGTGGCAACGATGTCCCCACCCGGCGGGGACACTACCGGGGACACCACCGTGTCACCCGGTGCGCTGGGTGCGCAGCTGGAGGGCGCCAGCCGAGCGGGTCACTTCGCGGCGGTGCTCACGGTCGTGGCCACGCTGTTCGGGATCGTCGCTCCGGATCGGGCGTTGTTCGGCGAGAAGGACTACCAGCAGCTGGTGCTCGTGCAGCGGATGGTGGCCGACCTGCAGATGGGTGTGCAGGTCCTCGGAGTGCCCACCGCGCGAGACGCTGACGGGCTCGCGCTATCGTCGCGCAACATTTACCTGGATGCCGAGGCACGGGGTGCTGCGGTCGCGTTGTCGGCGGCCCTGAGCGCCGGCGCGAAGGCTGGCGGGCAGGGTCATGACGCGGTGCTCGCAGCAGCCGGTGAGGTATTGGCCAGGCAACCCGCCGTCGCACTGGACTACCTGGCTCTGCGTAACCCCCAGCTCGGGCCGGCCCCGGCACAAGGACCGGCCCGGCTGTTGCTGGCCGCTACCGTCGGCACCACCCGGTTGATCGACAACGTCGGCCTGCAGCTGAGTGCCGGCTCGAACGGACGAGGAGCCCCGTGATGTTCCGGACGATGCTGAAGTCCAAGATCCACCGGGCCACCGTCACCCAGTCGGATCTGCATTACGTGGGGTCGGTGACCGTCGACGAGGACCTCATGGACGCCGCTGACCTGCTCCCCGGCGAGCGGGTGGCCATCGTGGACGTGACCAACGGCGCCCGGCTGGAGACCTATGTCATCCCCGGTGCGCGGGGCAGCGGGGTGGTCGGGATCAACGGTGCCGCCGCGCACCTGGTCGCGCCCGGCGACCTGGTGATCCTTATCGCCTACGCCACGATGGACGAGGCCGAGTCCCGGCACTACCTGCCCCGGGTGGTCTTCGTCGACGACGGCAATCGAATCGTGCACGAGGGCAGCAATCCGGCGCACGCCCCGTGCGCCTGACGGGGACGACCGAGTGCTGCTCACCGTAGACATCGGCAACACCAACATCGTCCTGGGCTTGTTCGCCGTCAATCGGGGGGCCGATGGCGAGGACGCCGCGCTGCTGCACGACTGGCGGATGCACACCGACGCCAGGATGACCGCCGACGAGATGGCGCTGACCGTCCGCGGACTGCTCGGTAGCTACTCCAGCAAGATCACTGGCATCGCCGCCCTGTCCACCGTGCCTGCGCTGCTGCGTGAGCTGAAAGTGATGGTGGACCAGTACTGGCCGCAGCTGCCGCGGGTGATCGTCGAGCCCGGGGTACGCACCGGCGTGCCGTTGCATTACGACAACCCCCGCGAGCTGGGTGCCGACCGGATCGTCAACACGCTGGCTGCCTATACCCTCTATGGCGGCCCGGCGATCGTGGTGGACTTCGGCACCTCCACCAACTTCGACGTGATCAGCGAGCGGGGCGAGTTCCTCGGCGGCGCGCTGGCTCCAGGCATCGAGATCTCCATCGATGCGCTCGCCAGCCGGGCGGCGCAGCTGCTGAAGGTTCAGCTCGTCCGACCACGATCGGTGATCGGCAAGAGCACCGTGGAAGCCTTGCAGTCCGGGTTGCTGTTCGGTTTCGCTGGGCAAGTGGACGGGTTGGTGCAGCGAATCGCCGCGGAGCTGGCCCCCGGAGCCGAGGCCAGCGTGGTGGTGGTCGCCACCGGCGGGCTGGCCCCGCTGCTGATCGCCGAGTCCCAGACCATCACCCATCACGCCCCGCACCTCACCCTGCGGGGATTGCGAATGGTCTTCGAACGCAACATCAGCTGACCTCCATCCGCCCGTCACAGCGAGACAACAGCCATAAGGTTCCAATAGACAGTCAGCTTGGCCTTGGAACTGCGGAAAGGTTCCAATTGGCGGGGGTACGACGCGCTGCGCGGGCTGGCTGAGCGGATCACTATGTTGTCGGCGTGAGCACGGAGCTGACCCATACAGACGACGACCTGCCTGACCAGATGCGGGTGCGCAGGCACAAGCGGGAGCGGATGCTCGCTTCCGGGCCGCACCCATACCCCGTTGCAGTGCCGCGTACCCGAACCCTGAAGGAGATCCGCGACGCGTACGTCGGGCTGCCGCCAGACGCGGTCACCGGTGAACACGTCGCCGTGACCGGTCGGGTTATCTTCCTGCGTACCGCCGGCAAGCTCTGCTTTGCAACGTTGCGCGAGGGCGACGGGACCGAGTTGCAGGCAATGCTCAGCCTGGTTAATGTGGGCGCCGACGGACTGGCCGCGTGGAAGGCTGATGTCGACCTCGGGGATCACGTGTCCGTGACCGGCGAGGTGGTCACGTCGCGTCGCGGGGAGCTGTCCGTGCAAGCCACGCAATGGCAGATGGCGGCCAAGGCGTTACGGCCTCTGCCGACTGCGCACAAGGAACTGGCCGAGGAAACCCGCGTCCGCCAGCGTTATCTCGATCTCATCGTTCGCGATGCAGCCCGGCGGACCGCCCGGGTGCGGGCCGACGCGGTTCGATCGGTCCGGGCGATGCTGCATTCTCTCGACTTCGTCGAGGTTGAGACACCGATGCTGCAGATCGTGCATGGGGGTGCCGCGGCACGGCCGTTTGTGACGCACTCCAACGCTCTCGACACCGACCTGTACCTGCGGATCGCCCCGGAGCTTTACCTCAAGCGTTGCGTGGTTGGCGGGATGGAGCGCGTCTTCGAGCTCAACCGGGTGTTCCGCAACGAGGGCGCGGACTCTACGCACTCGCCGGAGTTCACCATGCTCGAGGTGTACCAGGCCTACACCGACTACGAGGGCATGGCGCAGCTGACCCGCACGCTGTACCAGACGGTGGCCCGCGACGTGTTAGGATCCACAACACTTCGACTCGCCGACGGCAGCGAGTACGACATCGGCGGCCAATGGGCGCAGGTCAGCCTGTTCGGTGCAGTCTCGAAGGCCCTTGGCGAGGAGATCAGTCCGCTGACGGGCCGTGCGGAGTTGCTCGGCCACGCCGAGCGAGTAGGCCTTACGTGCAATCCTGCGTGGCTACCCGGAAAGCTGGTCGAGGAGTTGTTCGAGCACCTCGTCGTGCCCGAGCTGCACGCGCCGACCTTCGTGAAGGACTTTCCGGTGGACACCGCCCCGCTGACTCGAGAGCACCGCAACGCTGTGGGTCTGGCCGAGAAATGGGATCTCTACATCCGGTCCGTCGAGTCCGCCACTGCCTACTCAGAGCTGATCGATCCGGTCGCGCAACGGGAGCGTTTCGAGTCCCAGGCCGCGCTCACGGCGGCTGGTGATGACGAGGCGATGCCGCTGGACGAGGACTTCCTGACCGCGATGGAGTACGGAATGCCGCCAAGTGGCGGCATGGGAATGGGGATCGACCGGCTGCTCATGGCGCTCACAGGTTCGGGTATCCGCGAGACCATCCTGTTTCCGCTGGTACGACCACAATAGCGGACTCCGGTGACAGGTAATTTCGCAATCTGTCCGGAAATGGGCTAACCTACTCGTTGTCGTTGTGGAGTCGTCGCGCGATGGCTCCGTCCACCACGTCCCTGAGGGAGGACGACGCGCATGGCGCAGAAGGTCACCGTAACCTTGGTCGATGACCTCGACGGGGGTACCGCCGAAGAGACCGTTGAGTTTGGTATCGACGGCGTGTCTTACGAAATTGATCTGTCGGCGGGTAACGCGGGGAAGCTGCGTGACTCACTGGCTGACTATGTCGGCAGCGCCCGCAAGGCGGGCGGTCCAGGCAGGGGTCGCAAGGTTGCAGGTCCGGTCCGCCGGGCTGGTAGTGGTGCCCGTGCATCGGTGGACCGCGAGCAGAACGCCGCGATCCGCGAGTGGGCCCGCAAGAACGGTTATAACGTCTCAGACCGCGGCCGCATCCCGGCTGAGGTGTTGGAGGCTTACCACAAGGGGAACTAAGCCCCGTATGCACCGGTGCCGCCTGGGTAGGGCGGTACCGGTGTGTTGTGTAACCGGCCAAGTGTTCTCCTGTGCGGCCCCGGTTTAGTCTTTAAAGTCCGCCCCATGGTCGGCCCGGCCGGGAATGAGTGCGTCAGCCATGGCTGCTTGGGGGCGCTTGAGTACCCGGACTCCGTAAACGAAGGTGAGCGCGCCGCCGAGGTAGCCACCGGCGACGAGTAACACCCAGGAGATGACACCGATGGTCAAAGCCAACGTGATGATCTTCCCGCTGGTGTACCCAGCCAACTGCAACTCGAACGTCCAAGCGAACATGCCGGTGGCACTGGCCATGAGGGTCAGGTGCCACCAGCCTAGCGTGCGCGCGGGCGCATCCGCCGGAATACCGAACAAGTCCACCAGGCCGGTGATGATGGTCGGTATGGCGGCGATCAGCCCGACCCCGATTGTGATCACGGATGCGGTGGCCATCGCGGCTTGCTGGAACCCGGCCGCGCCGGCCACGAGCATCGCGACGCCAGCGGTATAGGCGCCGATACCGATGTCGGTCAGCGGCGCATGCGCAGGCTTGCCTGCGAAACCCTTCACCAGACTCACCATCGGACGGCTCCCTCCGTCGAAGCATGAATAACTCAGGGGCAGAATTACCCGCATCACAGTAAACGCGGCGCCCCTGGCAGCGGTTCATCAATCTGCGCAACTGGCCGCGATCGGGCCTCACGAGCGCACCAGCAGGGCGGCCCGGTCGACGCTCATCCGCATGCCTCGCACCTCGCCCACCGGATCGCCGGCGAGTTGCGCTTGCTGAGGGGTGTCCGAGCTGATGATGACGGTGCGGCCTGAACACGTGTCCTCGGCGCGGTCGTCGATGAATACCCGACCGACGTCGACCGCGCGGTTCTTNNAGCAGGTTGGCGGTGCCGGTAGGAATCAAACCCATCGGGGTGCCCGAGCCGGCGAGTACTCCCGCCACGTGGCGGACCGTGCCGTCCCCGCCGCAGGCGAGCACCAGATCAGCGGCCGCGGCCAGGGCAGCCGCGGCCTGACCGCCACCAGGGTCCTCGACGATGGTCTGGAGCCACAGCGGTGCCCTCCACCCCAGCTCCAGGCACACCCGAGTGATCTGGGTCTGCAGCTTCGCCACGTCGCCGACGCTGACCGGGTTGACCACCACTGCCAGCAGCGGGCACGCGGGCTGCGCGTGCGGGGTCTGCTCGGGTTTCACAGATCAAGAAGATACGGCCTGCGACGATCTCAGGCCCGATCAAGTGTGCTGAAAATACAAGCCCGTTCAGCGTCGTTGATTCGCGGGCAGCTGGCGCAGGGACGCTCGACCCCGGGCATGGCATAGAGAAAGCAGCATGAACCACGCAGCCGGGTCCAGTGGGTACGGCCGCGGTCATCAGTCAACTCGCGGATTGTTGACGTTGAGGTGAGCGGTTTCTCGCCATCGGCGAGCACCAGCCGCGCATCGGCGGCACCGGCCTGCGGTGCCCCGAACGAGCGCCCCGCCAGGAGCAGGGCGCTGTCGAGCACGTCGGTCACGGCCGCCCACTGGGTGCGGGACCCGAAACGCACCATCGGGCCGTAGACCGTGAGAAAATGGGCGGCGTGCGCGATTACCTGACGGCGCAGTATCGCCCCTAGAGCTGTCTCGTCAGCCACCGGCACGGCGTCGGGGTGCCTCGCGTCGGGATCATCGGGCAGGCACCAGAATCGTCCCGGGTGCAGCGCCACCTCGGCCACCGCCGGCGGACCGAGCCGGAAGCTGAGCTGCCGCGGCGACAGTGAGGGCACCCGCCGGGCGCTGTGGAACAGCGCCGCGCCGAGGTAGCTCGGGACGACCAGATACCACTGCAGCACGTAGCCGCCAGTGGTCTTGTCCGGGACCGCTGTCGTCTCCGGTGTCTGTCCCGGGGCGTGCGGCTGCTGGTCAGCTAGCTGTCGGGCGACCTGCAGCCGCCACTGGGGGAAGAAGTCCGGATCGGACAGGGCGTGGTCACACCTGATCCATTGGGCGCTGGGCAGGTCTGGCATCCGGTCGGATGTCCGGAAGGACAACAACTTCACCGCGCGATCCGCCGTCGCGACCGACCCGGCCAGTGGATGCGCGGCCAGTGGATGCGCGTAGCGCGGCTGCACCGTTGCTGGCGACACCGTTGCTGGCGGCTCCCCCACCGGCACCATGGCGTGCGGCACAGCTCTCCTCTGCGGTCGTGGTTCTCCGACGGCACCTCGCGGTAGCGCTCCCCAGCGGCCTTCCCGGAACCCGGTGCGAACCGGGAGCAGGGTTGCCTTACCTAATGCGGAGCAAACCTAGCAGCCTGGATCCCTGTAGGCACCCTCTGCTATCCGAGACCACCCGAGCGGGTCTCGCTCACCCCGAACGGGTCGGCGTTCACCTAGAGCGGACAAGGCTGCACCAGCGGAATCCTGGCCGGTGGTGACACGTTCCAGCGAGAGTCGGGCAGCAGTTCGAGAGCGAGCAGGACCGTCTGCCAGCTACAGTGACGGTACGGACTGTCTGACCCAGTACCG
>QHBY01000232.1 GCA_003244245.1 Pseudonocardiales bacterium
ACGGGACC
Organism: Pseudonocardiales bacterium; assembly: GCA_003244245.1. GTDB lineage: Bacteria > Actinomycetota > Actinomycetes > Mycobacteriales > Pseudonocardiaceae. The sequence continues at coordinate 9 of QHBY01000232.1, forward strand.
CCTGAATGGACACAGCGATAGCTATCCGAAACAGGATCGTGACCCGTGGTAGAACAGCCACAACAGTCAGCTGTGAAGGACCGCGGCATCATCGTCGCGTTGAGCGACGGGTTGAAGAGCTGCACCATCACCTGCTGCTGGCTTGACGAAGATCGTAGTGCCACCGGGTTCGCGCTGGAACCAGGCGACACGCACTGAGTGCTTCGGCGGTGTGCTGTCCTCAAGGATGCCTTGCATGGCCATGAGAGCCTGTCCCTCGGTTCACGTGTGGCAGGGCTGAAGATCAGATGCTAGCAACGTTGCGTCACATCGCCAACACCCGCCGCGGTCTGGCATGCTTGGCCCGGGCCGTGCTAGGCCATGCGTGCGCGCCTGACATGGGCACGGATGAGTCGTCACCGTAACCCGCCGCGAGTGCACCAAGTATGCGCCAAACGTCATGCGACCGATCGTTGGGGTAAGACTTGAGGTCGGGGTCGGCGTGTAAGGTGAGCCTTGTTGTGGTTGCTGTTGGCGATGAGTCGGCGGACGATGGTTGGTAGGTTTCTCTGGAGCGACCGTTGTTCGATTGTGGCCACCGTGAAGGCCGAGGTGTCATGGTCGACACTGATTGAGGTCCACATGCTGTCGTCGGCGATGTCGGGCACGTCGCGGCTGGGTCCAGGAGCATTTACTCGACAGGATTTATTAACCTTACGCTTCGTTGAGTTCACCCTGCGAGCCGCTGTGCCGATATAGGAATTTCGTATCGATAGCCGATTTTAGCGCTGGTCGACCGCCACTGCACGCCACGGCTCATGCTGCAACTAGCGGACTGAAGGTGGGATTCTGTCGTGTCTAACAATTCTCCGCTAAATTGGCTTGCCTGCACTCGGTAGTCGGCACGAGACGAGCAAAAGAGTCGCAAATTATCGACGCCTTTAATATGCACGCTGATCTCATCGGTAATGTAAGCTATGTCTGCAAAGTAAGAATCCTCTTGAAGGTCAGCATTCAAGATTGAGGCGTACATTCTTGCCATTTCTACTTCTATCACGAATGTACACCGCCGGCGGTTTGGTTCTAGCGATATTGGCACCCGAACGGCTCCTTCCTCAAGTACTATGTGCTCAAATCTCGGATTGTTTAAGATCCGGCTTCTCGCCTTTTTTGTGAGTGCCAACGCTGGATCGAACTCAACACCGTCCACTGAGACCTCTTTGATAGAAAAACTTTGCCATTCAGGACCGTCTGGATCCGCCCCGCAAAGAATCGGGAAGGTCAGCCAAGGGGCAGATGCGCCGGGCGCGGATTCAACCTCGCATTCATATCGAATGAGAGCGTCACCGTCTATTGATATTTGCACCTGCTCGAGTCGTCGACGAAATCGAATTAGACGGGGTACGTGTGCCTCGAGTTCTGAAAGGTGACTAAGCTCTCGGAGACTGTGCCGGATCGAGTCCAGCAGAATCCAGCCGAAAACTATGGCAGTACAAGCCGCTGAGGCGTACATAGTCCAACTAAGCACCAGGAACAGACTTTCTCGTGACGCGTCCGAGCGAAGACTTACTAGAGTCGCAGCAATCGTCAAAATTGTTGTACTGGCACCGGTGGCGAAGCTTGCCAATGCGGGACTTATTCCAGTTCTTCTAAGTTGCTCTGCGGAATCTTTAGCGTGCACGGTGGACACAATTGATCACCCCTTTGACGTTATTAAGCGAACCAAAAGATATAGTGAGACGAATGGGTGAGCATGATATTACCGCAGGTGAACACTCCGGACAGGCGTAAAAACCTCGGCCCTGTTTCAATTTGCACACTCCAGCTTGCGCTTCCACCGCCGGATCAGGTCCGCTCTAATGTCCTACGGCCGGTCCAGGTCCAGCGGCAGCCACACGATGGTCCAGCACGCTCACGGTCATGTCGGGGAGTCTCCATCCCCGCCCTCGGCGAGCCGGTTATAGGACGCGGATGCCTCCGTCACGTTAGCGTAGAGCAGGTGCTCGTCCCTGATACGAGAACCAGCAACAGCGTTGCCGTATCTGCCACGAGTTCTGATGCGATCTGAAAAGCTACGACACTAGCAATGCCGTGTCACGGGGCCTGTGCCCGGCGTGGCTCTTGTGGTGACGAGCCCGGATGCGACGAGATCTGCAAGCAAATCGATCAGCCGGTCGGTCGCATCGAGTCGTTGCATGCGCCACCGCTGGGCGAACGTGGGTATGGCCTCGTCGAACGACTTCTGCCCTAGGAGCTCAAGCAGTACCGCAGCGTCATTGCTGATCCAGTAAAGCTGGGGAGGTTGCAAGGGGCGGCCCACGAGCACCCGGTCCGGCGAGCCACAGCGGCGGAACTTCAGGGGTGTGTTGACGACGTAGTCCACGGCCACCGCACTGGAAAAGCTCCCGGTGGTGCGCGTGGTGCGAGGACGTCGGCCAATGAGGCCGTTCAACAGCATATGTGCGTCGGTGCCGAGGTAATCACCCTTGTCCAGCAGCCATTGACCGAGGATCTCGCTCCGCTCACTCGCCACCGGAAGCAACGAGTCTGCGCCGACGTCCTGCGCTCCCGCCCTCACTCCCGCGTCGTGACCAAACCAAGCGAGACAGGAATATGCGTGCCAGGCGGCGAGAGTCTGTTCGAGCGGCCAAAGGCGTTTTGTTGGCGCCCACGGTGGGTGAAATGGTGAGCATCGGTCAGAGTCGACGTTGAGCAGGTCGTGAGTAATGGCCATATCGAAGAGTTTCTGATGAGCGCCTTCATGTATGAGAGCCTCGGCCACCTCGATGCTCGATCGCGGACTCTTCAACAGGATTAGTCCGGGGAAGGCGCGGGGGGAGGCGGAGACGAATAGACCGGCGCGCCGCGGGTCGATGACCCCGACCAGTGCGACATGCGCAAGCAGATCATCGATGAGCTCAGGGCTCACCCTCCGAGCGAGAGCGACGCCATCACGCAGTACTCCGAGCGCCGAGGTGAAGCATTCGCCGTCCGCCTCGGTGAGCAGTTCAGGTGGAGCGAACGCCGCCTGCTGACGACGTAGCTCCGCCCCGACGGTATTCAACGCTCCTGCCAGCAGGTTGTTCGCCTCGGGGCGCGACGCCACGGGCAGTTCTTGGCAGCAGCTGCGCACACCTGCGACGGCGCTAATGCCGATAAGCTCAGCGCACGTGAGGGTTGCTCGGCCGGCCAGCGCATCGCCGATGCGGTTGCGGGCCAGGGGACTGTCGATAACATCGGGGTCCAGCACGTCCGGTACATGCGGGCAACCACCCCTCAGGAGCTCAGTAGCAAGCTGGTAAAGAGCTCGACGCTCCCGCTTCAGCGCACTCGACGGGGCGATCGCAGCATGTAGCGCCGGGATGTCACAGTGCACAGGTCCCGCTGGTGTAGTCATCTGACGGCTTCCACAGTAGTGCGACGCCATGGCCGGGCAGCAGCCAGGAGCGTACGGTGAGCTCCTTGAGCTGCTCTGCCGGGGTCCACGCGCCGGTCGCGATGGTTGAACGGAAGGTGAACGGTACGACCTGGAACTGCCAGGAGGCACCGTCGAAGGCCAGTGCGGCGGCGTCGAAGCTGATGCGGTCGACGTAGCACGGGTACGGGGCCTGCCAGAAGCAGAAGCTGTCGTCTATCCGCCCGAGGCTTGTCGACCGGAGAGACAGGCTTTCTACTGAGCCGACAGCGTGGTCGACGTCGGTGAGCTCCCCGAGGTCGCACTCGAATATTCGCAGAGTACCTATGTATTGCGCGGGGTTTTGCCGGGGCATCGTTCCCACCGGGCCCCGGAAGAAGGTCAAGAACTCGGGCCAGTCGTGGTAACCCACGTCGGTTAACTGAACCTCGCCCGGCATGACCTCGTGATGCTTGCCGTCGAGATCGGTATAGCTGATTCCAATCTTCACCGAAGGGAGCATGGCGTCCACCATTTGTTCGAACAGTGACGGGTCGGATACGAACCAGGACTCGAACAGGGGCAGTCGGCAGGCGAGTGTGATGGCGTCCCGAAGTTGCGGGTCGCACATGGCGAAGATAGCGAACCTGTGGTCGGCCACATTCTCCTTGAAGCTGTAGCTCACCGTCGAGATGAGTTCGAAGGTGTGGTGATTAACCGCGCGCAGCTCATAATCCACAGTGGTGTGAATGCTGATGGTGAGATCACCGCCATGTGGTTCGGCACCCTCACCGCCCAGCACGGCGGCGACGACATCGTGGTTGGCGTCGCTGTCGCCGTAGATCTCCGACAGGAAGGTGGTCATCACCTGTTGCGGCAACAACGCTCGCACAATCGATGGACCCGAGAGCCGGAGAAGCTCGTCGGTCAAGCGGGGGCGCAGTACTCGCCGGTAGGCCACCACCAGCAGCACCGCACCTACCGAAACCGCGAGAAAAGCGGCCAGCAACGCCGAAAGTGCCACGCCCACCGTCACTGGAGGACCGCCCCTCTGCGCCGTCGATCACAACATCCTGACGGCACAGCGACGGGCGCGCCAGCCCACCGGTCGGCGGTTCAGCGGGGGTGCCATTCCGGTTCGTCCTCAATGCCCACAAATGTGCTCAGATGCGCCGGCCGTCGCGCCCCGTCCTGGTCGTCGGCCGCCTGAATTTCGTGGTAAAGGCCGAGCAGGTGAGTCATCATCGCGGCGCGGGCGCCAGCTGAGTCACCCCGCTTAAGGAAGTTGACGACATTGTCGTGCTCGGTGCCGGAGCGGGCCGCCACCCCACGCCCCGCGTAACTGCGCCGGCGCCACTCCGCGAGCTCCGGAATCAGCATGCGATAGGTCGCGAGCAGCAACTCGTTGCGACTCGCACGGAAGATGGCGTCGTGGAAAGCCTCATCAGTCCTGATCAACTCGACGACGTCGGGCGGCGCCGCGAGGTGGTCCTTGCTGAGCTTGGCGATGTCGTCGATCTCGCCTTCGGTCGCGCGCGCGGCGGCAAGGCTCACCGCCATCCCCTCGAGCGCCATCCGGACCTCGAGCCGTTCCCCGATCCGGAAGCGTCGCTCTGCGAGCCACTCCATGAAGTCACCTGGTAGGTGGTCGACAGGCTTGCTCCGGACGAACCAGCCTCGCCCCCTTCGCACCTCCGCTACCCGGAGCACCTCAAGGCGCTGCAACGCGGTTCGCACCGAGCTGCGCGCTACCCCCATTCGCCTGGCGAGCTCCGGCTCGTTGGGTAGCCGCTCTCCGGCGGGCAGCACGCCGCTGTCGATGAGCCCTCGCAGCTTCTCCTCGATCACCTCGGGTAGCGGCCGACGTTGGTCCAACCTCAGCTCCCACTGGGTGTCCCGTGAGGTCCGGTCGTTGCCGTCACGCCCGGTGCTCATGTCGTCGTCACTCCCGTTCTGGTGTCTCAGCTGAGTGCTCATCCCGCTGCGGCGCTGGGGCCATGTTGTGCGGCCAGCCGGGCGGCGACGTGCGACGTTGCGCGTCCCGTAGTTGTCCGACCGAACCCTACACCTGTAAGGCGTCTGACCATACAGATCTGTGGACAGACGTCTGATGTCAGTCTACTCTGTCGTTATCAAACTGTGATGCTTTCGGATCTGTTGTGGTCAGGAGGGCGCCGTACTCCACGGCCGCAAGCCGGATCCTTGAGGAAGGGGTAGTGATCATGCCGCAATCTCAACGGAGCGCGACACGCTTCCCCACAGCGGGGCCGTTCGGCCCTGTTGCAGACGGCTGCCAGGGGACGCGACGTCGTGGCGGAATACCCCGCTCAGCGCCGTGACCGTGCAGGTGCTGAGCGCTATCCTGCTGGTCTGTCTCGGGGTGCTGGTCGGTGCGACCTGGACTATCCAGGTGTTGCAGCCGAAGCTTCGCCGGCAGGCCGAGCAGCGACGTCGGCTCAATGAGGAGTGGTCCGCGGTGCGCGCTGCCCGGCGGCAGCGACGCGAATGCCCGCGCTGCGGCAGGCTGCTGGTCCAACGGGACTGGTATCTGGCTCCCACAGTCGTCGAGGACCGCCTCGACGACGACTAACTGCGCATCCAGGTGGCGCTAAGCGCCCGGAATGTGGCTGAAGGTCGTAGGCTTAAGGGCGCGCGTCCCGGGTGCGTTTCGGGGCGCGTTCGTCTTGCTGGTCGCAGTCCAGGCAGGCGGTACTCCACG
>QHBY01000233.1 GCA_003244245.1 Pseudonocardiales bacterium
CCGCCGATACCCGGGCTCGACACGGTCGCGTTCCACACCTCCGACACCATCATGCGGGTTGATGAGGTACCCGCCTCGCTGCTGGTGATCGGGGGCGGTTTCATCGCCGCGGAGCTCGGCCACGTCTTCGGCGCGTTCGGCGCCGAGGTGACCATCGTGGCGCGCGGACCCCGGTTGCTCATGGCCGAGGACGAGCAGGTCTCGGCCCGGTTCACCGAGCTGGCGAAGCGCCGGTTCCGTGTCCTGCTCGACACCACCGTGACCGCTGTCTGTCCCCGCTCGGGAGGTGTGTCGGTAACCGTCGAACGGGACGGGAAGCACGAGGTGCTCGAGGCGGCCACATTGCTCGTGGCGACCGGGCGACGTCCCAACACCGACCTGCTCGACGCCGCCGCCGGTGGCCTCGACGTCGATGAGCACGGCCACGTCGTGACCGACGACACCTACCAGACCTCAGTCCCCGGCGTGTGGGCATTCGGCGACGCCGCGAACCACTTCCAGCTCAAACACATGGCCAACGCCGAGGAGCGCGTGGTGCGGCACAATCTCACCCACCCCGAAGCCCTCCACCGGCTGCCGCACACCCTGGTCCCCCACGCGGTGTTCTCCGATCCGCAGATCGCCAGCGTCGGCCTCACCGAAGCGCAGGCGCGTCAACGCGGCATCGACCATGTGATCGCTGTACGTCCGTACGCGGACACCGCCTACGGGTGGGCCCTGGAAGACACCACCAGCTTCGTCAAACTCATCGCCGAGCCGCGCAGCCGCACGCTGCTGGGCGCCCACATCATCGGCCCGCAGGCCGCGACCCTGCTGCAACCGCTGGTCCAAGCCATGATGCTCCGCCAGAGCGTCGATCAGCTCGCCCGCGACGTCCTCTACGTGCACCCCGCACTGACCGAGGTACTCGAACAAGCCCTGCTCGCTCTCTGAGCTGATCACCCGAGAGGGATGAGGCTGGCCGGAGCTGTTCCCATCTGTTGCGAATCCTGCCGGGGGTTCGAACCTGCGCACTTCGTCTGGTCGTTAGCGTTTTCTGGTCGGTGGCCGGTCCTGGTTGCACGCTGTGGGAACGGATGGAGCTACCGCTGTGGCACTGTCTGGTCAGCGAGGATCGTCACGTTACACCTGTTCACCGATCCCCATCCGGAGCTGGGTTTCCTGTGCTCGTTCGGCCGCCGCGCTGGCGCCATAGTGGCGGGGTATGTCCTCTGATGTCCATCCGAGCAGCAGCATCAGGTCGCCGGTGTCTCCGCCGGCCCGTTTACCACTCGTGGGCGAAGTTGTGCCGCCAGCGGTGCGCGTGGACACCGTGCAAACCGACAGCCATCCCACGGCGCTTCAGCATGATCTTGAATCGGTGGTGAGGTCGACGTCGTTGAGGTGGAGGTTAGCGACCTCTGCCAGACGTGCCCCGGTGTTGTAGTAGAGCCGGATGATCGCCTCGTCCCGCAGCGCGATGAAGTCCTTCCCCGTGCACGTGCCGAGCACTTTAGCCGTGTCGACGTCACGGATGATCGGGATCAGCTTTTTCGCCGTTTTGGGCTGTCTCACCCGCTGCATCGGAGACCGGTCAATCTCCTGCTCGTCGAGCATCAGCCACTTGAAGAACTGCTGCAGTCCCTTGTGTTTGTTCAGCGCGGTGGACGCCGAGCGGGTCTGGATCATCCAGGCCTGGAACGCTTCGACGTGTGCCTTGCCGACCGCGGTCGGATCCTCGGTGGCGTCTCCGGCCTCCGGGTCTGGCGAGTACTCGCCGAGGTATCGGGCCAACTGGGCAGCGGCGAGGAGGTAATTGTAGCGGGTCGTTTCCGGGTAGCTTCCCGAGCGCAGCGACAGGTCCCAATCGCGGCAGAACCCGGTCCAGGTCATCGACAGACCCACAGTGACCCTGTCCAGGTCAAGTAGCGGCATGTGCGGCCTACCTTCGAGTCAAGGTGTCGCTGAGCGGCGTGCTTGACCTCGAAGACCGAACCTAGATCAAAAAAGAAGGGTCCTCGCAGGCGTTGACCTGCAAAGACCCTTCAAACCGTCGGGACGACAGGATTCGAACCTGCGACCCCCTTGACCCCCAGGACGTAGGAGTAGGCGTCTGTCCTGGTCAGACGTGGTGCCGGCGCCGTGCGGGTGACCACTCGACGTGCGGGTCGTCTGCCCGCGTGCAGGGCGTGTGGTCCCCAAGTGGTCCCCAACCCCATTGTTCGTCCCGAACTCGGATCCGCCGTCCGGCGGAGCGTCGCGCCGACCGTCAGCGCTAGCCGCGGCGTTTTCCGTCTCGGCCCGTGCGATGGCTTGTTAAGTGTCGTGATGCCTTCCGATGCCTGGCCACCACTAAGATCCTCCGCTGAGAGCCGTGTGCTCACCGAAGCTCCTCATCGAGACCCGGGGAGCAACGCCTCTGGGCGGAACGCTCAGGGTGAGGAGGTGACTCCGGGCTAGCGAGCGGCGCTGTCGCGCTGCATCAGATTGGCTTACTACGTTTACACGGTAACCACAAGGACAATTGCATGTTGTGGTTTGACGTACTTATCATTATTATCCTGTACTCGATTTACGAATGGACCGCCATCTCCCTACAGCGAAATGATGAGGAAAAGCGCAGGTCAAGGAGGCCCATCGCAACGTAGAGCGGAACAGGCGGAACGCCGGAAGAATGAACACAAACATCGGTGCTCGTCATGCGGTGGGAGCGGAATCATCTTTGATAGCTTCGACGCTACATCGACGGTTTGGAGAACCTCCAAGTGCTTGGCATGTAGAGGCCGTGGTGGTCATTGGTGCGACATGCCAGGTTGCAGTCCTTTGACCTACTGGTAGGCTCCGCCGGTCCGCTCCCCCGACTCGCGAGGTATGAACATGGGTCAACGCGTAGTCCGCTTCTCCGATCTGACGAATAAGATCATCGAAGATGATGCCGTAGTGCGTCTGGTCGTCGAGAAGCATCCTGCCCTTGAGAACGGTCCCGTAGAGATCGAAGCCTCTAGCCTCGCCTATTCACGGCGG
>QHBY01000234.1 GCA_003244245.1 Pseudonocardiales bacterium
GCGTCATCGAGCTGCACCCGCGCATCGGGTTTCGCCTCCTCCAGCAGGTCCCAGCCCTGCGCGGCATCGCCCCCGCCGTCCTGCACCACCACGAGCGCTACGACGGCAGCGGTTACCCGGCCGGGCTCCGGGGCGAGCAGATACCCATCGAAGCGCGGATCGTGTCGGTTGTGGATGCGTTCAGCGCGATGACTGGGCATCGGCCCTATCGAGCGCCGATGACGGTTGAGGAGGCGTGTAACGAGCTTCAGCGCTGCGCGGGGACGCAGTTCGACCCCGAGATCGCCGGCATGTTCGTCGAGGAGGTCCGCAATCATCCGCCCGACGCCGAGGACGAGCCCGACCGCCCGATCGACGATCCCGAGCTCGCCTTGCGGCGCGACGGCGACGGGCCCCTGTTCGGCTCACTGGCATTTGGCGTGACCGACAGCCTGACCCTCCTCTACTCCCACCGCTACTTCCACGAGATCGCACACGCCGAGGCCCAACGCGCGACGGTGCAGAGCCGGCCGTTTTGCATCGTCATCGTCGAGCTCGACGTGGGGCCGTTGAACGCGAGCGACAGCTACGCCACCGGCGACGACGCCATCCGCGAGACCGGTCGCGCCGTGCAGATCGCGGCGAGCGCCTGAGAGGGCATTGCGTGCCGGGTGAGCGGTCGCCGGCTCGGCCTCGTGATCCCGCAGGAGCATGGAGACCACGCTGCCGCCCTGATCCGCAGCGAGCTCGGCGACCTCGGTGGCAGGCTGCGCGTCCGGTTCGGCCAGGCGATGTGGGAGCCGGGCGACACCGGCGACGAAGTCATCCGCCGGGCGCGCGGCAGCCTCGGGCCGGCGGTGCCGGCTCAGGCATAGGCCGCACGACGGGCCCGATCCTCAGCCCGCGCGCTCCGCCGAGCGCAGACCACGACGCGCCCACAACATCAGCAGGAGGCCCCCGGCGGCCAGCAGGGCGAAGGACATGCCGACCCTGACCGGTGACCCTGCCAGGAGGCTGCGACCCGCCTCCAGGACCGCGGTGGCCGGATTGATCTTGGCCACCTCGTGCACCCACCCCGTCAGCAACGGCAGGGGCACGTAGACGGGCGCGAGGAAGAGGATGAGAAAGACGGGCATCTGGATCAGCGAACCGGCCTGCTCGGTTCGCGTGAGCATCGCCACGCCCGTCGCCCACAGGACGGCGACGAGGTTGACCAGCGCGCCGATCGCCAGCAGAGCGACCATGTCGGGGAGCCCGCCGTCGAACTCCATGCCGGCGAACAGGGCGGCCGCGGTCACCACCGCACCGGTGATCAGCCAGCGCGCAAGCGCCGCGATGGCATACCCGGCGATGATGCCGGTTCGGCTGGGCGCGCCGAGCAGCAGGCGGCGGGCGAAGCCGTGCTCGAAGTCGCGGGCGATGCCAACCGGCTCGCGCTCGTGCAGGAGGTGCAGCNNAACACGAACACGAACTGAAACGCCGTGTAGCCGGGCGAGTAGTCGAAGTTGGGGACCTTAGAGACACTGGAGAGGCCGCCCGCGAAGGCCACCAGGAAGAACAGCGGAAAGACGATCGAAGGCACGAGGATCGCGGGGCTAATCAGCGCGTTGTGGATCACGCGCCAGGCAACGGCGTAGGCGACGCTCCAGAAGCGCCGTGTCACGTCCGCACCAGCCGGGTCCGCAGCGACAGCCCGGACGCCGTCAGCGCGAGTCCGAGGATGGCGAGGGCGATGCCGAACGCCAGCCCGAGCGCCTGCGCGTCCCAGCCGGCGATGATGAGGCTGCGAACACCCTCGATCAGGTAGGAGACCGGGTTGTAGGTCGCGATGGTCCGAAACCAGTCGGTCTCGATCAGGTTGCGAGGCAGGTTCGAGGAGGAGAGGAACAGCAGCACGAAGAACAGCGGGAAGAACCCCTGAACCGCCTCCCCGCTGCCGGAGCGCAGTGCCACGAGCACCCCGACGCTGCCGAAGGCGAACGCGATCAGCATCGAGAGGGCGAGCAGGACGAGCACGCCGCCGACTCCGCTCGAGACGCCGACGCCCACCAAGACCCCGACCAGCAGGTAGACCATCGCTTGAACGAGCCCCATGAGCAGCGCTCCGCCGAGCTGGCCGGCCAGCAGGGCCGTGCCGCGAACCGGC
>QHBY01000235.1:0-14233 GCA_003244245.1 Pseudonocardiales bacterium
CGGAAGTTCCAAGATCGGCGGCAGTCGCGTGCTTGGTAGTTGTGAACAGGCGAAGACGGCTTGCGGGCAGTGAAACGAACGCGTGGTCCTTTGTGCTTCCCAGTCATTGCGGTCGGCCTTTCTGCGCAGGTTCGCGGCGCACGGATCGCGGCATAGAAATCGGTGGACGGAGCCGTAAGCCGTCACGCGACGAGCCCGGACCAGCCTTCACTCGGCCACTTTCCAGGCATCACGTGGTGGAGAGGACTGGCAGGAGCAGATAGGACGGGTACGCGCCCCCGCTGTGCAGGGTGACCGTGCCGTCGTAGATACCGGCCGGTCGAACGCCGGGGTCATCGTGCAGGAAAGGTCCGCACCCGGTGAGCGGGTTCTTCAGATTCGACAGGGCCGCAGCCGGTCCCGGGTAGACATAGTCGCCGCCTTGCACGCTGAGTAGCAGGGTGTAGCCGGCGGGTAGCACCAGGCTGGTCGGCAGGATCTCGATGTCGAGCTCATAGATTTGCCCCGGTCTAAGCGGATCCGCCCGGTGGTGCGGATGGACCGGCTTGTACGGACGCGAGCTCTGCTCGTCGAGTGCGCGGTGAGAGGCCCGCAGCCATCCCTGGGCGATTGGGGTGTGCGGATCCAGTGCTCCTTGGAAGACGATCTCCTCTCCGTCCGGGGCCTGGGCCCGCACGACGAGGAAAATGTCGGCATCGGTTGTGGCCGACTCCAGGTAGAGCTTCGCGGCCAGGGGGCCGGCGATTTCGACGTCGTGCGGGCAGACGTAGGCGAACGTGATGCCCTCCGCGGCCACGCGGTAGCTGATGCTTGCAGCGTCGCCCGGGGGTTCGGTTCGCAGGGTGCGGTCCGTGGCGCTCAGGTATAGAGGCGTCCATTGCGTGTCGGGCAGCGGCCAAGCCTGGGCGGTGCGGGTGCCGAATCGGCCTTCGACGTGGCGCACTTGCAGCTGCACCCGCGGCTGCTGGTCCCAGCCGGTGTCGATGTCCTTGAGGAAGCGGCCGAAGAAGCGCTGTTGCAGCTGCAGTCCGTAGTCGGCGTAGAACAGGCTCCAGTGCGTGTCGCCGTGCATCTCCAGCCACTTGTGAGCCGATGCGGCGCGTTCGAAGCCGGTGGTGTTGCCGCGCAAGTGCAGGCCTTGTCCGCCCCAGTTGCCGGCGGACAGCACCGGGACGATGACGTGCTCCCAGGCCGGTGTGCGCTGGCGGTGGTAGTCGTCCTCGAAGGGATGGGAGCGGATCATGTCGGCGAGCTCGACTCGGTTGGCGGCGAGTTCGTCGTCAGTGAGTGTCTGGTCGCCGCAGACCAGTTGACCGGTGTGCGGGTTGCGGGGGCCCCTCTCCCCCAGGCCATGTTGGACGGAGGTGACCTGCATGTCGTACCAGTCGTCCCAGAACGTGGTCCGGATGCCGCCGTGGTGGGTGGCATCGCGGTACCAGTCGGCCGAGCCTTCCCACACGCAGATGGCCGCCAGCGCGGGCGGTTGCCGGGCGGCGACGAGCCATTGGTTCATCGCGTAATAGGAGATGCCGTTCAGGCCGACCCGGCCGGTGCTCCACGGCTGGCCGGCGGCCCATTCGATGCACTCGTGCAGGTCGTCTATCTCGCGGGCGGAGAAGGGATCTAGGTAGCCGGGGGAACGTCCGGACCCGCGGGCGTCGACCCGCACGCACACGTATCCCTCGGGCACCCACTTCTCCGGATCGACAACCTCCCAGTTCTGGTACCTGCCGGTGCTGTGGTGACCGACCTCGGGATAGGTCGCGAGCATCGCCTGCCAGGCGCTCGGGTAGCCCAGTTGAAAGGGCAATCCTTTGGCGTAGGGCCCGTAGCTGAGCAGTACCGGGTAACGACCAGCCGTGACTGGCCGGAACACGTCCCCGCGCAGCAGCAGACCGTCGCCGGCCGGGACCGCGACATCCCACTCGATCAGCATGCCGCCCGCGACATCGCGACGGAACAGGCCGGACTCCGGTACGGCGCCGCCGGCGGCCTGCGGTGGCTGCGTGCCTGCATTTATCGACGGCAGGGTCAGTCGATCAGGCACGCGGACGTTCCCAGGGTGCGAGGCGTCGAAAAGTAGCACTGATGAGCAGCCGGGCCAGCAGCCCCACGATCGCCAGGCTCAGAACCGCGACGAAGGCTTGGTCCTGGTGGAAGGATCGGGCGTCGGCGAGAATGAGAGTTCCCATGCCGGTCAGGTTCGCCAGGATTTCGACGGCGACGGCGCCGACGACGGCGCGCCCGACGGCGACTTGAACGCCGGCGATGACGTAGGGAAGGGTCGCCGGCAGGAGAAGGTCGGTGAGGACTCTACGTCGTCGCATCCGCAGTACCCGGGAGACCTCGAGCAGATCCGTCGGTGCGGTCCGGGCCCCGTCACTGGCACTGACGATGCAGGGTAGCGCTGCCGAGAGGGTGACCACGACCAGCCGGGTTTCGGTGGTGTAGCCGAGCCAGATGGTCATCATCGGCACCAATGCGATCATCGGCATGGCATACAGGCCGCCGACGTAGGGGGAGCTGAGGTGGCGCAGCCACGCGACGCGCCCGAGCAGCAGGCCGATGAGCGAGCCGAGGCTGCAGCCCAGCAGCAGGCTTTCGGCCACCGCCAGTAGTGTCGATTGCAGCGCCGAGGTGAATTCCGGCGAGCTGACGGTTCCCACGCTGTGGCTTAGGACGCCGCCGGGGCTCGGTGCGTAGCGGGGCAGCCACAGTAGATATGTGAGTTGCCAGAGCCCGACCAGGATGGCCGCGGCGGCAAGCTTGCCGAGCAGGTTCCGGGTTCGCGGGCCGCAGGCCGGGCGGCGGCGTGAGGTGAGCGGGTCGCTGGCGTGATGCTGCCGGTCAGAGGCGGCGGTGCGGTCACCGTCAGGCACGCGGGAGGTGATGTCGATCGGGGTCATGACTTGTTCTGCTCCCGCCAGGGCGCGATGCGGCGTTCGAGCAGGCGGCCCAGCGCCATCAGCGTGACGGCGAGGGCGGAGACGACGAGGGTGAGCCCGAGCACGGTTGCGGAGTCGAAGTTGGCGCTCGCGGTGAGCAGCAGGCCACCGATCCCGCTGGCGTTGAGGAAGAATTCGGCGACCAGGGTCCCGACCAGGGCCATCGCGATGCCCTGCCGCAGGCCGGTCATGGCGTAAGGGACGGTGTGCGGGATGAGCACGTCATGCCACAAACGCCACTCGCTGCTGCGATAGACATGAGCGACATCCAGCAGCGTTGCCGGTGCCCGCCGGGCGCCTTCGGCGGTATTGATCAGGATCGGGAAGACCGCGGTCAGAAAGACGACGATTGATTTTGCGAGCAGCCCGAACCCCAGCGTCGACAGGATCAGCGGCGCAAGCGCGACAATCGGCACCGACTGCATCGCGTAGACCAGCCACTCGGTGCTCGAGCGCAACGCTGGGGACCGGGCGACCAGCAACCCGTACCCGAAGCCCACAGCCGCGGCGGCGACCAGTCCGAGCCCAAACACCGTGCCGGAGGCCCGCAATGCGCTCGGCAGACTGCCATCGCTGATCGTCGCGTTGACCGCATCGAGAGAGCGTCCGGGGGTGGCGAACAGCACTGGATCCCGTTGACCGACGATCTGCCAGATAGCGACACCGGCTACCAGTCCAACGAGCCCGGTCAGGGCCGCTCGAAGCGGCGCCTGCGCCCCGCCGGTGCCGGCGCTGCGTACCAGCGCTGGACTACTTGACCGCATCGCGGAACACGGTGGCATCCACAAGCTTGGCGGCGGTAGGGGCTTTCGTGGCGCTGATATTGGCCGCCGCGACCTGCTGGGTAATGACGTGGCTGATGCGGTTGGCTGCGAGGCCATCATCGGCGGGCCAGAATCCGATTTTGACGAATGCGGTGATCGCCGCCGCGGTCACGCTCGCCGGCTCTTTCGTCATCGCCGCGGCGGTAGCCGCGACGTTGGTGAGGTTGGCTGGGTTGTCGATATAGCTGATGGCCTGGTGCAGCGCGGCGACGGTCTTGACCAGTTCCGCCCGAGAGCGGGCGTTGGTGAGCTCGTTCTGACGGGTGATCAGCATCGCGTAGTGCTCGAGTGGGTCGGCGGTCGTTGACGTGAGCACACTACGGACGGTGTGTTTGTGTTGAAGGACGGCGGCGAGTTCGTCGGTGTGCAGCACGGCCGTCTTGACCTGGCCAGCGATGAGCGCGTCGACATCCTGCGGGCCACCGAGGTTGACCATCGTCACGTCCTTTGTGCTGAGGTGACAGGAGGACAACATCGCCCCGAGCGCGAGCGCCTTCGGCGCGGCGGTGGCGTCAACCCCAATGGTCTTGCCCTTCAGCGAGGCGCAACCTGTCACCGCGGAGTCGTCGCTGGCGATGAGATAGTCGGCGTTCGGGGCGCCGAGAATGCCGACCACAGAGGCTCCCTGGGACCGCAACGCTACCGCTCCGGTGGTGCCCACCATGCCGGCGTTGAGTTCGCCGCTCTGGACAGCGCGGCCCACGTCGGTCCCGGTAGACAGCGCACGGATGCGCACGTGCAGACCTCGGGAGGCGAAGTACCCCTTGTCCTGAGCGACATAGAACATGAGGTTGACGAAGACGGGCGGGATGCCGGGAACGCCGATGGTGAGCTTGCCGCCGCCGGCAGGCGGGGAGCTGGCGCTGCTGCAGCCGGTTACTGCCGCCGCGCCCAGCGCGGTGACCGCGGCGGCAAGGGCGAATTGTCGAAGGCGTCGCATGAGGAGTCCTCTTTGATAGTTGATGAACGGCGGCCGCGGGTGATCAGGCGCCGACGGGATGGTCGCGGACGCCTCGGGCCTGCGCACCGTGCGCATCGGCCATGACGAGCGACCACACGTGCTCGCGCAGGTCGATGAACTGTGCCGAACGCAGCACGTCCCGATCGTGTCGGTTGGGCAGCTTGACGTCGATGACTTCGACGACCGCACTCGGACAGCCGTTCAGAACGACAACCCTGTCGCCGAACAGCACCGCCTCGTCGATGGAGTGAGTGACGAACACCGTGGTGACAGGCTGCTCGCGCCAGGTGCGGAGCAGCTCGAACTGCAACACTTCCCGAGTTTGGGCGTCCAGTGCCCCGAAGGGCTCGTCCATAAGCAGGACTCGGGGGTCGGCGGCCAGAGCCCGGGCAAGTCCAGTTCGTTGCTGCATGCCGCCGGAGAGTTGGTGCGGGTAGCTGTGTTCGAAGCCGCCCAGTCCCATCAGCGCGATCAGTTCGCCAGCGCGTTGCGACGCGGCCTGCTTTGGCACGCCGCGTAGCCGCAACGGATAGGCCACGTTGGCCTGAACCGACTTCCACGGAAACAGGCCAAAGTGTTGGAACACCATCGCCACCCCGTCCGGGGCGTTTGCGGCGTCGTGTCCGTCGATCTGGACCGAGCCGTTCGAAGGTCTCATCAGCCCGGCGATCGCCCGCAGCAGGGTCGTCTTGCCGCACCCGGACGGGCCCACGATGCACACGACTTCTCCGGCTCCGATCCGTAATGAGATCGGCTCGGTAACCGTGTGCTGACCAAATCGCATCGTCACGGCGTCGAGTTCGACGATCGCGCCTGCGGATGTGGGGTCGGCGGCCAATGAGTGCTCCGTACCGTTCGAGCGCCGCCCGGTCCGGCCACCTCGCGCGTCAAGTAAGGACATAGGCCCACCGTGCCAGACAGATGCCGGAAACACAATAGTCATATTTACTTCCGATTGATAATGCATTATCTTGGGATGATGGTCGGAGAGCAGCTGCCCGGCTCGCCTGTCCTGCTGCTCCATACCTTGGGCGCAAGCGCCGCAACATGGACACCGGTCAGGTCGATGGGAGCTGGCGGCAGACGAGTCTTGGCGATCGATCTGCCGGGCCACGGAACGTGTGCGGACCTGCCATTCACTGATGACGCCGCGCTGGACGCGGCGCATCGGGGCACCGCCAGCCTCGGGGCTGGGCCTGTGCACGTTGTCGGGTCGGGACTGGGCGCCTGGGCAGCGTTTCAGCTCGCGCAGGCCTACCCCGACCGAGTGCAGTCCCTGATCATCGCCAGCTACGCACCGATCACCGTCGCCGCGGCCACAGCTCGGATGCGAGACACCGCGCGTGCGATACATCGTCTGGGCATGACGGCATTCGCCGAGAGCTACCTAAGCGAGGCTCTACAGGCCAGCGATACTGAGGTCGCCGCGGCGATGACCCGGGCCTTCGGCGCTGTTAGCCCGCACAACTTTCTGGCCGCCCTCAGCGCAGCTATGCGCTGGCAGCCGGCGGCACCACGCTCCCCGCTGCCGCCCACGTTGCTCCTGCGGGGCGCGCTCGATCATCGGGTCAGTCCCGAGGCGACAGCAGCACTGCAGGACAGCATCGGCGCCGACTGCGTCACCCTTCCGGACGCCGGACACCTCGCCTACGTCGACAACCCGGCTGGGTTCTGGACCGCCGCGACAACCTTCTTTCACACCGTCGAGGCACAATCGGACCTATGATGCCGTGGAAGTCTGATCAGGCACTGCATTGGCTGAGCATGCTCGAAGAGGTCCTGCCCCCCACCCGAAGGGTCCACGTGTGACCGGCATATCGAGCCCGAACCACCGCGCGGGCGCCTCGAACTCCACTCCCCCGCGGACCAAACGCGATCAAGTGGTGAGCGAGCTGCGCCGCATGATCGCCGGCGGCGAACTCGGTCGCGGCAGCCGCGTTCAACAGGACATGCTCGCTGCGCGGCTAAAGACCAGCATAACTCCGGTCCGAGAGGCGTTACGGCTGTTAGAGGCCGAGGGCCTGCTCGTCGGTGAGCCGCATCGCGGCGTCCGCGTCGCCGAGGCGGACTACGAGAAAGTGAAGACGGTCTATTTGCTGCGCCGTCTCATCGAGCCCTACGCGATGCGCCGCGCCGCGCGCCGGCTGTCCCCGCGCGACCTGGACCTCGCCGCGGAAATGGTGGACCAGATGGAGCAGGCCGCCGCCACCGGCGACCGCGGGATGCTGAACGACACGAACCGCCGCTTTCATTTCCTGTTCTACTCCCGCGCCGGAAACGACGGCCTCACCGCCGAGATCGAGTCGCTGTGGCAGCAGTTCCCCTGGGATGTCCTGCAGGTCGTCCCAGAACGGGCCGACGAGACTGGCCGCGAACATCGCGACATGCTCGATGCCGCCCGCGCCGGGGACGCCGACGCGCTAGCGCGCTGCACCGAAGAGCATTTGGCGTCCAGCCTGTACGGCCTCGCCCGCCACCTGATCGGACACGACGTCGAGGACCCCTTCGACATCGACGTCGACTAGTCGCTCGATCGCAGCAATCCTTGCTTGGCTGGCGGAGCGTGACCAGCACCGGTTTACGCGCGACCGATCGCGACCGGCTGTGCGACGTTGCTGACGTCGACCAACGCTTGAACATCGTCTGGATCGAGCCCGGCCTCCTGCAGAACTTCGGATGTGTGCTGGCCTAGCCGAGGCACCCTCCGTTCCCCGGTCGGTTCGGCATCGGTGGCAAACGGGGAGGTCACCACCGTCGCGGTACGTCCGTCGGGCAGGGTCGCCTCTGACCATCGACCAGTGGAATGAGCCTGCGGGTGATCAAGAACATCACTGAGCTGGTTGAGATGCGCGTAGGGAACATCGGCTTCCTCCAACAAGCTCAGCAGCAGCTGGGTCGGCAACAGCGCGGTCGCCTGTTGGACGGCGTCCTCGACGCGAGCCCGGTTGCGTAGCCGGCCGGCGTTTGAGGCGGTGTCGGGATCGCTGGCCAACGACGCGTCCCGCAGGACGTGTGCGCATAGCCGCCGCCACTGCCCCGGGTTCTGGACGGCGATCAGCACCTGGTCGCCGTCCTTGGAGGCGTACGGACCGTAGGGCGCGATGCTGGCGTGGCGCAGGCCGGCGGGTTCGGGCGCGCCACCGGTGTGTCGTTGCGCGAGCAGTAGCGGGCTCATCCACTCCAACAGGACGTCGAATAGCGCTAGTTCGATGCGCCGACCGGTGCCGGTGCGTTCCCGGTCGAACAGGGCGGCGTTGATAGCGGCCAGGGCGTACGTGCCCCCGGCCAGGTCTGCCATCGACACGCCGGGTTTGGCGGGTTGTGTCGGCGTTCCGGTGGCCGCGATCGTGCCGGCCTCTCCCTGGATCAGCAGGTCATAGGCCTTGCGGTGGGCCCAAGGACCTGTCGGGCCGTAGCCGGACAGGAAACACCGCACCAGGCGCGGGTTGATGGCAACCAACTCGGCGTCGCTCAGAATCCGGTCGAAGGCGCCGGGTGCAAGGTTGCTGACCAGCACATCGGCGCTACGAAGCATCTGACAGAGGGCGTGCGTTCCCTCCGCGGTCTTCAGGTCCAGAACGACGCTGCGCTTGCCGCGATTGAGCCAGATGAAGTGACTGGAGTAGCCAAGGACGAAGTCGTCATAGTCGCGGGCGAAGTCGCCCGTACCGGGCCGCTCGATCTTGATGACGTCGGCACCGAGGTCAGCCATGTGCCGCGTGCACAGCGGTGCCGCGACCGCCTGCTCGATGGCGATGACGCGCACCCCGGACAGGCTGCCGGGCGCGCTCAACGTGGGGTACCGAACCGGAACACGGTACCGACCGCCGGCTGCACGTAGTGATCGCTGAGGACCTGGGACATGTGAGCGTGCGTACGCAGGCCACTGCAATGCATTGGCACCACGGTGGCGACGTCCAGTTCCCGAAACGCGTCCGCCGTCAACGCGACATTCTCTGCCGGTGTGGTCGGAAAGCCGAGATGGAAGCCGCCCATCACCGCCCGGATCGGCTTGTCCCCACACACTTCCCGCGCACGCAGCAGGGTGTTCACCACCCCGGCGTGTGCGCACCCGGTCAGTACGACGAGTCCTTCTCCCTTGACGTCGATGACCAGGCCAAGTTCGTCGAGCACGTCATCACGACGGACCTCGCCCGCAGCTGAGACCTGGTACAGCCCGGGCTGCCCGGATTGATAGGGACCACCGGCCGCCTCGAACGGGGTGCGGCGGGCGATTTCCCCGGTGGTGTGGATCCCCCAGCCCAGTTCGAGGGGATCGCACGACAGCACCGGTGCACCCCCGGAGGCTTCGACCTGGGCGAAGGTGAACGCCGCGTTGTACACCGGGGAGACCCGCCCGTCGCCCATGACGGCGTAGCGCGGCAACTCCGCATCCCGATGGGTGGCCACCGGTATCCGACGTCCGGCCAACTCCAGAAACCGGTGGATACCGCCGAAATGATCCGGGTGACCGTGGCTGATCGCGACGTGATCGACGCCGGCGGGGTCGACGCCGAGTACCCGCAGGTTGTGTGCGAGCACCGACCCGGTCAATCCAACATCGAACAGCACTCGCACACTGTGCCGGCCCGACGTGGCTTCGACGAGCAGACTGATCCCGTTCTCGGCCCGCGGTGGGATCCGCCGCGAGTCGAAGTGCTCGATCAGGCCGTACCGGCTGACGCAATGATCATCGGACCCGACCGGGCTGGCTTGGTCAGGCAAGAGCATGTCGACCCAATTTTCGACCAGCACGGTGATGCTGACGCTGTCGGCCTGAAACACGGAACCTCCTATGCCAATGATCACATCAACTTTCTTCCAGACTGTACATTACTGACATTGATAATGCATGATTCCAAGAGTCAGATTTCCGGAAGGATCCCGCCGTGGTGACCCCGCTCCGATCTCATCTGTACGTGCCGGCCGACCAGTCGCGACTGATGAACAGCGCCACGACGTCATCTGCGGATGTACTGATCTTCGACCTGGAAGACAGCGTTCCATCGCGACGCAAGGCAGTTGGGCTGGATGCGGTCATCGACCTGGTGCACGCACTACCTGCGGAGCGCCGACGCTGGGTGCGGATCAATCCGGGCCCAGCTGGCCTCAGGGAGGCCGACGCGGTGGTCGACGACCCGGCCGGCCCCGATCCGCTGCCACCGATGAGCTACACCGAACTGGACCTACAGGTGCGACGCATCGCCACCACCCTCGCCGCGCGGGTGCCGGTCGGCGGCCGCGTCGCGGTCATCGCCCCCAACAGCGCCCGCCTGCTTCAGCTGATGCTCGCCGTTCCGGCCAGCGGCCGCATCCTGGTCCCGATCAATTTCCGCCTCAACGCCGCCGAAATCACCTACATCCTGGAACACAGCGGCGCCGATGTCGTCTTGGCCGACCCGCAACTGGAACCCGACGTCCTCGCCGCCCTGCCCGAGCATCAACTGCTGGGCCCGGCCACCGACCAGTGCTGGCAGGCCGACGCACCCGTACCGGAGCTGCGACGGTTGTGGGACCCGGACGAGGACCTGGTGGCCACCATCAACTACACGAGCGGCACCACCGCGCGACCCAAGGGCGTGGCCCTCACCCACCGCGCGATCTGGCTCGACGCGGTCATGTTTGGCCTGCACGCCACGGTCACCGACCAGGACCGCTACCTGCACACCCTGCCCCTGTTTCACGTCAACGGCTGGGGGCTGCCCTACACGATGGCAGGCCTGGGTGTCACCCAGTACCTGCAGCGGCGCATCGACGGCGCCGCGATCCTGGACCGCATCCGGGCCGACGACATCACGCTGATGGCGTGTGCCCCAGCCGTGCTGGGCATCATCCTGGACGCGCTTGAGCACGGCGAACCGCCATCCGGTCGCAACCAGGTCCGCGTCATCTGCGCCGGCGCTCCCCCACCGTCGCGCATCATCGAACGCGTCGAGCACGAGCTCGGCTGGGAGTTCATCCAGATCTACGGCCTGACCGAAACTGCGCCGCTGGTCACCATTAACCGGCGCCCCCCGGGGCACGAACCGCGACCGCCCGCACAGCGCGCTGAGCAGCTCGCCGCGGCCGGTGCCCCGTGTCTGGGAACGCGGATCTCGCTCAGCCCGACCGGCGAAGTACTAGTGCGCAGCAACCACGTGCTCAGCGAATACCGGCACGACCCGCAGGCCACCGCCGACGCTTTGGCCGACGGCTGGTTCCACACCGGAGACGGTGGAACGATCGACTCTGCTGGGCGCCTGACGATCTTGGATCGCAAGAAGGACGTCATCATCACCGGCGGCGAAAACGTGTCCTCCGCCGAGGTGGAGAGCGCCCTGTATCGCCACCCTGCGGTCAAGGACGTCGCCGTCATTGGCGTGCCCGATCACCGGTGGGGCGAGGCGGTCAAGGCAGTGATCGTCCTCAAAGCGGACCAGGCAGCGGAGGAAGCCGACCTCATCGCCTTCGCCCGCGCCGCACTCACCCACTACAAATGTCCGACCAGCATCGACATCGTTACCGACATCCCCCGCACAGCCACCGGAAAGATCCAAAAATTCAAGCTCCGTGAGCCGTACTGGCTGGACCTCCCCCAATTTCGTGAAGGCATGCACTATGAGGAGTAGTCATGCCAGAGAAGCGCAGGAAGTTCGACGCGGAGTTCCGCGAGGGCGCCGTGCGGGTGGTGCACGAGACCGGGAAGCCAATCGCGCAGGTCGCTCGTGATCTTGGGATCAACGAGGGCACGCTGGGCAACTGGGTTGCGCGTGACCAGGCCGGTCGAGACGGGTCAGCCACGCTGTCCCGTGATGATCGTGAGGAGTTGCGGCGGCTGCGTTCTGAGAACGCCGAGCTGCGGATGGAGCGCGATGTGCTCAAGCGTTCCGTGGTCCTGTGGGTGAAGGAGGCGACGAAGTGAGCGTGGCACGCTTCATCGCNNGACCAGAGGACCTTCTACCGCGTTCCTGTCGCGGCGGTGTGCTGCGCAATCCTCGGGATCAGCGCCGGCTGGTTCTACAAGTGGATCAAAGCTCCGGTCACCGGACAGGTCGCCCGGCGCCGCGATCTCGACGCCGCAGTCAAGGCGATGTTCGCCGGCTCGGATGCGACCTACGGTTCGCCGCGGATCCATCGCGACCTGCTCGAGGCGGGCTGGTCGATCGGTGAAAACACCGTCGCGGACTCGATGCGCCGCCAGGGGCTGTTCGGCCGCAAACCCAAGCGCAGCAGAGGATTGACGAAGCAGGACCGCAAGGCGCCGAAGTTCCCCGACCTCGTGAAGCGGGACTTCTCCGCGCCTGCGCCGAACGTGAAATGGTGCGGAGACATCACCGAGATCCCCACCGGGCAGGGCAAGCTCTACCTCGCCACCGTCATCGACCTGTACTCCCGTCGGCTGCTGGCCTGCCCGAGCAGCGAACACCCGGATGCGCCGCTGTGTTGCGACGCGATCAAGATCGCCGCCGCGGTGCGTGGCGGTCGCGAGAACATCGCCGGCGTCATCTTCCACACCGACCGCGGCTCGACCTACACCGCGAACGACTTTCGGCTGCTATGCAAGGACAAACTCAAGATCAGACAGTCGATGGGACGCGTCGGATCCTGCTTCGACAACGCCGCCGCAGAGAGCTTCTTCTCCACCCTCGAAAACGAAGTCCTGTCCCGGCACACGTTCACCACCAAGGCCGAGGCACGCACGATCGTTCTCGCCTGGTGCCACGAGTTCTACAACACCCGCAGACGGCACAGCAGCGCCGCGATGCTGCCTCCCGCCGAGTTCGAAAAGCTGATCACCGCTGACCAACCGGCAGCGGCATAACGGACCCTTCACGATTTCGGGGGAATCCCAGGCAGGGCCACGACCGCAGCGTGCACTGACCTGCCATCAACCGCCACCACGACGGCACCGGCATGTCGCCGACCCGGGCCGGATCGAGCGAGAAGACCGCCATCTTCATGAGCAGCCACTACAAGGTCGTTATCGCGGGCACCGGGGGGCCGGCCTCGCCGCCGCCCTGACAGCGGCCGCGGACGGGGCGTCCGTTCTGCAGCTCGACGCCGCACAGGCATGCCGGTGGCCGCTACTTCACCGGCACGCTGATGGGCGCCGGAACCCGTTTCCAGCGCGAACGCAGAATCCTTGACACCCGACGACCTTCGCACATTGCATTGGCCGTCAACCACTAGCCCTGCCTATTCAGGTCTGATTCGGAGTTGATCTCCGAGGGTCGGTGTTGATCTTCGATTGGTCGTGTCGCGTCGAGGGCGTGGTTGTGTGCCCGGGCTCGGGTTCCGGGTTGTCCGTCGTTCTTCGTGAGAGCGGTGTGGCGGTGTCAGGTGATCGGCGTGGGCAGTGCGTGTAGTCGGTGGAATGCTGCGGCCAGAGCGTGGGCCCAGCGCCAGGTGCTGTCGATCTTGAGTCGTGGTCGTCGTCCGCCACGCACGAGCCGGGCGGCGACGTGCAGCAGCCGGTAGCGCAGCTTCTTCGGTTCGGCTCTGGCGAGGTCGGGCTGGTCGTGCAGCAGGATGGTCTGGGCCCAGGCGAGCAGATCGATCGCGGTCAGGGCGCAGGTCAGCCAGGCTTGGTTGATGGCGAACAGTTTGGACGGGAACCGGCTCAGGCCGGTGTCCTTGCCGCATCGGATGCGGTCCTCGACGCGGGCGTGGGAGCGGTGCCGGGCGTCGAGGAAGGCGTGTTGGCCGTGGTCGGTGTTGGTGGCGAAGCAGGTGTAGCGCCAGCCGTCGGCCTCTTCGATCAAGTCCAGTTGCGCGCCGGGGTGGGGTCGTTCCCGGCGGACGAAGACCCGCATCCCGGCGGGGTAGTCACGCAACGCGCCAGCGGCGAACATGCCGCTCAGTTCGGCCACCGCTGCGCTCGCGCGCGGGTCGCCATCGACGTCGATCGCCGCCGCCCAGGCGTTCTCGGGCAGGGCCGCGATCGCGGTGTGTTCACGCGTGGTGACCGCCCAGCCCACCGAGTACTCGGCGTCGACCTGTTGTTCGCGCAGGCCGTGCAGATGCCCCAGCAGCGCTTTCGAGGCGTCGGCACCGTCGAAGCGGAACAGGATCGGGTAGCCGTGCCGGAACGCCTCGGGCACCTGGACCAGCGCGGCATCCACGACGCCGATGTGATCGACAGCCGTATTGCTGCCTGCGTTACCCGCCCGCAGCGACCCTGTCAGCGCTTCGTCGGTGTTGTCGCAGAACGCCAGCACCGGATGGAACCCGAAGGTGTGCTTGAACGTCGGGCGGGCTTGTTCCTTCTCGCTGTGTGCGATGACGAGAGTGGCGTCCTCGTCGATCACCAACACCGGGCGCCCGTCGCGCGCCAGCAGCGGCTGCCCGCAGACCAGCGAGGCCGGCAACACTGTGCCGGTCACCTCGCCGCGCTGCGCCCAGGCGACCTCGCGCGCTGCGGCCCGAGCCTGCTCGATCGCCGCCAATTCGACGTCACCGATCGAATCGAGCACTCGCCAACAGGTCGAGTCCGACGCGACCGGCCCGAACACGCCCGGCTGATC
>QHBY01000235.1:14256-59016 GCA_003244245.1 Pseudonocardiales bacterium
GCCATCGGCGATCATCACCGCCACATCGGTCAGGACCCGGCCCGGATCATGCGCCGTCTGCGGCACCACCCTGGCGGCGAACACCGCCGAGAGCTGTCCGGTTAAGCGTCGTCCGGTCAGCCAGATCGGCCAACAACCGCGACCCGGCATGCGACACCACGCCCACACCGTCAGCAGAGACCACAACAGCAGGACGAGTACGAGTAGCGTGCACGCGGAAGGTGCCTTCCCGTTCGGAGTTCTGAAGCCATCAGCAAGCTCAGAATCCCTTACAGGACAGGCACTTTCGCACATCTACACGCCGACACCACCAGTTGATCTTGAAGCATCAGGGCTAGGGCCTCGACGCCGCCGTGGCACGCCGGCTCGTTGATCGCGCCCGACCCCGCCATCGAGTGGCTGGCCGACCTCGGCGGACCGATCAGTGATTTCCCCCGAATCGGCGACGCGGTCGAGCGCGCGTACTATCTGTCGTCCGTCTTCGGGCACCCTCGGTAGTGCCCAGCCTGATAGCGTCGCATTGTGCCCGCTCGCCAGGACCTCATGCGTCGCGAAATTCGTGATGCCGCGGCTCGGCTGTTTCAGCTTCGCGGGATTAATTCAGTCACGCTCCACGACGTGGCCGCCGAAGTGGGGCTCTCGAAAGCGGCGCTGTACCACTATTTCGACACTAAAGACGACCTCGTTCGTCATATTTTCAGTGGCTGGGCCGACGCGTCCGTCGTACCGTTCCGTGAGATCGCGGAAGCAACGCTCGGACCAGAGTCGAAACTGCGCCGGATCATTGCACTGCGTATTGAGCAGATGGTCAGCGACACCGACCTTTTCGTGCTCTCGATGCAGGAGGAATCGAGCTTGCCGGCGGGCGTGCGCGAGGAGTTCCGTCAGTCCAAGCGCGATGCCGACCACATCGTGCGCCAGATCATCGAAGAGGGACAAGCCAGCGGTGTGTTCACTCCGATCGACTCACATCTTATCGAGTTCGCGATTATGGGCATGTGCAACTGGCTGTGGAAGTGGTATGACCCCAACGGTGTGCAAAGCCCCGCCGCCATTACCGAGGCATTCATCGAGATCATTCTGCGCGGTATCTGCCCGGCAGCCGAACGCCCGGGGCGAAACGGCGAGAATGGCCGGCTGAATGTAGCCGGCCACCTCGCCGCGATCCGCGTGCATATGCAGGCGTTAGAACACGCGCTCACTGATCAGTAGCCTTCTCTCGGACCGTGCAGTTTTTAGGAAACCGACCCGATCCGCAGTACCGGTTTGATCGCCACGCCCGCCTCAGCGTCGGCGACCGCAGTATTGATGTCGGCGAAGTCGTACTCCGTGATCAGCCGGTCGAACGGAAACCGTCCCCGCTGGTGATAGGAGATGAGCTGCGGGATAAAGTCCTGCGGGATGGCGTCGCCCTCGATGACGCCCCGGATGGTGATGCCGCTCATCTGCACGTGTAGCCAGTCGAAGCTGCCGTTAACCCCGGCGCCCACGGCGCCGACGAGGCCACACACTCCGCGCGAGCCGAGTGACTGCACTGCTTGGGAGAACGCGGCCGGCGACCCGGTCGCCTCGATCGCATACCGCGCTCCCCCGTGGGTGAGCTCCCGGACGGCCGCGACCGGGTCCTGCTCGGTGGCGTCGATCACATACGTGGCGCCGAGTTCGGTGGCCTTCTTCAACCGGCTCGCCGACAGGTCCACCGCGATGATCGGATACGCCCCCGCGATCACCCCTGCCATCACCGCGCTGAGCCCCACCGCTCCGGCACCGAAGACCACCAGCGACTCACCGGCCCTCACCTGCAGGGACAGCAATACCGCGCCGGCGCCGGTCTGGATTCCGCAGCCCAGCGGCCCGAGCAGTGCCAGCGGGGCATCCTTGGACACGGCCACGACATTGCGCTCGGGCACCACGGCGTGCGTGGCAAACGACGATTGGCCGAAGAAGTGGCTGCGGACCCCGCCGGACAGGCTCGAGGAGCCGTCGGGCCGGTTCCCGACCAGATTGAGCGGGTACACCTGGGGGCAGTACGCGCTGTGCCCGCTGCGGCAGGTCGGGCACACGCCGCAGGTGCCGTAGCTCAGCACGACGTGATCGCCCACAGCCGCGCTGCTGACCTGCGACCCGACGGCCTCGATGACGCCCGAGCCTTCGTGACCGAGCACAATCGGTAACTCGATGTCATAGACCTGGTTGCGGCAGTTCACGTCGGTGTGGCAGACACCGCTGGCGACGATGCGGACCAGCACCTCATCTGCTCGCGGCTGATCGACGTCAATATCTTCCAGCACAAATGGCTGGCCTTCGGCGCGGGTGATCGCCGCCGTGGCGTGGGTCATGGCTTCTCCTGACAGTGTCGGTGATCTGGACGTGGAATCGCGCTCCTGCGGCAGTGCTGCTGCGCGGGCCGAACGCGTCCTAGGTGGCTGGTGTCTTTCGTTCTGCCCGAGTCAGAAAGAGGGGAAGTTCGTTGTTCAGATCCAAGTCATTTGGTGTGCGCTGAAGGCTGTTCGGCCGCCTACGGCCGTCTCGGCGCCCCGCGATATGTCCGATTCATTCTCGACCTCAAAATGGGGTCGTTTGGCACCAGCCACCCAGTGAGGCTGCGCCTCTGACCGCCGAGTCGGGGGGCTGGTCTGAGCTGTCGGGTGCGGTCGATGCAGATCTTGAAGACACAACACAACCCCCGTGCCGATCACCTGGGCGCAGCCGCCCTGGCCGGCTCACGGCCCCGTCGTTCCGGGCCACCCCCACTGCGCTGAAATCTCGACCCCGAAAGGCCGAGCCGGTCGCCCTACGCGACATGGATGCCTTATGCATCAAGGGTTGGAGCAAGATGTGGCCCTGAGACAAGCCTGCGCTTGGTCAGGCAGAACGTCAACCAGATCTCATGATCAACGTCAGAGTTTGGGACACCGAGGAACGCTAGAGCTTCATGTGGACGGCCTTGGTCTCGGTGTAATACTCCAGGACCTCGCGCCCGAATTCCCGGCCCCAGCCGGACTGCTTGTAACCGCCGAAGGGCGCGGACGGGTCGGTGACGCCCCAGCAGTTGACATAGATGTTGCCGGCCTGCAGCGCATTGCTCACCTTGTGGGCCGTGGACAGGTTCGTGGTGAAGCACCCGGCTGCCAGGCCGTAGCTGGTGTCGTTGGCCTGGGCGATCGCGTCGTCAACGTCGGTGAACGGAACCGCGGTCAACACCGGGCCGAAGATTTCTTCGCGTTGCACGCTCATCTCGTTGCGCACATCGACCAGGACGGTGGGTGCGACGTAGTAGCCGCCGTTGTCCGGCGCGGCGCCGGCCCCGGCCACCCGTGCGCCGTCGTGACTGCCGGCCTCCAGGTAGCCCAGCACCCGTTGCTGCTGCTCCTTGGACACCAGCGGCCCCATCTCCGACGACGGGTCCAACGCCGGGCCGAGGGTCATTCCGGTCGCGATGGCCGAGATGCCGCTCACCACCTCGTCGAAGACGGAGGACTCCACAAACAGCCGGGCGCCGGCCACGCAGGCTTGCCCGTGGTTGAAGAAGATGGCCTGCGCGGCGCCCTGAATCGCGACGTCCAGGTCGGCGTCGGCGAACACGAGGTTGGCCGACTTGCCCCCCATCTCCAGGCTCACCTTCTTCAGGTCCGTCGCGACCGCGCGGGCGATCTGCTTGCCCACCGAGGTCGACCCCGTGAACGTGATCTTGTCGACATCCGGGTGCGCGACCAGTGCTGCGCCGGCGATCTCGCCGCTGCCGGTCACGATGTTCACGACGCCGGGCGGGAAGCCCGCTTCCTCCAACAGTTCACCGAAGCGCAGCGCCGACAGCGGAGTCTGCTCGGCCGGCTTGAGGACCACAGTGTTGCCGGCGGCCAGGGCCGGAGCGAGCTTGACGGACACCATGAACAGCGGGAAGTTCCACGGGATTATCGCGCCGATCACACCGATCGGCTCCTTGCGCGAGAAGCTGTGCCAGTCGCCGGGCAGATTCAGGTTGTAGGTGCTGCCCTCCAGCTTGGTGGTGTAGCCGGCCATGTAGCGGAACACGTCCACCGTCAGCGGCACGTCGACCATCCGGGCGATCGTGAGCGGTTTGCCGTTGTCGATCGCATCCAGCTGCGCGAACTCCTCCAGGTTCTGCTCGATGAGGTCGGCCAGGCGCCAAATGATCCGGCCTCGCTCGGAGGCGGTGAGCCGACGCCACGGACCTTCGAACGCCCGGCGAGCGGCCTGGACGGCACGGTCGACGTCGACGGCGTCCCCGTCTGGCACGTGCGTCAGAATGCGGCCAGTGGCCGGGTCGAACACGTCCAGCCTCTTGCCGCTGTTGGCTTCGGCTTTCTTTCCGTCGATGAGCAGAAAATGTTCGCCGTTGACGAACTGGTCGACCTCGGTCAAGGGCTCGATTCGGGACTGGGTAGTCGTCATTCTGGTCTCCTTCTGATCGATGCGTGCAGTGGTTGCCGGACTTAAGTGGTGGCGATCTGACGAGAGGGAGAGGTGCTCCGGCCCTGACGTCCGAGAATGCGTGGGTGGGCTGTCAGGTCGTGCCGGCCGTTCGGCGGCCGAGGGAGTCCACGGTGACCGCGAGCAGAATCAGCACTCCAGTGACGACCTGCTGATAGGTCGGTTCGACGTTCAGCAGGTTGAGGCCATTGGCCACCAGCCCGAGGAACAGCACCCCGAGCACCGTTCGCCAGATCGCGCCCTGGCCGCCACGCAGACTAGTGCCACCGACCGCGATCGCGGCGATGACGGCCAGCACAAACGTGGTGCCTCCGACGTTCGCGTCGGTCTGGGCGCTGCGGGAGGTGACGATCACGTCGGCCAGACCTGCCGCGGCGCCGCTGAGGGTCAGCGCCAGGCAGCGCACAGCCGAGACCGGAATCCCGGACAGCCGGGCTGCGACCGGGTTGCATCCGACGATCAGGGTTTGCCGACCAAAGCGTGCCCGCGAGAGGAGGAACCCGGTCAGCAGTACGACCAGCAGCGCCAGCCAGATGCCGTAGGTGACGCCGAGGAGCGTGCCTCGCCCCAGGGTCGTATACGAGGACTGGACTGGGGCCAGCGTGTTTCCGGCGGCAAGCACCAGCGCCACGCTCTGGAACATGATTCCGGTGGCGAGCGTGGCGACGAAGGAGTTGACTCGTCCCACCGCGACGATCAGACCGTTGAACAGTCCAGCTGCCGCCCCGGTCGCGCAGCCGGCGAGGATGCCGAGACCAACGCTGCTGCTGAGGATCGTGACCTTCGCTGCCACCACACCGGACAAGGCGAAGATTCCGCCCACGCTGATGTCGAGATCTCCGGCGATGACCACCAGCGTTCCCGCGCAGGCGGTCATGGCGACGGCGGCGTTCGCGTCGAGCACGTTCAGCAGGTTGACCCGCGACAGGAAGGGATGGCTCAGGATGCTGAGCACGGTGAAGAGCGCGGCGAAGCTCAGCACGATCCCGTATCGCGCCAGGCCGAGGCCGGCTCGGCCGGCGAAGGCGGGGATGGCCTTTCGATGTGACGCCGCGTCGGGGGCCTTGTCATCCGAGGTGGCGGGCCGGGATCTCGTCGGTGTTTGTGTCATCGTGGGCCCCGTGACACGGACTTGATGCGGGCGTCGGTGAGGACCGCCGCCAGGATGATGGCGCCTTGCACGAGCTGGTCGTAGGTCGCGTTGATGTAGAGGAGGTTGAGGCCATTGGCGATCACCGCCAGCAGCAGCACGGCGGTGAAGGTCCGCCACACGCTGCCGCGACCGCCGGCGATGCTGGTGCCACCGATGATGACGGCGGTGATCGCGACGAACTCGGTACCGATACCGCCGTCGGCCTGGGCCACGGTGGCGTCGGAGGCGACGAGCACCCCGGCGATCGCGGCGAACACTCCGCTCAGGGCGAATACCGCGACGCGCACGCGGTGAACCCGGATGCCCACTGTTCGGGCGGCGGCGGCGTTCCCACCGAGTGCATGGATCCGTTTGCCGAGTCTGCTCTCGCGAAGAACGAGCCACATGATGATGAATCCGGTCAGGGCGATCCACGCCTTGTACTGCAGCGTCCCGAATGTGCCGTCGGACAGTTGAGCGAATCCGGTGGCATCGATCCGTACGTTGTCGGTGCCGTGGGTGAGGTAGATGGCCGCCCCGACGAACACGAACTGGGTCGCCAGGGTGACCAGGAAAGAGTGCACGCCGGTGCGCGAGACGATCACCCCATTGATGACACCCAGCGCTGCCCCGGCCGCGAGCGCCGCCGCAATACCCAGCACCGGCGTCGAGGCGTTCGTTACGATCGCGCAGATGACGCCGCCGAAACCCAGGATCGCGCCGACCGACAGATCAAATTCACCGGCGATGATCACTGCGGTCATGCCGCAGGCCAGCAGCCCTGGCTCGGCGCTCTGCTCCAGCAGGTTACGCAGATTGTCGCTGGTCAGGAAGCCGCTCGTGGCCGCCGAGAACGTCACGCACAAGCCGGCAAGAACAACGACGACACCGTAGTCGCGGACCAGCGTGATCAGCTGGCGCGTTCGCTGTGCGGACATGGGTCGAGCCGCGGCTCGGGGCGTGAGCAGGGCGCTCATCGCAGTGCTTCCGCGAGTTGGGCGCCCTCGCCGAGCGCGTCGTGGGCGAAGGCCGCTCGCAGGATTCGTTCCTCGTCGACCTGCTCCCCCACCAGGGAAGCGCAAAGGCGGCCTCGGGCCATGACCAGGACACGGTCAGCCAGACCGACGATCTCATCGATTTCAGAGGAGATGAGCAAGATTGCCATGCCCGCCTGTGCCAGCTCGGCCAGCAGGTCGTAGATGGCGAACTTCGCGCCGACGTCGACGCCACGAGTCGGCTCGTCGACGATAAGCAGCCGCGGGGTGTGCCACAGCCACTTCCCGAACAGCACCTTCTGCTGATTGCCACCGGACAGACTGCTGACGCTCAACCGCGGATCGGCTGGGGTGACGGACAGACGGTTCAGGATGTCCTTGGTCGCTACCCGTGACTTCTCGCGATCAACGATGCCGAAGCGGGAGACCCTATCTAGATGCGATGCCGTCACGTTCTGCTGATTCGACAGCGGCATGAACAGCCCGAGATCTTTTCGGCTCTCCGGAAGATAGGCGACGCCGGCGGCGATGGCTTCGCTGGTGGAGCCGCCGCGCAAGACCCGGCCGCCGATCTCGATCTCACCCGACACGGCGGCGTCGGCGCCAAAAATCAGCCGCGCGAGTTGTGATCGGCCACTGCCGACCAAGCCCGACACCCCGACGATCTCGCCCGGTCGTACGGCGAAGGATACGTCGCGCACTGTGCCTGGCCCCTCTATCGCTCGCACTGACAGCATTGGCGGCTCCTGATCAGCGATCGCCTCGCGCTTGGCTGGGAAATTCAGCGCAACCTCGCGGCCCAGCATCGCCGAGACCAGGCTCGCGGGGCTTTGACCAGCCGCCGGCGTCGTTGTGATCACCCTGCCGTTGCGCAGCACGGTGATTCGGTCGGCAATGGCCAGCACCTCGTCGAGAAAGTGCGTCACGTAGACGATCGTGGTGCCCGCCTGGGCCAACGTGCGGATGATCGACAGCAGATGCTGCGCCTCTGGTGCCGTCAGGCGAGCCGTCGGCTCGTCCATGACGATCACTCGCGCTCGGCGGGCCAGCGCTCGCAAGATCTCTACCTTCTGTTGAGCACCGGTACCCAGAGTCTCCACGGCAGCGTCGGCATCCAGATCGAGAGAGTGCTGTTGGATCAGTCGCTGGACGAACGTTCGGGATTGAGTGTTGCTACGTGCTCGGCGCCGCTTCGGCGCCGAGCCGCGTAGCTCCCCCCTGCTGAGGCCGAGCACCACATTCTCAGCGACCGTCATCGCAGGTACCAGCGCGAGCTCCTGCTCGACGATCGTGATGCCGGCGGCCAGGGCATCGCGTGGATCGCGGTAGGCGATGGGTTCGCCGTCCAACAGCATTACTCCGTTGTCGGGCTTGACGACCCCGGCGATCATCTTGCCTAGCGTGGACTTGCCAGCTCCGTTTTCTCCGACGAGGCAGTGGACCTCGCCAACGGTCAGCACGAGGTCGGCTGCGCACAACGCGTCAGTTCCGCCGTATCGCTTCGTGAGTCCTCGAGCTTCGAACACGACCGTGCTGTTCACACCGCGCCTACCCTTCGGATCCGTTACGCGGCCGGGTCAGTTGCCCGACCATTCCGGTTTCCACGAGCCCACGGTCGCCTTGGAGATGTAGCCCTCGGGGATCGCCGGGTCCAGGGCGGAGTTGACGAGTGTCTTGGCCGGCTTGACGCCACGTACCGCGCCGATGACGTCGGCCGCGCCGAGATTGCCTTCGGTGTAGGGGCGCAGCAAAGTGCTGCCGTACCAGGTTCCGGCGTTGATGCCCTTGACGGCTTCCCGGCTCGCCCCGTCCCCGACCAGGATGACCTTCTTGTTCGCCAGTGATGATCCGGCGATCGCCTGCGCGATACCGACGGCCATCTGCTCGCCGACTGTGCCCACCGCGTTGATATCCGGGTGTGCGGTGATGATGTCCTTCATCGCCTGGCTGGCCTTTTGCGAAACGAACTCGCCCGCGCCCTTGGCCACGACCTTCACGTTCGGGTACTTGGCGATCGTGTCATACCAGCCCTTGGTGAACAGCACGTCAGCAGCGAGTGTGGGCGTGCCGTCCATGTAGACGGCGTTGCACGGATTGATGTTCGCGCAGCCCTTGCCGATCGCGTTCGCCCCTGCCCTGCCGAGGAATGTGTAGTCAGCGTTGATCTGCGCGACCACTCCGGGGATCTGCTTGGAGAAGGACCGCTGGTCAGTACCGCAGATCGAGAAACCGCAGGCGACCTTGATCCCCTTGGCCAGAGCTTTCTCGATGGCAGGTACGACGACGGTGCCGTCAACGGCGTCGACGAGGAAGGCGTTGTACTGTCCGGACGCCGTGGCGTCCTGGATCTGGTTTACCTGCGTCTTCGGGTCGAAGTTCGCACCGAAGACGTGAACCGTGGCGTTGCCGGCCTTGGCCGCTGCAGCCTTCGCGCCGCTGACCGCAGCCTGCTGGTGGGCGTTCGCGGTGGCCACGATGAACATGGCGAGGTTGACCTTCTTGCCACTGCCACTGCCAGCGCCCGTGCCCGAAGACGCCGCTGCCCCGCCGCTGGAGCTACATCCAGTCAGGGCCAGGGCGGCGACCACGCCGATCACCGCCAGTGCGCCGGTCGTCGTCCGGTACCGGGCAGGGATGGGACCGCGGGCACGGGACCCAGTTCGCGCCGGGCAGCTCATAGCTCGTCGTCGCCTTGCTGTGATCAACACTTCATCTCCCTTGTGTCGAGTGAACCGAGGTTGGCGGGTGTCAACCGAGGCCTAGCGTCGCCGACTGCGGCGGGTGGAACGACTGGGCACTGTCTCTGGCGGCGGATGGTTGTCCGCTTCCATCACGCCGGCCGTGGGTCTGCGCGGGTCTTCGCCGACGGCGAACCGACCGGCAGGCGCAATACGGTGCCCGGCGAGACGCGAGCGCCACCCACTCATGAGGCACATCATGGCCATGTAATGCCTGACTGGCAAGTTTAATGCGTTCATTGATGAATAATGCCTAGCATTGCTGGCGCGGATCGTCTGCCAACCACTGCATTTGTGGTGCCAGGCCGGCACCGGCGAGTTAGACACGGCGGGCGACTTGATCACGGAGCACCTGCTTCGCGATCTTTCCGGTGGGCCCGGTCGGGAATTCGTCGAACAGTTCTAGGCGCTGTGGAAGCTTGTACTTCGCGACCTGTCCCCGCAGAAAGTCGATCACGTCTTGGAGATCGATCTCTGTCTCTGGATGGGGGATGACGCAGGCGCAAACGTTCTCGCCGAAGTAGTCATCGGGAACGCCGATGACCGTCACGTCCAGTACCCGCGGATGCAAATGCAGGAGTTCCTCGAGTTCGCGAGGCCAGATGTTCGCGCCCCCGTGAATGATCATGTCCTTGGTGCGTCCGGTGATCCGCAGACGTCCTTGGGCGTCGATGGAACCGAGATCGCCCGATCGGAACCAGCCGTCCGCGGTCCAGCTCTCGGCGTTCTTAGCCGAGTTGCGGAAGTAGCCGACGCAGATGCTCGGTCCGGTCTTAGTGATTTCGCCCTGTGCGCCGGGTGGGAAGTCTGTGCCGTCCGGATCGAGGATTCGTACCTGTAGCCACGGGTGGGGACGACCGACGGTCCCGACCCATTCCTCGAACGGTTCCGAAGCGCAGGTACAGCTCGTCCAGCCGGATTCGAGCATGCCGTAAACGTCCACGACCGGACACCCCAGCCTCGTGTTCGCCTCTCGAAGCACCTGCATCGGCGTCGACGCGCCACCGGTCTGCACAAGTTGCAGTGAGGTGACGTCGCGGTCGGACAGGCTCGGGTGGTTGAGCAACGCGATCAGCGCCGTCGGGGCCACCAGAAATGTCGTGATCCGTTCGCGCTCGATCAGGGCCAGCGCGTCGCCTGCGTCGAACTGGTCCATCAAGATCGCGGTGGCACCGGCCACGCAGGTTTGGATGATCGCGAACAGGCCGACGTTCAGGCCTACGGGAAGGAGTACAAGCAGGCGGGACTGTGCCGTGATACCCCACTGCTCGTTCTGGCGGCGGTTGGTGAAGATCGTGGTGTTATGGGTATGCAGGACAGCCTTGGGGTCACCTGTCGTCCCGGAGGTGAAGGCGATGCGCATCACGTCGTTCGCGTCGGGGCGCACCTGGCCAGTGGACTCGAGCCCACTGACTGTGCCCGCTGTCAGTTCTGCCAGCTCGAGCCATCCGTGGCGCTGACTTGCCCCGTCCGATGAGAGGAAGAGCGCCAGCTGCAAGGCGGGTAACCGCGGGCGCATCTGGTCGATCATGGCGGGATAGTCGAAGGACTTCCAACGCTCAGGTACCACCACGACGCGCGCCTCGGAGAACGACAGGATGAGCTCGACTTCCCGCGTCCGGTAGTCGGGCGGGAACTGGCACAGCACCGCGCCCAGCCGCGCGACTGCCGCGAGCAGGACGACGAACTCGACCCGATTGGGAAGTTGGACAGCGACCACGTCTCCGGCGACAACACCGCGAGCGCGTAGGCCCGCGGCGACGCTCTCACTGGTCTCCCACAACTGACGCCACGTCAGCTGCGTCTGTCCATCCAGGAAGGCCGGGAGGTCGGGCTTGGTCGTCAGGTTATGTTCGAGCAGGTCGGTCAACGTGGTGCTGTCCCAATAGCCATCGCGCTCGTAGGCATCAATCAGCGCGTCGCTCAGGCGTGTGTCCTGGCGTGTTACTGGCATCGGTCTCACCCTCTTCCGTCGGCGATTTTCAGATCAGGCTCTGCCTGGCGCCACCGTCGACCTGCAAGGCCAGACCGGTGAGGTAGGAGCTTCGTGGTGAGGCCAGAAAGGTGATCAGGTCGGCCACCTCGTCCGGCCGGCCGAAGCGCCCGAGTGGGATGGCGCGCGCCTGCTCCCGGACCAGATCATCCGCGTCGCGCTCCCGCGTCGCGGCCTGCTCCGCAACGACCTTGCGAAGTCGTTCGGAGTCGAGTCGTCCGGGGCAGACGGTGTTGACGCGCGTGCCGTCCGGACCCAACTCGATCGACAGCGTCTTCGCGAGCCCGAGCACCGCGGCCCAACTCGCGACCGACAGACCGAAGTCGGCCTCCGGTTGAAGCACGCTGAGGGCAGTCACGTTCACGATCGCCCCGCCACCGCGCTCGCGCATCGACTCGGCGACGCCGCGGACCATCCGGATGACGCTGAACAGGTTCTGCTCCAACGCGGTCTGCCAGTTGTCGTCACCGAATTCGGCGAGCCTTCCGAGCGGCGGAGCACCGTCGTTGTTGACCAGGATGTCGACGCCGCCGAACGTGGTGAACGCTTCCTCAAGTATTCGATCGCAGTCCGGGCCGCTGCGGATGTCGCCCTGAATAGGAACGATCTTCGCTGAGGTCTGCTGACGAATCCGGTCGGCTGCCTCGCTGATCGACGTATGTCGCCGGGCGGAGATGGCCACATCGACACCCTCGCCGGCCAACGCCAAGGCGGTCGCATATCCGACTCCCTGACTGGCGCCGTTCACCAATGCCGTCTTGCCGCCTAGACCCATGTCCATCAGCGCGCCGCCGCTAGTTGGCGCAACAGGCGACTCGCGTTGCCGTACAGCACGTCCGCGAGCAACTCCTCGGAGTACCCCTCGTTGACCCAGTCGTCGAAAAGGCGGTCGTAGGTGAACAGCGGGAAGTCGGCACCGAACATCACTCTCGATCTCAGCCGACGGGGAATCTCGTGCTTGAGCTCAGCAGTGAAATAGCGCGGCGACCAGCCGTGCAACTCGTACCAGACGTTGGGTTTGTGCAGCAGGATCGAGATCATCTCCGCCTGCCACGGCCAGGCCGGGCGGCCGGCGATGATGGTCATCTTCGGGTACCGCGCCGCGATCGCGTCCACGTGTCGTGGATGGCAATGATCAAGAATCATTCCCGCACCGCCTGGCAGCCCGGCGCCAGCACCGGTGTGTCCCACCAGCATCAGGACCGGCGCCCCGGCCTCCCCGCTCAGCTCGTACAAGCCGTCCCAGGCCGGATCTGTCGGCGACACCCTGGCCGTGGCGCCCGACACGCACAATCCCACGAACCCCGGCGCGATCTGAAAGCAGCGGCGGAGCTCCTCGACGCCGGCCTGTCCCGAGCGAGGGTCGATGTGCAGCCAATGACCCAAGATGGCGTCCGGGAAACGCCGCTGCGTGTCGAACGCGTAGTCGTGCAGCACACTGACTTCGGCGATAGGGAGCTCGCTGGTGTAGCCGAGATCCAGTATCGCCCCGACCCCGGCGGCGCGGATCTCCTCGGCCATCTCAGCCTCGCCCAGGTAGCGGGGATCTGAACCGAACACGGCCCGCTGACGATCCAGCTGCTCCTGGCTCCGCAGCACGTACCCGGTGCGGGTGGCCCAATGACTATGCATGTCGATAACCCGCGAAGGCCGGGACGCCGCCGTCGGCGGGGACTCCACCACCGTCGTCCGACCCTCGGGTCGGGTATTCAACTCATTGGTCACCGGCGAAGTGTGCGCGCCCTCACAGCACGTGTCAAGGCGTTAGGTCGAACAGCCGTCGACGCAACCGGGTGCTAGTTAGTGCGGCGCGGCTTAAATAGTTTGGCGGTAGTCGGCGAGACAATGAGGTATGCGGGTAGCGACTCTGGGCTTGCGTGATGGTGATCGGGAGCAGTTGTCGGGTTGGGTTCGGTCCTCGACGGTGAAGGCTGGTCTGGCGCAGCGGGCGCGGATTGTGCTGCTGGCCGCGGATGGTGTGTCGAACACCGAGATCGCGCAGCGGGTCGGGGTCTCGCGGCCGACGGTGATCTCGTGGCGGGCCCGGTATGCGCGTTGCGGGCTGGGTGGTCTTCATGACGAGCAGCGTCCGGGCCGGCCCCGAACGATCGATCATGAGGCGATCATCGCGGCGACGTTGACGCCGCCACCGAAGACGCTCGGCATCACACACTGGTCGAGCCGGTTGTTGGCCTCGAGGCTCAAGGTCGACGCCTCGACGGTGAGCCGGGCCTGGCGCGACTACGGGGTGCAGCCGTGGCGCTTGCAGACGTTCAAGTTCTCCACCGACCCCGAGCTGGTCGCGAAGGTCACCGACGTGGTCGGGTTGTATCTCGCACCGCCGGAGAACGCGATCGTGCTCTGCATCGACGAGAAGTCCCAGATCCAAGCGTTGGACCGCACGGCACCGATGCTGCCGATGCAACCCGGCCTGCCCGAACGCAGAACCCATGACTACCGGCGACACGGGACGACGACGCTGTTCGCGGCGTTAGAGATCGCGACCGGCAAGGTCACCGCTCGCACCCAACCCAGGCATCGGCACCAGGAGTTCCTGCGCTTCCTCAAACAGGTCGCGAAGGCCTACCCCGAGCGCGAGCTGCACCTGGTGATGGACAACTACGCCGCCCACAAACGCATCGAGATCCGCGACTGGCTCGCCGCGAACCCGAGAGTGCAGGTGCACTTCATGGGGATCCCCTCGAATCGTGGAGGCTTCTTCAATGGTGGATGGGGTTGTTGATCACTGCAAGGGTTAGCTCTCTTTGGG
Organism: Pseudonocardiales bacterium; assembly: GCA_003244245.1. Lineage (GTDB taxonomy): Bacteria > Actinomycetota > Actinomycetes > Mycobacteriales > Pseudonocardiaceae. The sequence continues at coordinate 28,340 of QHBY01000235.1, forward strand.
GTCTTGATCGGTGAGTTCGGCGATGGTGATCATCTCCTGGCAGCTCGGGCAGGTGCCGCCGGTGCCGAGGCGTCGGCACGGTCGTGCGCAGTCGGGGCACCACTGCTCGCTCAGGTAGCGGCTCTCGCACTCCGGGCACTGGTAGACGGTCCCCTCGCGCCGTGACCTGCCCGCCGGCAACGGGGCTTCGGGTGCGGCGGGTTGGTGCCGGCGGCGATAGGCCGTTTGCCGGCAGGCTGGCGAGCAGAAGCGTCGGGATCGCCCGGCGGGCAGCGCTTGGCCGCAGGCCAGGCAGGTTGGTGCCGTCACGCAAACGTCACTCGACCGGGTTGGTTGCGGCATCAGGCCGCCTCCTGCTGTCTCTGGCAGGGTTGGGCAGCGGCGTGTTCGAACACATCCGGTGCCAGCATCGCCGCCGAGCTGTGCCGACGTGTGAGGTTGTAGAACTCGTGGCACCAGGTGAGCACGACGGTGCGGGCATCGGCCTTCGTAGCGAAGTGGTGCCGGGACAAAACCTCGTGCTCGAGGGTGGAGAAGAACGACTCTGCGGCGGCGTTGTCAAAGCACGACCCGACCCGGCCCATCGACTGCCTGATCCCGAGTTTGTCCTTGCACAGCCGGGTGAAATCGCCAGCGGTATAGGTCGACCCGCGATCGCTGTGAAAGACCACGCCGTCGATGTTCGCCCGGCCGCCACGAGCGGTGGAGGCAATCTTGATCGCATCGCAGCACAGTTCGGCGTCGGGGTGTTCGGAGGTCGGGCAGGCCAGCAGCTTGCGGGAGAACAGATCCAGCACGCTGGCCAGGTAGAGCTTGCCCTCATCGGTCGGGATCTCGGTGATGTCCCCACACCACTTGAGGTTCGGCGCTCGTGCGGTGAAGTCGCGTTTGAGCAGGTCAGGAAACTTCGGGGCCTTCTTGTCCTGCTTGGTCAATCCCTTGCTGTGCTTGGGTTTCCTACCTTGCAGACCCTGTCGCCGCATCGAGTCTGCGACGGTGTTCACGCTCACCGCCCACCCCGCCTCGAGCAAATCGGTATAGATCCGCGGCGAACCGTAGGTGCGCTTGGAGGCCTTGAACAGCCGCAGCACTTCAGCGTCCAGTTCGGCCCGACGCAACTGGCCAGGCGTAGCCGGCCGCTCAAGCCACTTGTACAGCCAGGAGATGCTGATCCCGAGGATCGCGCAGCACACCGCGTACGGGACGCGGTAGAAAGTCCTCTGGTCGGCGATGAAGCGNNTCCTTCACCCACAGGACCACGGAGCGCTTGAGTACATCGCGCTCCATCCGCAGTTCGGCGTTCTCGCTGCGCAGTCGCTTCAACTCGGCTACGTCGTCAGCACACAGGCCGCTGCTGCCCTCACGTTCGGCACGGTCCTTGGCGTACCAGTTGCCCAGCGTGCCCTCGTTGACACCAAGATCACGAGCGACCTGCGCGATCGGTTTGCCGGTCTCCCGAACGATCCGCACAGCCCCCTCACGAAACTCCTGATCGAACTTCCTTCTGACTTCCTTCGGCATGACTNNCATGCCTTCACGGTTTGGGGGGAGGCTCAATCCGTCTTGACCCGTGCGTTCGAGCGATGGGATCGCGTTTCGGCCGGTGGGATGCCTCACGCCTATGTACGGCGCATGATCGTCAACGAGCACCTGTCCTGGCACCGCAAGTGGGGACGGGTCACACCCACCGCCGACCTTGAGGACCTACTTCCGAACTCGCCCGATCATGCTGAGTCCCAGGCCAACACAGCAGCCATCCTCGCGCTCGTTCGACAACTACCGCCTCGACAGCGGGCAACGATCGTCTTGCGCTATTACGAGGACCTCGAGGACCAAGAGATTGCCGAGCTTCTTAGCTGCGGCGTCAGCACCGTGCGCAGCAATATCGCCCGCGCACTCGCATCGATGCGGGTGACGGCCACAACCGCTTCCCGAACGGAGATCCCATGAACTACACCGAGGACGACCTCCGCGACGCGCTCCGAGAACTGGAGCGTTTGTCCCCGAGCATCCCGACCGACGTAGGCCGCTACTCCTCACGTCGATCGCGAGGGTGGGTTTTGCCGCTCGCCTCGGCTGCGGCCGCCTGTGTTCTCGCCGTCGGGTTGGCCGTCGTGACCCAGCGATCCAATGGATCTAGCACCAGCGGGGTGGGTCCCGCGGACCAGGCCGCGTCCTCCGTCCCGGCGTCGAAGATTCCGTCCGCGCCGCCGGGATACATCAGAGCAGCCACGCACACTGGCGCCGTCGGATTCCTCAGATCCTCCGACCTGAACGGCACCCAAATGACCCCGACCAACCCCACCGACGCAATCCGTACCCAAACCAACCGAGGCAAATGGGGACTCCTCGCCCCGATCTACAGCGCTGACCTACACACCGTCATCGGAGCCTTCGCTGTCGGTACTGGCGCAACCGAGACGACATGTCCCCGTCAAGACGGCATCAGCTTCACGGTCAGCCCGCCGTCATCCGCTCCGGGTGCAGACTCACCCATCACCGCAGCACGTGAGGTCCAGAACTTCTACGGCATCGCCGGATTTGGCACGCGTACGTCTCCATGGACGGTCAGCGCGGCATCCGATAGCGCCGCGACCGTCACGGCCGACAACACCACCCTGCAAGTCGAACACCGCACCGACGGCACCTGGCTTGTCCACACCGGGCAACACTGCAACCCATAGAGGCCGCAGCACCATCCGCTCATGTGAGTCGTTCCAACAGCCGAACTCGAAGTCGAATCCATCCGGACATGCCGGCGAAGCGGCTCTACCGGCTCTCATGGGTTTTATCGGGTCGGTCGATGCGGCAGGCTCGGTGTTGGTAGCGGCTGGCGGGTCAGCACTGACCGGCTCTGACCTTCGAGGTCTTGCGGCAGACCGTGCGCCCGCTGGTCGTGAGAAGGCTGATCGCTGCTGGGATGTCGTGCCCCCGGATCGCGCGGGTGAGCACCTAGCCATGAGATCGCGAATGTCTTCTCCACGCTGCCGGACCTGACGGAGTACGTGGAAAGGGGTGCGGATGCTGTTCGTGGGTGATGACTGGGCCGAAGATCATCACGACATCGAGATCGTCGACGAGACCGGCGCGCGGCTGGTGCGACGTCGGCTGCCCGAGGGGCTGGCCGGCATGAGCCGGCTGCATGCGTTGATCGCCACGGCGATGCCGCCCGAGTGGGCCGAGCTCGAGGACGCCGAGGCAGCAAGCAGGGTCAAGATCGGGATCGAGACCGAGCGTGGCGGGTGGGTGGCCGCGCTGGTCGCAGCGGGTTACGAGGTGTTCGCGATCAACCCGAAGGCGACAGCGCGGTATCGGGATCGGCACTCGATGTCGGGGGCGAAAAGCGATCCGGGTGATGCCCATGTGCTGGCCGAGATCGTGCGCCTGGACCGGGCTCATCACCGGCCGGTCGCCGGCGACAGCGCTGATGGTGAGGCGATCAAGCTGATCGCGCGCAGCCACCAGAGCATGATCTGGGACCGGACCCGGCATGTGCTGCGGCTGCGCTCCACGCTGCGGGAGTACTTCCCCGCCGCGCTCGAGGCGTTCGCTGATCTGGACGAGCCGGACGCGCTCGAGCTGCTCGCTGCCGCGCCTGATCCGGACCGGGCCGCCCGGCTGACCAAGTCGAAGATCATCGGCGCGCTGAAGCGGGCCCGCCGCCGCAACGTGGAGCGTCGGGCAGCAGAGATCCAGCAGTCGTTGCGGGTCGAGGCGTTGCGGCAACCGGCCGCGGTGCAGGCCGCGTTCGCCGCGATCACGCTCAGTGAGGTGCGGCTGATCACCGCACTGAACACCGAGATCGCCGCGCTGGGTGAGGTGGTGGCTGAGCATTTTGGCCGCCACCCGGACGCTGAGATCTACGCCAGCCAACCCGGCCTCGGCGTCATCCTCGGTGCCCGGGTGCTGGCCGAGTTCGCGACGACCCGGACCGGTTCGCCGACGGCAAAGCCCGCAAGAACTACGCCAGCACCTCACCGATCACCCGGGCCTCCGGCACCAAGAGGGTCGTGCTGGCCCGGCACGCCAGAAACACCCGCCTGGCCGATGCACTGCAACAGTGGGCGCTGTCCTCACTGCGCGGATCACCCGGCGCCCGCGCCTACTACGACGCGCTCCGAGCCCGGAAGATCAGCCACCAAGCTGCGCTGCGCCGCCTGGCCAACCGCAACGTCGGCATCCTGCACGGCTGCCTGAAAACCCGCTCCCTCTACGACGAGAACACCGCCTGGGGACACCACAACACCGCCGCCGCTTGACAATCAAAAACCTGGGATGTCTGCCGCGTAGCGGCTCTACCGGCTCTGCCACGCTGTGCGCGGATCTGCCGATGAGCGCTGCAGCGCAGCTATGCGTCAAGCGCTCATGGGTTGGCCCGGTGCCGGTACTCATGGGCCTGTTCAGCACAGGGAATGGCGCTGTGTCATGTTGCATCGGGGCTGCGCTCGTCGACATTGTCGGCGTGGGTGGTCATACGATCGTGAACGTAGACTCTTCGCTCATCCGATGTTCTTTCTCCACCCTGGCTGCGTAGGAGACTTGCAGAAAGCCTAGGGCTTCGTTCACGTCGAGCATGTGGCGGTTGTCTTCGGCGTTCATCGTTTCGACTGAGCGGCTGCCGGGAAATCTCGTGGCGAGTTCGCGCAGGTTGGTGAGCTTCAGCAGCATCCCGACGTGATGGCCCCGATGCTCCGGGAGCACCAGTGTGTCTACCTGCTCGACTGGACTGTCCGGCTCTGCCGGGACGTCGAGTTCGGTGTAGCCGGCAAGCTCCCCGGTGGCGTCGTGGGGAGCAATTGTGATGAGCAGGACGCGGGGACTCGTCTCCCAGAGGTCGTCAAAGGAACGCACGCGGGCAGCGGTCCAGAGGTCCTCGGTTTGCTGGCTCTTCGGATCTGAGCGTGGGTGAGGGTTGCGGCGTGGCGTAGCTGGGTGATGTGGGTCGAGGTCTTCAAGATCAGGAGCGACCAAGCAACCTGACGATTGAAGACCTCGACGTGGATCACGATAGGTGTGGTTCGGGTGCGCGCTGGTGTGCCCGAGCCGATGCGATGTTCAACAGCGACGGCATGCACGTGCTCGACGTGCAGAGCGGTCACCGCAAGCTGGTGATCACCGTCGAAACCGAGGCCGCCGTGACCGGCTGCCCGAGCTGCGGCGACGTCGCGACAGGCCACGGCCGGCGTCGGGTGAGGGCCGCGGACGCGCCGTGCTTCGGGGTGGCGGTGCTGCTCATCTGGCTCAAGCGGGTCTGGCGCTGCGTGGAGACCGACTGTCCGCAGCTGACCTGGTCCGAGACTCATGAGCTAGTCGGCACGCGGGCGGTGCTCACCTCCCGGGCTGTCGTCTGGGCGGTCGACGCGCTGGCCCACGACGACACGACAGTCTCGGCGCTGGCGCGGCATCTGCGCGTCGACTGGCACACCCTGTGGCGGGCGATCAAGGCCGATGCCACGGACCGCATCAGCCGACCTGGACGGCTGACAGGCGTGCGCACCCTTGGGGTCGACGAGCACATCTGGCGACCGGGCCAGTTCCGCGCCAATGAGCGCGCCGTAACCTCGATGGTCGATCTCACCCGAGACGCCGACGGACGGCTGCACGCACGCTTGCTCGACGTGCGCCCGGGCCGCTCCGGGACGGTCTACGCCGGCTGGCTCGGCGAGCAGACCAAGGACTTCATCGACGCCGTCGAGCACGCCGCCCTCGACCCGTTCCGCGGCTACGCGAATGCGATCCGCGACGAACTGCCCGACGCGGTCGCCGTCCTGGATGCCTTCCACGTCGTGCGTCTGGGCACCCAGGCCCTGGACGAGGTCCGCCGCCGGGTGCAGCAAGACACGCTCGGGCACCGCGGCATGAAACACGATCCGCTCTACAAGATCCGCGGGCTGCTGCGCCACGGCGTCGAGAACCTCACCGAGCGGCAGATCACCAAGCTCAACACCTGCCTCGAGGCCGGTGACCCCGACTGGGCAGTCACCGTCGCCTGGCAGTGCTACCAACAGCTGCGCCAGGCCTACGCCACCAAGGGCAAGGCCGGACGCGAGATCGCCGAGAAAATCATCGCCTCATTCCCAAGCTGCCCGATCCCCGAGGTCGCCCGCCTCGGACGCACCCTGCGCCAGTGGCGTCAGCAAGTGTTGGCCTACTTCGACACCAGCGGCGTCAGCAACGGTGGCACCGAGGCGATCAACCTGCTCATCGAGAAGACCCGACGCCTGGCCCACGGCTTCCGCAACTTCAACAACTACCGCCTACGCATTCTGCTCGTCGCCGACGGCTCCCGCGACTACCGCCGCCAGTGATCAACCATGCTCAAATCCGAAGAGCCGGTTTGCTCCAGACCTGCGCTCGGGGCCTCGGTGCTTATCTTCGTGCGCAGCAGGGCGATGCCGTCCACCCATTCCGCTGGCGTTCGACCCTGCCAGGTGATCGTCCGATAGTCAGCGGCGGCAGTAGTCGCCTCGGCGAGACGGGAGGAGAAGATTCCTTCATCGACCGGCAGCGAAAGGCCGCTCAAGCGACCTACCTGTTCGAGTGAGAATCCGTAGCGCTGGAGGAAGCGGGTCGACGCGAGCTTCAGAGGCACCGACCCGAAGCCGGTGGAAGCCGGAACGGAGTCGCCCTCGACGCCCGCGGGGAAGCTGGTCTGGTTCTGAATGGTGGTGCGCCCCGCATCCCGCGCCATCCGCTCGAGATGTTCGAAGAGAGCTGAACCGATCCCGCGGCGTCGAAAGTCGGGAAGCACGGCCACAGCTGCCCAGCATTCGGCTGCGGCGACAGGTAGGGCCAGGCTGCCTCGTGCCACGACGTGGCCGCCGACCTTGGCGACAAGCCCCGACATCGGTGAGGTTTCGTCTCTCCAATTCGGCAGCATCTCCTCGGCGGTGGCGACCTCGGCGGCGCTACCGCCGCGCTGTTCGGCCTCGACCGTGCTCTTCACCTGGGCCATTTCGATGAAATCCGCGGCATCTGGTGAATCGATTTCGTCGGGAACGACAAGCTCGGTAATGGTGAATTCGCGGTTGCTGCCGAAATCAAACGAAGACATAGGGAAATCCTTTGGTGCAGGATCGCTCAACTCACCCACGGGCGCGGGGAGGACCGGAATCTCTGCTACAGGATCACAGTCGAGACTGTTTCACAGCGCCGCCCTTTGCAGCAACACTCGTGTGCGGCCGCAGATGGGCGTGGCCAACGGTGAGGACGCTGGCCGTCAGGTAGCTGTCGACGGAACGCCGACGGAACAGAGCTTTCCGGGTGGCCAACCGACCAGCTCCTAACGTCAACCGCGGGCTCGTGCCTCACGCACGGCTGACCCGACTGACGAAACATCCGATCTATGCCGCGCTGCGGCGACAGCCGCTCATGTCGAGCCCGAAGTGAGCCTTGCGCGGATGTATTAGCGGCGCGACGGGCTTCCGCAATCGTAGATGTTTTCTCCCCGACGCACGCTCCTGCGTGCCCGCCGGCGCCATGCCTCTTGGCCGAGGGCATCGAGAGTCTACCGACGGCAAGTAAAGCTTCGTAGAAGAATGGGGCGTCGAGTGACTCCGCCGCCTCGCGAATTGTCTCGCAGATGTGGGCGTCCCTGACCTTCGCCTGCAAGTCGCAGTTGCCTGCATGTTCGACGACCAACTGAAGCAACTCTCGTGGCTCAGCGGAGTCGAAGGCGCGACCGAGTGTCAGGAAGTAGCGGTTCGAGCCGTCGTCCAGCTCGACCCGAACTGCTGCGACATGATCCATGTTGCTGATCGTCCGGCATCGCCGAGAAAAGCGGGATGGTCAACCGCCGCGGGATCCCACCGCTCATCAGCGTGAGGCGTTCTGACCGTCCAGTTCGAATTCGAATCCATCCGGTCACGCCGCTGTCCGCGCGCGCTTGCCCGGTTAAGGATCGGCCACCGGATCGCGGCAGCGCCTGTGTCAGCCTGGGACGCGCCAGGTTCGGTTGTGGCGGCGAGCGAAGCGGCGCTGTGTCTTGCGCCCTGGGTCCGCCATCGATGTCGGTGCGCGGATCTACATTTGCGTGGTGGCCACCATCGAGGATGTGCGGCGCATCGCGCTGGTACTGCCGCGCGCGTACGAGGCGCTGGTCGGCGACCGGGTGAAGTTCCGTGTCGGCCGGATCGTGTTCGCCTCGCTGTCCCGCGACGAGACGCTGCTGGGCTTCGGCTACCCGCGCGAGGAACGGGCCGCTCTTGTTGCAAGCGACCTGGACAAGTTCCTGATGCCGCTGCCCTCGGACGAGCGCTACCAGTGGGTGCGTCTGCGATTGACGGCGGTGGACGAGGACGAGCTGACCGAACTGCTCCTCGACGCCTGGCGGATGTGCGTGCCGAAGAAGGTGGCCGCCGCCTACCTGGGTTGACCGCCGCGCTGGCCGGTCGCGGACCGAGGCTCGGTCTACGCCGGATACCGTCCGGCGCCACCTGCTCGATGCGGTCCCCACGCCGGCAACGACGCGCTCCCGGTGGCCCGCGCCGCGCTGGTCGGCCTCGTCAGCGTTCCGTATGGGATCCCCTACCGGACGCGACTTCGTCATCAGCGGGAGCAGCTTCACGGCTTTGTGAGGTGTGAAGTTCACTCGGCTCGACGCCGGAGCAGGGCCTCCAGTTGCTCTGCGAGGCGCACCGCCATCTCGATTTCGACCCGTCGGATCGAGACGCTTTCGACGTTGATTCCGAACGGAATACCGAGGTTGCGGCAGAAGGCGATGAGGTCGGTCGCCGTGGCGAGGGCCAACTCGTAGGACGCCTCGAGCGTGTCCGTCGCGTGCCTGAGGTCGTTCTCGATCCAGCGCGGGACATCGATGCCGAGCCAACGCAGGAACTCGAGAGTGCGCATCGAGCCGCACACCGAGAACGTAAAGACGATGGGTGCGGCTGCGGTCCCGCGAGCGGCGCATGCGTAGTGGTAGTCCGAGACCAGGTTCCTCGCAGCGTTGACGTCGTAGACGACCTGAGTCACGAAGAAGCGGGAACCCGCGTCCTGCTTGGTCAACAGCCGCAGATGTTCGTCGTCTCGCAGAGTGTGTCGTTCGGGTATCGCAACCCCGCCCAGGAACAGCCGCGGGTTGACTTCGCGGCTCAGCGCCTGAGCTTCCGGCAATGACGTCACTGGCCGGGTGTGGCTGCTCGCAGCTCCGACGAGCACTGCCATCACTCGCGAAGGATCTTGGTCCGCGAGCCAGGCTTGGAGCTCCGGGCGTGAGTACTTGTTCACCGCCCGATAGATGACGACAGGTCCGCGCCAGCCCGTGAGGTTGTCCGCGAGGAAGGCCGCGGGGTCGAGGGTCGGCATGAAGGGGAACGGTCGTTCCGCCGGGTTCCGGGCGGCTTCGTCAGCAATGTCGTAGAGGACCAACCCGTCGAGTTCCAAAGGCCGGAGGCGAGCGATGGTGGCGTCGGCGATCTCCTGTGCTCGGTCGCCGGCACTCGACAGACGCGGCGGCGTCAGCGCGAATAGGAGGAACTCTCCCGAGCCGTCAGCGATTCGGTCGATCAGATCCATAGCCGGCAACCTAGCGGTCCGCCGGCCGGGCCAGACACCTGCAAGGAGAACCTCGACGTCCGCGCCGAAAGCCGGCGAGGCCGCAGATGACCAGACGATCAAGGCCGTCCCGTATGCCGCCCCATCACCGGACAGTTGCCCGCAGGCGAACCGCGTGCGGGCGGGGGCCTGCGTGCTAGGGGTCGCTCATTGTGCCGTCGTCGCTGATGCTCGCCGCGCCGTTTGCGGGGGGCTGTCCGGGCGCGCAGTTCGTGGTCGGGAGCGGTCTCGGTTCTGGGATGGAAGGTCGCTGGGCGCGCCGTGTCGTGGCCGGTACATCGCGGTCGGCGAGTCGCGGTTGACGTCGCCGGTGACCACCTTTCGGACCGATGGCGAGGTAGGTGCCGCGGTGGTGGATTGTCGGGCGGTGGCTGGGGTCTTGCTGCGGACGACAGCGCGGTAGACCGTCGAACGAGCGACACCGAACAGGTCAGCGAGTTCCAGGGTCGTGTACTCACCGGTGTGCAGCAGTTCGACCAGATGCGCTTCCTGGCGCGGGTTGAGTTTGGGTTGCTTTCCTCGGAGATGACCTTTCGCTTTCGCAACGCGCATGCCCTCGCGAGTCCGGGATCGGACGAGGTCGGCAACTCGGCCACCATGGCAAGGACGTTGAACAGCAGTCGCCCGACGGGATCAGTCGGGTCATAGACCGACGCGCCGAGGCTCAGCCGCACCTTGCGTTTGGTGAGGTCCTCGGCGATCGCTCGCGCGTCGGGCAACGAACGGGCTAGTCGATCAAGTTTCGTCACGACCAGGGTGTCCCCGGCGCGGCAGGCAGCCAACGCCTCGCGCAGGCCCGGCCGCTCCCGATTGCTGCCGCTCAACCCGTGATCGACATAGATCCGGGCCGTCTCCACGCCCAGCGCGGCCAGCCCATCGCGTTGGGCGGTGAGATCCTGCTCCTCGGTGGACACCCTCGCGTATCCGATCAGAAGTCCAGACATGACGAGCTCCCCAGATGGTGAGGTCAACCCGCCCCCGGTGGCAACGGCATTGACGGCGGAACGAATCCGCTACCACCAAGTCGACTCCCGCCGGCAGAGGAACGGCTGGTCGCGTCCCACGTGCGGTGTAAATGACCACGGACTGGGTTCCTGGTTGGTGATGTTAGGCGACGGCTCCGACAGTTCCGGGTGCGTTGCCGGGTTCGGTGTTGATCTTGGCTCGGATCGGGGTTGGTGGGTCGAGAAGTTGGTGGCGTAGATCGGCCAGCTGGCGGGTACCGGTGGGGGTCATGGTCATGCCGCGCCAGCCTCTGCTCGCGCGGTCCAGAACGGCCCAGACCAGGTTGAGACAGGACGCCTCGCCGGGCAGCCGGCCGATGACCTTGACGCGGCGGCGGGTCTCACCGAAGGTGCGTTCGATGAAGTTGGAGTGCCGGATGCGGCGGTGGTGCTCGAGCGGGAAGCGTAGGTAGCTGGTGAGCTGCTCCCGGTCGGACAACAGGCACTTGACCGCGGCCGGGAACGTCCGGCCGTACTGCTCGGCGAAGACGTCGATACGGCGCTGGATGGCGGCAACGAGATCGTGGCCAGGACTCATGCCGGCGGCGATGAGTTGCTCGGTGTCAAAGACCGCCCAGTAGGCGTCGCGGATCTCGGTCTGTGCTTCGGCCGGGACCTTCGCGAGAAGGTTGCGCGATCGGTGAATCAGACAACGCTGGCGCAGCGAGCGCGGCAGCGACGATTCGGCGGCGTTGATCAGCCCGGCGGCGCCGTCGGAGATGACCAGCAGCGGCGGGCGCAGTCCGCGGCCGGTGAGCTCGTCGAGGAAGTCGCCCAGGCGTCGGTCGACTCGCTGCCGCCGGCCGCCAGGGCGACGAACACCGGCGCACCTTCGGTGGTGATGCCCCAGGCGGCCAGCACCGGTTCGGCGCGGGCGCCGGGGTGCATCTTGAACATCGAGGCGTCCAGGAACAGGTAGTCCAGCTCCAGATCGTCCAGGCGCCGGGTCGACCAGCGTTCGAACTCCTCCCCGATCACCTGGCACACCCGCGACACCGTCGACTTGCTCAAGGCGGCTTCGGCACCGAGGGCATCGGCCAAGGTGTTCTCCACATCGCGCACCGACAATCCACGCACGAACCCGGCGATCACCAACGACTCCAACGCGTTCGACTTCGTCACCGTCTTGCCGAACAACTGCGAAGCGAACGCCTCGGTGGTGCCACGCAGCTTCGGCCGGGCGATCGTGACCGGCCCGGCCGTGGTCTTGATCGTCGCGTCCTGGAAGCCGTTACGGCTGCCAGCGCGTGCTTCAGGGACGTCCACGGCCCGCTCGTAGCGGGCCCGGCCCAAGAACACCTCGACCTCGGCCTCCACCGCGGTCTGGATGATCAACCGGGCACCGAGGCGGGCGACGTCCTCGATGATCTCGGCCAGCTCACGCTGACCGTCGAACAGGGAGTCGATCTCGCCGCGGATACGGTCGGTGGGAGATACTCGTGCAGACACGGGCGTAGTCCTTCCTTCGCTGAGTTGGTAGCTCCTGAAGGAACCTACGTCCGTTGTCGTTTACACCAGGGTTGGGACGCGACCGAACGGCTCGCGATCTCGCCAATCGGTATTCGGTTGTAATACACTGCCGTGGTGACCGAGGAGCGGTTCGACCCCGATCTGCTCGATGAGCAGGACCCGTTCGAGGTCGACGTTCAGGTCGCGCACCTGTTCAAACATCCGCATCTGGGGCTGGCAGATGTCGATGACGTGTGGTCAAGCGATCCGCTGTTCTACCCGGCCAAGCCGCCGGCGCACTGGCTGATGTGCGCGCAGGTGTCCGGGCAGGTGCTGGTCGTGCCGTTGGCACCATCGCTTAGCGGCGACCCACGCCGATGCCGCCCGATCGGCTGCTACCAAGCCGCACCCACACTCGCCACCCAGTACCGGAGGGACCGATGACCAAAAACGAGCCGATGACACCTGAGCAGGAGCATGACTACTACGCAGAGGAGGAGAACCAGCAGCCGCAGGGTCCGCCACGGCGGCGACAGTCGCGCCTGACCGAGATAGTGCCCGTCCGATTCCCACCAGAACTGCTCGATGAGATCCGCCAGCGCGCTGAAGCCGACGACCGATCTCTATCCTCCTGGATCCGCCGCGCAGCCGAGCACGAACTCACCAACACGGCCTGACGCCACACACCGTCCCTCACGTCCGCAAGCGGATCCCCACTGACACAGCGATCGGCCCGCCCGCAAAGGTGCGTCATACGGGACGTCCAAGATCTTCAGCCGTTCGACGGGGCCGGCCGTGCCCGACCGCCGCACTGCGAGCACGGGTGGTTCGTCATCTGACGCGGCGGCTCGGCAGCGCAGAACAACGCTATCCCCCTGGCCATCTGCCCGCTGCGCCCGCGGAGGTCCCTTTATCGGGTGGGAGCCGGCAGGGGATTCGGATTGCGGACGGCCCGTCCAGTCGTCGGTCGGCTTACAGTGCATGGTCTTCCCGGTCGATGCGCGTGCTTGTGGCCTAAGCCTCCTGGCTCCACTCTGGACTCAGACAACCTCAGCGCGGACGGAAGCTCATCACCAGTTGGGTGCGACTAATCCGTCAGGGGCCAGATCTCAACGACCCCATGCGCGACCGCACACGGGCTCTGCGAGACGAGTCCGATGGCCTGCTCGAGGGAGTCAGCCTCGATGAGCGAGAAACCGGCTATTGGCAGATCGGCGCGCAAGAACGCGCCGTCCTGAGTTTGGACGCCGCCACCATCCGGATTGCGGACCTGTACCGGACGGCCCGCAACACCCGTCTGCGCACCCGCAGCTGTCATTCGTGCGTCATGCTCATGCGCGGCATCTCGCACCGCCCGATCCGTCTGTTCATAGCCCGCCTGGTCGCCATAACCGATCGTCACAAAGCGCATGAAGGGATCATCCCCGCCAGCTGATCCGCGGCACAAGTGAAAGAACAGCTGCATGCGGACGGCGCGGTGAACGATCGATGAACGGGACGTTGCGGCCGCACCCTGCCCGCGCGGTGGGGTTGTCGGTGAGGAGTAGTAGCGGTAATCCGGGGTTGAGGAACAGTGGAACCGTGGTTAGCGGTGAGAATGATCTTGTTTGGTGGTTCGTCTGACGTCCGCCGGTTACTGGGGTCTCCATAGCGTCGGAGCGGATCTGGTCTCTTGGCGCCGGTTTCCACTCATCTCGATGAGGTGACGGCGAGGCTTGGGGTGCTCTACACTTGTCCTAGCCCGTTGCGTTGAGCTTCGGGAAGTGAGCCCGAGACCCGGCCGGACGACCGTGGCGCTCGGGCTTCGCGCTTGTCTGGGGTTGCTCAGACCTCTCGCACAGTGGTCACGATCGGCTCAACGCGTCGTCGCCAGTCGCCGCCTTTGGCCCAGCACCAGGCGATCGCGTCCGGGATCGCGAGCGCCAGATCGGCGGCTGCTCGCCGGTGTTCGTAGCGCAGGGTGTCGCGGCAGCCGGCCGCGCGGGTGAACTCGATCAGGTGCTGGTTGTCCCAGCTGACGAGTGAGTCGTCTTGCTCGAGCACGAGCATGGCATCTCCGCGGCGAGCGGCGTCCTCCACGATGGCGCGCAGACAGGCCGCGCGGCGTTCGCGTTCGTTGCCGTAGCGCCGACCGGCGTCATAGATCGTGGCCTGGACGTCGCTGACCGAGATCGCGGTCGCGATCGAGCGTTTGCGTGAATCGCTCTCGTCCTTCATGTGCAGCCGCCGCTGGCCGGGCAGCACCAGACCGCGTAGGACGCGACGGACGGCATCGAGATCTTGCGGCAGGACGACCCCGGCTACCAGCAGGTAGCCCCGCCGCTTGGTCTCGACGAAGACGTGGTTGCCGCTCACGTCTTGCGAGCCCGAGCGGGCTTCGGCTCGCCAGCTCGCTGCACGGCGCGGTAGACGGTGGAGCGGGCGACAGAGAACAGTTCAGCTAGCTCGGCGCTGGTGTGTTCGCCGGCGCGCCACAGCTCGACCAAGTGGGCTTCCTGCGAGGGTTTGAGTTTGGGCTGTTTGCCGCGCAGCCGGCCTTTGGCTTTGGCGACCTTCATGCCCTCCCGAGTGCGCATCCTGATCAGGTCTGATTCAAATTCTGCGATCATCCCGAGGACGTTGAACAACAGTCGACCGACCGGGTCTGTCGGGTCGTGCAGCGATCCGCCGATGTTGAGTCTCACGCCGGCGTCGGTGAGTTCCTCGACGATGTTGCGGGCATCGGTGAGTGAGCGGGCGAGCCGGTCGAGCTTGGTCACCACCAGGGTGTCGCCGGACCGGCACGCGGCGAGCGCTTCCCGGAGGCCGGGCCGTGCTCGGTTGGTGCCGGTCAGGCCGTGGTCGACGTAGATCCGGTTCGTCTTCACCCCAAGTGCGGTGAGCGCGTCGCGTTGGGCGGTGAGATCCTGGGCGTCGGTCGAGCAGCGGGCGTACCCCACGAGCATTTTGGCCACCGAAGGACTGTACCGGTTGAGCTACCTTCATCGGGCTTTATCGCGGGCGGGTCTTCTGGGAATCAGTGTCGCCCCGAGATCCGGCGCCTCCCGCGAGTCGTGCGTCTGACGCCAGGCTGTCCCGTAGGTCGTTCGGCTTGCGCGTCAGGGTGCGGCTCATCGTCGCGGCCCGCTGGTTGGGCACACACAGGTGTCGAGCGCAGGGTGGTCTGTTTTGACTGTGGGGAGACGACGACAACGTCGTGGGGCGGGTCGCCGACCGCCGAGTCGCCGGGGTGCTCGGCGGCTCAAAATGCAGGTGCGCTGCCCCACCCGCGTGGTGCACGGACCGGTCAGGAGCCGTTCGGGGCGGGCGGTGTCGGGCCGGGTTTGGGCTGTTTCGCGGCTGAGATCGTCGACCGCGCCGTCCTGCGGACCAGGGTCAGCAGGGCCGCGGGTAGCGCGATGGTCATGGCGAGCGCGGTCATGAGCAGCGCGGTGCTGGCGGCCGTCATGGAGTGTAGGTAGCGTAGGTGGATCCCGAAATGCGCTGCCCAGAACAGCAGGGTGCCTTGCAGCGCGGTGCGGAGAAGCCGGGTGTCCATCGTGCGCGTAGCGGTGCCGAGCACGAGCGCGAGCGCAAGGTTCATGGCGCCGAAGTCCAGCAGCAGGTGTTGGTTGTAGGTCATGTTCATGTTCACCCACGCGAGGTCGAAGAAACTGCGTGGCGCGAGCAGGATCCAGCACGCCAGCGTGAGGTGCAGCAGGGTCAGCGCGACCAGCCCAGCGCGGATCCGTGGTCGCGGGCCGTTCATGGCGTGTCTTCCAGGAACTTCTCGTAGGTGATCGTGCCGACGGCGTGCTGCGGTGTCAGATGTACGCCGGCCCGGTAGGCGCGTGCGGCTATTCCAGCCACGGGCATGCTCAGGATGTGTCGCCGCCGACGGCTGGCGTGCAGATAGGTCTGCGCGAGGTCAGTCGCGGTACGTACCTGGGGTCCGCCGATGTCCGGGACCCGGGCCGCCGGTCTGGCGCCGGCGAGCTGAACGAGATGTTCGGCGACGTCGCGGACGTCGATCGGCTGAATGCTGATCCCTCGAGGGATGAGCAGTATGGGCAATCGCCGTTGGACGGTGAACAGTCGGGTGACCAGGTTGTGGAACTGGGTCGCGCGCAGCACCGTCCACGGCACGTCACTGTCCGCGATCCGGCGCTCGACTTCGAGCTTGGCCCGGTAGTAGCCGAGTGGTACCGCGTCGACGCCGACGATGGAGATGAAGATCAGATGACCGGTGCCGGCACGCTGCGCGGCGTCCAGCAAGGTCTGGCCGGCCTGGACATCACCGCGTCCGTTGGTCGTTGCGCAATGGATGATCACGTCCGCACCGGTCACGGCAGCCGCGACGCCTTCGCCGCTGCGCAGGTCGCCGGTTAGCCACGTGTAGGGCAGTTCGGTGCTGTTGGCCCGACGGCGGCTGAGCAGCCGGACCTGATGGCCGGCGGCCAGCGCTGTGTCGACCACTGCGCGTCCGAGCGTGCCGGTGCCGCCGGTCACCAGAATGGTGTGGGTCATGGGCCTCGGTCCTCTCATCTCACCCACTAAGAACCGGGCGGCCCTCCCGAACGTGACAGTCCCGCGGCCTGCCGGGCAGCGAAGCGCAGCTTGTCGGGGTTGGCGATGATGTGCACGGCGACAACGCGATCGCCCTCGACCTCAGGCACCAAGA
The DNA here is from genome assembly GCA_003244245.1 of Pseudonocardiales bacterium. GTDB lineage: Bacteria > Actinomycetota > Actinomycetes > Mycobacteriales > Pseudonocardiaceae. The sequence goes on from QHBY01000235.1 coordinate 45,008, forward strand.
CGCCAAGCAGCACCGCATCGGACCAGCCGAGCAGCGAAGGGCAGCCGTTGATCTCGGCCCGCTCGACCCGAACACCGGCACCGGCACCGGCACCGAACTTGCCTATCGCGCCGATGAGGTAGCGCGCAACCCGCGCACGGCCTACCACCGGGCGGCGGGCGGCGGTGGCCGCACCACCGCCATCGGCCCACGCCGTCACCTCAGCGCTCAGCAGCTCCTCCAGCCCAGCCAGATCGCCGTCCTGCGCGGCACGCAGGAACCGGTCCACCAAGCCCTGCCAGCGCCTCCGCTGCGCACCGGACGGCTCCACGCGCTCGCCGCGCCCGGCCCGACGCCGATGGACGTGCTGCCGAGCACGGTGATGCAGCTGCCGAGAATTAGCCTCACTCACCCCGACCAGCTCGCCGACCTCGCGATGGCTGTAATCGAAGGCCTCCCGCAGGATGAACACAGCCCGCTCGCTCGGTGTCAGTTGTTCCATGAGCACAAGCAACCCCAGCGACACCGACTCGCACTGCTCGGCAAGCTCCATCGGCCCCAGCGCACCTTCTGAGGTCAGCACCGGCTCCGGCAGCCATGGCCCGACGTAACGTTCACGCCGGGCGTGAGCTGACGTGAGCCGGTTCAGGCTCAGGTTAATGACGACCTTGGCCAGCCAAGCCGACGGAGTAGTGATCGTGGATCGATCCGCGCCGCCCCACCGCAGGAACGCGTCCTGAACAACATCCTCGGCCTCCTCAGCCGATCCCAGCAACCGGTAGGCCAACCCGAACAGACGCGTTCGATGCGTCTCAAACTCACCCGCCGCATCACCCGCCACAGCATCGAGTCTGCCTCGCCTCCGGCGCATCGCCCTTTCAGCCCACCAACCAGCCAGCCCGGCCTCACGTCGATTCTGCACCGGTGCGCCAAGTGTGATGTGCCCGTCCCGGGGTCCCGCAGCGATCCTCTGCGGGCACCGCCCGAATGGGCGCGCCAACGAGACGATCAAGTCCTCCGACAACGGAGCGGATGGCGGTGCCGGCCGCAACCTGTCGAGGTTCGGCAAACGACACGATCTCAATGGAGTGTATTGAGACTGGCATGCTCGGGATGTGGCTGATGATCCGCTGTTGAACAATCTCGCGGCGCAGCTGGGCCGAGTCCGCGGCATCGTGGGCGTGATGCTCGGAGGCAGCCGGGCGCGTGGCGAACACACCGAAACCTCCGACTATGACCTCGGCCTCTACTACCGCCATCCGCTGGACACGAATGCCCTCGGCACGCTTGCGCGCGGTGTTGCGGGCCCCGACGCGCAGGTTACTGAGCCCGGCGAATGGGGGCCTTGGGTCGATGGTGGTGCGTGGCTGTCCATCGAGGGAAGATCCGTCGATTGGATCTATCGTGATGTCGACCGCGTCCGACGGGCGTGGGGCGACGCGCAGCAGGGAAGCTTCGGCTTCAACGCACAAGTGGGCCATCCGTTCGGCGTGCCAGATTTCGCCTACCCGGCGGAGTTGGCGCTTGGCGTCGTGCTGGACGACACGACTGGCGAACTCACCGAGTTGAAGTGCGAGACGCGGACCTATCCGCCCGCACTTAGTACGGCGCTCTCGCGCCGACTCTGGGAAGCCGACTTCCTGCTCAGCGGTGTGCGCAAGTCCATGGCACGGGCCGACCCGGTTTGGGTCGCTGGCTGCCTATTCCGCATCGTGCTTCTCTGCGTTCACGCCCTGCACGGCTACGCCGGACGCTGGCTGATCAATGAAAAGGGAGCTTTGGATTCGACCGAACGGTTATCGGTCACACCACCTGGGTTCGTCGACCGTGCGAGGGACATCTGCGGGCGCACTGGCAGCATGCTGTCCGATGTGGCTCACACCCTCGAGTCCGCAGCGGAACTGATCAACACGACACGCGTCACGATTCACTCGCCCCGCTGATCGATCGCCCTACGGCGACGCGAGCTCGAGGAATTCCAGCCGGTTGCCGAATGGATCGTGTGCGTAAACGCGCCGGAAGCCGGGGAAGCCCGCGTCCCAGCTGACGTCTTGACCCGCTCTCACCAATCGGTGCACCACGTCGTCGAGATTGGTGACCAGAGTGCCGGGATGACCTTTGCGGGCCGCTCGGAAATCGTCTTCGACTCCGAGATGTAGTTCGACGGCGCCGGCGCGGAACCACGCGCCGCCGCGTGCCGCGAGTGCGGGCGGCTTATCGATCTCGATCATGCCGAGCACGCCGACGAAGAAATCTCGGGCGCCCTGCTCCTCATCCCGAGGCATTGCCAACTGCATATGGTGGAGCCGGTCGAAGGTCACGAACCGATCCTGCCTCAACGCGGGCAGCGAGCCACAGGTTCGGGAGGTGAGCGATCGGGGACCGTCCCGCAGGCGGATCGGCAAGTTGGACGGGTTCCGGAACTGTTCCTGGAGGCCGCGGCGGAGGCACCCGCGGGCCAACGTGCGTAGTGGTCGGCTCGTTTACGAGCGGAGCCTGCTGGTGGGTGTGTCAGCGCAGGGCGACGAGCACTCTGTCGTCCCCGTGCTGCCAGACGGGTCCGACTTCGGCGAATCGCGCCTGCTGCAGCAGGGCGATGTGGTCGTCGAGGGTGGGGACATCGGGCACGCTGTGCTCGAGCGGGCGAGCGCCGCGCTGGCTGATCAGGTCGGCGAGTTCGGGTGCGCTGCCCACGGCGTCCCACCACGCGCCCCAGTCCTCGGTGCGGTTGGCGCCGGCTCGGGCGGCCCGGGCTTCGGCGATCCGGCAGGTGAGCCGGCCGAGTCGTGGCCGATCCGGCGCCTCGGCCAGGTGGTCGCCGTTCACGAGCACGCCGCCGGCGCGCAGCAGTTCAGCGCAGTCCCGATACACGTCGGCCAACTGCGGACGGGTCAGCCAATGCAGGGCAGTGGTGCTGACTACCGCGTCGGCGGGGCGCGGCAGCGCGAGCGCGGACACCCACCCCGTCGTCCGGAGGTCGTGGCCGACCATCCGCAGGCCGGCCCGGTCGCCGTAGGCGGCGCGGGCGAGGCCGAGCAGCAGGGGATCCGCGTCGACAGCGACGACGTTGGCGGCCGGGATGCGGTCGAGCAGGCGTACCGACAGCGAGCCGGGCCCTGCGCCGAGGTCGACGATCAGCGGGTCCGGGCGACCCGCGACCGCGGTGACGACGTCGGCGATGACCGCGAAGCGCTCCTCCCGGTCGGCGATGTAGAACTCCTGCTGCTGGTCCCAGCGTTCCATCCAGTTGCGGGCCTGCAGGGTGGTCGGCATGATTGGTCTCCGTACCTGTCGTCGGATTATTTGACCGTCACAACACTAAACCGAAACGGAGTACCTGGTCAAATGAATTTCGGCAGTCACACCGACGCAGTGGTCGCGGCCGCTGCGGCATTGGTGAACGTCGCAACGCCTGGGCAGCGCAGGGGGCGGCGCTATGACGTCCCCACCGGACCGGCGCTGGTCGAGGCCGTTGCCGGCGCCGTCCAGACCACCCGCAGCCGGGCCACCCCAGCACCGGACCGGATACCCGCCTACGTCGACCTCGCGGTGGCTGTCCGCCCGGTGTTCGAGCAGGCCGGCGACGACCGGTTCGACGACGCGTCGTCGCTCGTCAACCGGCTGCTGGCCCGCTACCAGCCCGTCCCGTATCTGGACCGGCACGACGACGAGCCCTGGCATCTGCACTTCCACGGCCGCGACACCGCGGACCGGTCAGGGTGGGGCGGAGGGATATCCGTCGGCCTCGCCACAGTGCTCGGCAGTGATTATGCCGATCGACTGGGGGTCTGCCAGGGATCAGGGTGCGACCGGGTGTTCGTTGACATCTCCCGCAACGGCACGAAGCGGTTCTGCTCCACTGCCTGCCAGAACCGCGTCAAGGCCGCCGCCCACCGCGTGCGAACCCGCTGAGCCCGACAACGCCGAGGAAAAGGGCCACGGCACGACCGAAGACGCCCGCAGTGCCCGTTCTTCAGTTGATCTTTCGATGTCCCACAGCAGGATCCCCACTGACACAGCGATCGGCCCGCCCGCAAAGGTGCGTCATACGGGACGTCCAAGATCTTCAGCCGTTCGACGGGGCCGGCCGTGCCCGACCGCCGCACTGCGAGCACGGGTGGTTCGGCTACCGGGACGGCATCGGCCGGCACGCTTTCTCGACAGCAGCCGTCGTCTTGGGAGTGGTGCTCAGTCCACGAAGAAGCCTGGCGTGGATCGTGGACCGGTGGCAAGGTCGCCATCATGCGGAGCCCGAGCACGCCACCACCCCGGTCGTTGCCCGGCGGGAGGACATCCGGACCGACGGGGCCATGACCGGTGCGGAACGAGCCGTCCTCGCCCAATGGCTCGACCCGTACCGCGACCCAGCGACTACGCTCCCCGGCTACGGGCCCGCCTCAAGCTCGAACAACCGCTCATGAACGACGCGCACACCCGCGGCTGGGCCCGCGAGGTCGAACGCCATCGAGCCACCCTCCGGCGCATCGAGGAGCTGCTCGCGCAGCTCGGGCGCACCCGGAGCTAGCCGAGCTGGGTCAATTAGCCGACGGAGAGGGCACGCGTGGCAGAGCAGCAGACCGGCGGCGGACGGCTACCTCACCCTCCAGCGGGACGACGACGGTGGACGTCCTTTGTCGCGGAGGAACGCGTCGACGATAAGCCCGTCCGCGGCCTGCACGAGCAGACCAACCCGCGGCATCGTCTGCGCGTCGAGCACGACGCACACACCCTGCTCATCCATCTCTCCGACGAGGACGGCGACGGGTGGACCACCATCGCCGTTGACCGAGCTACCCGACACTCAGCCGTGACACGTCATCGCCGGCAGGCCGACGCAGCTCGCGGTGCCTACGACGCCCTCTACGAGCAGTAGCCGGGGACGGCCGATCAATCCATCCGCCGGGGCGTCGGAACTCGAGAACGCCACACGACAGGAACACGAGTCCCAAGAGTGGAGGCGCACGATGAGGACCGATCATGCTGAACTGGAACCCGTGGGCCGGACGGCCCGCTGGACCGCCGCCGCCCGGGCCGTCGAGAGCGAGAGGTCCGACCGGTTGTTCGCCGATGAGTACGCCGCCACCCTCGCCGGCCCGGAGGGCTTTGCCCTCATGGAACGGTTCGAGGCCTTCACCGGCGGCCGCAACCCGGTGCTGCCGCTGCGGACCCGGTTCTACGACGACGTACTGCGCGCCCACGTGCACCACGGCGAGACACGGCAGGTCGTCCTCCTCGCCGCGGGCCTTGATACCCGCGCGTTCCGGCTGACCTGGCCGCCCGGCACCACCGTGTTCGAGCTCGATCAACCGACCCTGCTGACGAGCAAGAACGCCGCGCTCACCGATCTCGGGGCCGAGCCGGCATGCGACCGGCGAGCCGTGGGTGCCGACCTGACCGAGGACTGGACCACCGCCCTCACCGACACCGGCTACACCCCCCATCAGCCGGCCGTCTGGATCGCCGAAGGGCTGCTGTCCTACCTACCCGAACCCGCTGTCGAGCACCTGCTGCGTACCACCAGCCAGCACAGCAGCCACGGCAGCTGCATCGCCACCGACTTCATCGGCAAGACCTTCCTGACCAGCCCGTCGATGGAACTCATGCGCGCGGCCCTTACCGAACTCGGCGCACCATGGCTGTCCGGGTCCGACGAACCCGAACACCTCCTGACCGCCTGCGGGTGGCTACCCGAGCGCGTCCTCCAACCTGGCGACCCCGGCTTCGACTTCCGCGAGCTGCCCTTCCCCACCATCTCCCGCGACGTCGACGCGCCCGGACTGCCTAGGCTGTTCTTCGCCACCGCCCTCAAGGATGACGAGGAGGTGTCCAAATAATCGAGTCCGACCTCATCCAGGCCCGGATGCGCGAGGGTCTCGCTGTTGCCCGGGTCGGCGGCAAGCTCCATGGACGCAAGCCCAAGCTCAGCCCGACGCGGGAGGCGCTCCTCGTCGACCTTCACAGGACCGGGCAGAAGCGCCCGCCCGACCTCGCGGAGCTGTTCGGCATTGGCCGGTCCACCGTCTACGCGCTTGAGCCCCCGGCCACAGATGCGGCTGCCGTCGGGCGCCGGAGGACCGGCCCGGTCAAGTAGCGCTGTCAGGACCCCGTGCAGACCGCTGCAGGTCACTCTCGCGAGCTGACCACCCGGTGATCTTGTGCCGCTGGTCGATCCTCGTCTGGCACGGCTTCTCTTCGACGGACCGCAGTGGTCATCGAGGCGCTGCAGGGTCGAGGATGGTGTCGTGGGTTACACGAACACATTCATCGCCGTCGCCGAGGACTGCCGCGCGGCCACTGGTGAGGTCCCCATCGAGCGGGCGGGCAGCCCGACCGTGGCCAGCACGCAATACGCCATGCTCGCCGCTGCACCCGGTCAGTGGACTCAAGAGGACGTTCTGCTTGCGTCGTCCCCGCAGATCCGCGGCCGGGACATCGACGAGGCCGAGCTCTGCCGGCTCAGTCAGGAGTACTTCAGCCAGCCGCGCGCGTGCCTGCGCGCCTCTGCGCTGCCGAAGACATTCGGTTGGGGACTGCACTACGACGCAGACGGCCGGATCACGCTGCACGCGGTGGACTCCCCGGAGTACGCCCGGCTCCGCAACGACGTCTCGCTGACCCAGCTCCGAGCGATGCGCTCCAGCCGCTCCGCCAGCTGACCCCCGGCTACCGAGACGCGCCGAGTCCGCTCAACCATCGTCTGCATCGCAGGAACCTCCTGGGGGGCTCTCGACCTCGTGTTTCCCAACGCCTGGGGCCGCTACCTGGCCGCCGAATTCGGCCACCCTTCCACCGCGCCGATCAGGCGGGCTCTTCGGCGTCACGGACCCCGACGGCCGTAATGAAGTCGAGCAAGACGTCCTCAGAGATCGGGTCAGCGTGTTCGATCAGGTCGGCCGCGAAGGCGTCGCGGTCTGCGGGCAGTTGCGCCTCCTGGGCCCAGACCAATATGTGCGGCAGTGCCTCCGCGGCCGGCATGGCCCAGTCCTGCGCGCGTTGGCCGCTCCCGGCTGCAACGGCCGCGATGACCGCGGGCACGGTCCCGCGGTCCAGAACCTGGTTCTCGGGCCGTATCCGGTGACGAGGACGACGTCGCTGTCGAAGGTGGGCCCGACGAGGGCTGGGTGGTGGCCGGTGTGCGCGGCGATGGCTGGGACCAGGTCCGCCCTGTCCTCGCCTAGGTCGGTCGTGGCGTATTGATCGACAAGCCAGCCGCCCGGTAGGCCCATTTCTCTTCGGTCTCAGCGTCGAAATCGGCCATTCGGCCGCCAGCGCTCTCGGAGTCAGGCCGGCGCCGGACATGGCGCAGGCGGCGGTGACGTGGACGTCGCTGTGGGCTGGTTGAGTAAAACTCCTGGTGGTCTGTCTGCGATATGCGGCCAGACCACTAGCGGGTTCGGCGCGCGCGGGTCATTATGTACCGTTTGAGAGCCGGCTAAACCGCAGCAGAGAGGTACCCACATCGTGGACGAGCAGCCCGTCGCCCAGCCCCCGGATATCGGCTTCGAGAAGATGCGAGCCATGCTCGGCAGAGCCTCCGAACTCAGAGCCGACGAGCAGCGCCAGGTGGTCGAACTGCTCGATGAAGTACGGGCCAGGCTCACCCCGGTCGAGGACTTCGTCAGCGAGACTCAGGGCAGGCTCGCTTTCACCCACGACACCATGCTCGCCATCCAGCAGCGCCTCGGTGCCCTGCCCGATCGCACCGAGGTCAGCGTGATTGCCGAGCGCATCGACGAGGCACTGTTGCGCATCGACGCCCAGGACGAGGTGTTGCGTCAGGTGAGCGTCGCCGTGGCCGCGCTCAGCGACCGGGTCGGCCAGCCACTGGACGCTCTGGACGCCCGGCTCGAAGGGGTAGCCGGTCGCTTCGAGGGTGTCTCCGGCCGGCTCGACGGCCTGGACGATCGGTTGCAGCACGTGCACGGACGCCTGGACGAGATTGACGGCACCGTGGCCCGAGTGCAGGGCGGGGTCGAGGCGCTGCCCGAGACCCTCGACATCCCCGCGCTGCACCGGCGCTTCGACGAAGTGCACGGGCGCTTCGAAGGGCTGCACGGACACGTCGACGACAGCGTGCGCAACAACGTCGGCATGCTGACCGGCTCGCTCGAACAGGGCATCGACAAGCTGACCGGCTCGATCGAGGGCCGCCCCGACCGTGACGAGCTGGCCCGGGCACTGCGCACGGCTCAGTTGGAGTCCGACCGGCGCATCACGCAACAGCTCGACAGCGTGCTGGCCGATTTCGCCGAGCTCGTGATCAGCCAGATCGCGACCCAGCAGGTGGTGGCGCCGGCGCGCCCCCCCGTCCGAAAGGCGGCCAAGAAGGCGGCCGACACCGGCGACTAGGCGCCGCTCACGCGACGCCGGTTGCGTCGATCAACCGATCGGCGTCGTCATAGACGCCGATAGCCACCATCGGGCTGGCCACGATCTGGTCGTGGTGCAGGGCCGTCCGGTAGTCGATGCGCAGCGCCAGATAACCCGCCGGGCCACCGGGCACCAGGCGCGCGTCGACGAACTGGCCGCCCAGTCCAGTGGCGTCGACAGCCAGCGTTCCCCAGTGCAGCCGGTAGCGCAGCCACGCGGGATCTACGCCGGCCGGCAACCGGTTGACCGGATAGGCGATCGTCGACCGATTGAGCCAACGCGCAGCCGCGACCGCCAGGTCAGGTTTCGCACCTGGCGCCCGCGTCGTCACCGTCAGCACGTGTGACGTACCGTCGAAGCTGAACGTCGTAATCACGCCAGGCAGATCGGGCACGGTGAACGGGATGTCGGCACCGTTCTGCGCACCGCCAGCACCGTAATTGAGAGCCCACGTTCGGTTCAGGGCCGCCTTGACCGTGTAGTCGCCGGGCGGGATCTGGGTTGTCGCGAGCGAGGACGTCCCGTCACCGTCCGGGTCCTGCAGCCACGAGCGCATGCAGGCGGGGTCCGGTTCGGCCGGACACCCCATCTCGGATTGGAACGACCCGGCAGCGACCACGATCGGGCCCGCGGCCGTCGAGGTCACGAAATGGGTGCGGTGGTCGTAGAAGAACGTGATCGGCGTGGTGCCATCCGAGGTCAGGTCGATGTTGCCGCCGTTCGGGACGCCACCGGCACCGTAATTCTCGTCCCACGCCCTATTGATCGCGACCTTGTACGAGTACGTCCCGGCCGGCAGGGTGAAGGTGCCCTTCCAGATGTGGTCGTTCGCGTCCAAGCTCAGCTGGGCCTGGGTGCAATCAGGCATCCAGTCGCCAGTGCAGCCCATCTCGAAGTTGTCTGAACCCGGCACGCTCACCGCGGTCGGTTGCGTCACGTCACCGACGCCACCGCCCACCGGCTTCGGGGCAGCGCCGACGGTGCCGTAGCTCGATGTCGCTGACAGGTGCCCGGCGTTGTCCTTGACCACCGCGCGGTACTCGACCAGCGTGCCCTTCGACAGCCCGCGGACGTCGTGGAAGACCCGGTACGGCGCGTTGTCGTCGGTGCCGAGCGGCCGCCACACGTGCCGTCCCACCACCCGGTAGGCGAAAGAGGCCTGCACCGGCGTGTTCGCCGGCACCGCAGCCTGGATCTCGGCCCGATCGGCCAGCACCCCACCAGCCGACGGCTTGGCGAAGTACACCGCCGGGGCCGCCTTGCTGGCCGGAACCACCCGGTTGGACCGGTAGACCTGCACGCTCAACGGCGGCACCGTGACCTTCACCTGACCGGCCTGCGATGAGGGCACCGCCCCCGTGCCGCCGTAGATCTTGGTGAAGGACGCGGAGGGCGTGTATGTGGAGAACCGCACGGTCTTCGCCGTGTCGGCGCTGTTAGCCACCACCAGGTATTCGACCTTCTGGGTGCGGTCGACCCGGCTCACCGCGAAGACGCCGGCCGCGTCACTGGCGAAGCGCGTGGTCTGCGCGCCGTCGGCCAGCGCGGGATGCGCCTTGCGCAGCTTCGAGAGCCCTTGGATGAAGCGGTACATCGTCGAGGACGTGTTGAAGCGCGACCGGCTGCCGGTCGGCCCGCCGATCATCGGGTCGTCGTTGTAGCTGGCAACCTGGCTGGGGAACATGTCCTGGCGTGCGTCCTGGTCACCACCGTCGCCGATGAAGCCCTGCTCGTCCCCGTAGTAGATGACCGGCTGCCCGCGCAGCGTGTACATCAGCGCGTGCGCGAACTGGTCGCGGGTCTGCGATCCGTTGACGAACTTGCCGGGCCGGCCCATGTCGTGGTTGCCCAGGAACGTCGGCAGGTCGTAGGCGTTCGAGTCGGTGTCGGTGTAGTAGTCATCGCCGGCGAACAGCTTCGACAGGTACGTCGTGGCGCCGCCGTTCGCGACCGCGATCGCGTTCTGCTGGAAGCCGAAGTCCAGCGTTGCAGGCAGCTTGGCTGTCGTCGAATACTGGCTCTGGAACGCCGGGTCGGCGTCGAACACCTCGCCGAACACGAAGAACTTCGAGGTGCCATGCGCGTGCGCCGCGGCGAGCATCGCCGGCGAGAACTGCTGCCAGAACTCGGTGTTGACGTGCTTGGCGGTGTCGATGCGGAACCCGTCGATGCCGAAGTCCACCCACGTCTTGTAGATGTTGGTCATGCCGGTGAGCACCTCGGGGCGCTCGGTGAACAGGTCGTCCAGCCCGGAGAAGTCGCCGTAGGTGGCCGACTCGCCGGCGAAGGTCGAGTCGCCGCGGTTGTGGTAGAGGAACGGATTGTTCAGCCAGGCGGGCGTCTTGGCCGTGGCGTCAGCCGGGTTGTCGAACACCGGCGGCCGCGGGAACGAGTTCGCATTCATCTTCGGGAATGGCTGATTCACGTACTTGCGGTCGTCGAATGGGACGCCGTTGACGTCCTTGTAGGGAAAGTCGGTCTTGTTGAGGTAGCTGTACTGCTTCTGGGTGTTGTCGATGACGTCGGCGGTGTGGTTGGTGATGATGTCGAAGAACACCTTCATGCCGCGGGCATGGGCCGAGGCGATCAGCGTCTTCATGTCCGCGTTGGTGCCCAGGTGCGGGTCGATGTGGGTGAAGTCAGTGATCCAGTAGCCGTGGTAGCCGGCCGTCTCTTGACCGGGCGGGCCCTGGACAGGCTTGTTCACGAACGACGGCGTCAGCCAGAGCGACGTCGTGCCCACACCCTTGATGTAGTCCAGCTTGCTGATCAGACCCTTGAGGTCGCCACCGTGATAGAAGCCCTTGTGCGTCGGGTCGAAGCCGGTCTTGAGCCGATCGCCGCTCAGGCCGCCGCGGTCATTCGCAGTGCTGCCGTTGGCGAACCGATCGGTCATCACGAAGTAGAACTGCTCCTTGGTCAGCGGCTGGCGCAAGGAGTTCCCGGCCAGTGCCGCGTCAGCCGGGGTGGCGGGCCCCGGCAAGTCGGTCGGCGCAATGGAGACGCGGTGCGTGGTGTCGTTGTAGGCGAAGTCGAGGCTGGCCGGACCCTCGATTACCAACGGGATGTTGGCCCCGCCGCGCGCCCCGTCGGCGCCGTAATTCTCGGTCCACGACCCGTCCACGGTCACCTTGAACTCATATGACCCGGCCGGCAGGCTGAAATGCGCGCCGTACATGCCCGGGGCGGTCAGGGCCAGCCGGGACTGGGCGCAATCGGGCTGCCAATCGCCGCCCGGGCAACCCAACTCGCTCTGCAGGCTTCCAGCCAGGGTGATGACCCGCGTCGGCGGATCGGCGGCAGCCGCGGACGGCGCAGCACCGAGAGCCGCGACGACGATCAGCCCGACTGTTGCGGCGCTGAAAATAGGGCGAATGCGCATCTTTGGTATCCCTAACCTGGGCAGTTTGTCGGGAAGGTTACGGCAAAGTTAGCTCGGTAGGCAGTCCACAGCTTGGCCAGAAAGCACCGGGCTAGCTGAGTAGGTGCTTGCGGAGCGTGGCGGCGTCGTCCTCGGTCCAGCCGTGCGCCCGCAGCCAGTCCGCCGCGCCGCCGTGCTTCGCCTGCACCGCATCCAGGAACTGCTCCATGGTGGCGGCTCGCGGGCGGTGCTTGTCGATCGACTGGTTGGCCAGATCCGCGCGGTAGGTCGATGACGCGTTGAGCCGGGCAAAGATCGCCTCGATCCGCTCGGCACTCTGCGCGTAGTCCTCGACGATCGCTTCGCGGGTCACGCCGACCTCGGCCAGGGCCAGGGCGATCACCGTGCCGGTCCGGTCTTTGCCCGCCGCGCAGTGCACGATCGTGGCGCCGTCGGCTGCGGCGATCAATCGCAGCGCGCCCAGCACCGAGTCGGGGCGCTCGTCGAGGTAGCGCAGGTAGACCCCGGCCGCGCCGAGGCGCACCCGGTCCGGCTCACCGAGGTCGGTGCCCCGGTTCTGCCACGGCAGCACCACCGCAGTGTCGTCGTCGTCGTCCAGCGAGCCGGCATCGGTATTGCGCCCGGCCTCGGGGAACAGCGAGAGATGCACGACGTCCACCGACGGTTCACGTGACATCGGGCCCGGACCCTCGGCATCTACCTCGATGCCGGTGCGCAGATCGGCCACCGCGCGCACCTCGTACTTGTCGAGCAGCACGCGCACGTCTGCCTCGGTCAGGCCCTGCAGATTGTCGGCACGGATGAGCCGCTTGGGCCCGATGCGCTGCCCGTCGTCGGTCGGCAAGCCGCCCAGGTCGCGCACATTCGCCGCCCCGGCCAGGTCAATCCAACGCGATGACCTCACGACTCGACCCTACCGAGCCCCACCCACCCCATTGAGTGACGTATCTCCCGGTTGAGAGACGGCAAATTCGCCGTCTCTGATCATCGAGATACGTCACTCAACGGGGGGAGGGTGAGGTCAGAAGGCGGATTCGGGCAGGTCCATGAGCGAGTTGTCGACCGACTCGGCGACGGCTCGGCGCGCCGCCAGCTCCGGCAGCATGGTCATCGCGAAGAAGTGCGCCACCGCCGGCTTGCCCTCGTAGAACGCGCGATCAGCATCGGAGAGCCCGTTCGAGTCCAGCTTGGTCAGCGCGACGGCCGCCTGGCGCAGCAGCAGGTAGCCGACCATCAGATCGCCGGCCGACAGCAGCAGGCGCGTGGTGTTCTGACCTACCTTGTAGACGTTACGGACGTCCTCCTGCGCGCTCATCAGCTGGGCGAACATCGCCGCGACGATGCCCCCGAAGTCCTCGAGCGCCTTCTGCAGTGCGGCGCTCTCCTCCTTCAACCGGCCTTCGTCCGAGATCGACTCCAGGAACTGGGTGATCTCGGCCGACAGCGCGCCGAGTGCCGCGCCCTTGTTCTTGACGATCTTGCGGAAGAAGAAGTCCTGGCCCTGGATCGCCGTCGTGCCCTCGTACAGCGTGTCGATCTTCGCGTCGCGGATGTACTGCTCCAGCGGGTAGTCCTGCAGGTACCCCGAGCCACCAAAGGTTTGCAGCGCCTGCGCGAGCTGGTCGTAGGACCGCTCCGAGCCGGCGCCCTTGACGATCGGCAGCAGCAGATCGTTGATCGCCTCGTCCAGCGAGACGTCCTCGCCCGCGTGCTCGCCCACGATGATGCGGTCCTGCGCGGTGGCCGTGTAGAGCACCAGCGCGCGCATCCCCTCGGCGTAGGCCTTGTTCAGCATCAGGCTGCGTCGCACGTCGGGATGGTTGATGATCGTCACCCGCGGCGCCGTCTTGTCGCCGGCCTTGGTCAGATCTGCCGACTGCACCCGGGTCCTGGCGAAGTCCCGCGCGTTGAGGTAACCGGTCGACAGCGTCGCGATGGCCTTGGTGCCGACCATCATCCGCGCGTGCTCGATGACCTGAAACATCTGCGCGATCCCGTCGTGCACGTCGCCCACCAGCCAGCCGACCGCGGGTACCGGCGTCGTCTCACCGAAGCGCATCTCGCAGGTGGTGGACGCCTTCAGGCCCATCTTGTGCTCGACGTTGGTGACGAAGGCGCCGTTGCGCTCGCCCAGTTCTCCGGTCTCGACGTCGAAGTGGAACTTGGGCACGACGAACAGCGACAGGCCCTTGGTGCCCGGCCCGGAGCCCTCGGGGCGGGCCAGCACGAGGTGGACGATGTTCTCGGTCAGGTCGTGCTCGGCGGAGGTGATGAAGCG